>CAJTMS010000001.1:0-69135 GCA_910577155.1 uncultured Mailhella sp.
TATTTTTCAGAAAAATAAGAAAAACTTTTTAGTCTCTCTGCTAAACATTAAAAATTTTTATGCGAGGAAAAACATTATTTCTATTGTCCGGTTCTTTCGCTTTACTGCCGCTATTGCGAAAAATATGCTTGTTAAAATACAGCAACACAAAAAAAGACGTACCCATACGGATACGTCCTCTATATTTATGGAAGTTAATTGGCTATAAACGAAATCTTACCATTCAAATTTAACTGTTTGTACAATGTCGGTGCTTAAGCTATGGTGAACACCGCAGGAAGCAGCAACTTTTTCGAGCATCATTTTTTCTTTGTCAGAATATTCTTTATCCTTAGGCATTACGAAAGTAAGGGTAATTTCTGTAATACGTTTCGGGTTAACAGCAACTTTATAGTCACATTCAGAATATGCACCTTCGATATCGATTTCATGGTTATCAGCGTAAGTTCCAACCATTGACAATGAACAGCAGCAAAGAGATGCAACACAAAGGTCGATTGGGCTGAGCAAATCACCTTTATTTTCATAACCTAAGAAAGCGTCAGTAGTAACAGCTGCGCCGCTGATTGTATTAGTGCAGGTTACTTGCAAATCGCCAAGATATTCTGATCTAAAAAGTGCCATTTTGTTTCTCCTCAAAAAAGCTTATGTGAATTACTTTGATTATCAAAGTTGTTGCTTTCTTGTATACAGGCACAAGTATTTTGTCAAGCATTTTGTGACAAAAAGAACAAAATTTTTATTTTTTATCTTCAATCCCTTTATTAAATTTATCTTTTTATTTTTGCATACTTATATTTTCCTTCAAAAAATTTTTTTATGTTTTTTCTCTTATAATCCACATTAAAAAAGAAAAAAAATTTTGTAAAAAGACTTGCTTAAATTTTAGTTTGTGAATACTATCACGGAGTGCTTGTGCAGGTACGCGCAAGTACGTGTGTAAACAAAAATCTGCAAAACATATGTTGAGCAAATTTTATAAAAAATCTTACGAGGTTGTTATGAGTAAACGTATTACTGTAATTGGTGCAGGTCCCGGAGGATATACCGCTGCATTTGACGCTGCAAAAAAAGGCGCAGCTGTTACCCTTATTGAAGCTAAATGGCTCGGCGGAACCTGTTTAAACTGCGGTTGTATCCCAACCAAAACATTAAAAGCATCTGCTGAAGCATTTGAAGCAATTCATCAAGCAAAAGAATATGGTATTAATGTTGAAGGCACTGCAACTGTTGATATGCCTGCCGTTATTGCTCGTAAAGAAAAAGTTTCTTCTGTTCTTCGCGGAGGTCTCGAAAAAACAGCTGATTCCCTCAAAGTTAACGTCATTATGGGTACTGCGAAAATTAAAAGCGCAAGCCTTGTTGAAGTAACAAAAGCTGACGGTTCTGTTGAAAACGTTGAAAGTGACGATATTATTATTGCAACCGGTTCACTTCCTCTCAATCTCCCAAGTCTTCCTGTTGATCATAAACACGTTCTTTCTTCTGATGATGCCCTTATGCTGAACTATGTTCCCAAAAGCATGATTATTGTCGGCGGCGGCGTTATCGGTTCAGAACTTGCTATGGTATTTAATACATTTGGCTCAAAAGTTACCATCATTGAAGGTGCAGACAGAGTTCTTCCTGTTCCGAGCCTTGATGAAGAAATGAGCAAAATCCTTACCCGTGAAATGAAAAAAGCCGGTATCAAAATCGAAGTAAGACGCGTTGTTGATTCCGTTGAAATCGTTGATGGCAAAGTAAAAGCTAAAGTGGTCGATTCTCCGTTCTGTCCCCCTGCAACTCCGGGTGAAGCAGCATTTGCAGAAGCTGATGTTGTTATTTCAGCTGTTGGCCGTTCTGCAAACAGCAAAGGACTTGGACTTGAAGAACTCGGTATGGAGCTCAACCGCGGCTACATTGTTGCCAACGAATACCTTGAAACCAGTATTCCTCACATTTGGGCTATCGGCGATATCTTAGGACCAGCTAAAATTATGCTCGCTCACATGGCTGTTGCTGAAGGTCTTACTGTTGTACAAAATATTCTTGGTGACAAAAAAGTTGCCCAAGATTATCATATTGTTCCTTCCGCTGTCTTTGTTACCCCTGAAATCGGTACTGTTGGCGCTTCTGAACTCCAGCTCAAAAAACAAGGTCTTGAAGAAGGCAAAGATTACAAAGTTGAAATTTTCCAATTCCGTGAACTGGGCAAGGCTCAAGCCATGGGTCAGCTTGCCGGTGCATTCAAGCTTATTGTTGATGTCAAAACCAATAAAGTGCTTGGCGCTCACCTTGCAGGTGCTCATTCTTCCGATATTATTGCAGAAGTTACCATGGCAATGCAAATGGGTGCAACGGTAGCTGACATTGCGCATACCATTCACTCTCACCCAACCCTTGCGGAAGGTATTTTTGAAGCTGCACACAGAGTATAGCTTCGCTGCTTTTCTTCAAAAAAAAGCCCTTGCTTCTGCAGGGGCTTTATTTTTTTACTGCCGAAATTTTGTATGATAATTTCCTGATAAAAACTTCACTTTGGTATCTTGGCTGTTGATACTTCGTTTTTATCCTTTTACGCATAAAGTGATGTTAAACGAACTATGCATTTTATTTTAGCAGGATGAAATGAGGCAAGCAAAACCGCAAATGCTGAGAGAAAGTGAAAGAGAAATTTATCGGGATTAGCTCCGCCGTGCAAAATTGCGTATTTTTTACCGGTATTTTTCGTTTGTTTGGTAGTAAACACGTTTGCGCTGGAACATCATTTCATCAGCATGTTTTATGCTCTCTTCAATGGTTCCGTTTTCGCAATACTGTTCACCGTAGGACATATCATAATGATGTCCCTGCTGGGCGTTTAATTTGTTTACAAATTTTGTATAGAGTTCGTCAAAGGCTTTTTGAGGAACTCCCCGCAGCAGAACAACAAATTCATCTCCGCCAATGCGATACACATTTTTTCCAAAAAATTGCTGTAAAAAATTACACGCATTAACAATAAATTCATCCCCTTTTTCATGTCCCTGCAAATCGTTGATTTTTTTCAAACCGTTTAAATCAACATAGAGAACACCCACATTTTCTTTATTTGTTTTGATCGTTTCCAAGAGTTCAAGGTATTTGTTTCTGTTATAACTGCCTGTCAGTTCATCAATATTGCTCAAATAGTTGAGGCGGGTGAGCAGCCTGCGCTGCTGCAGGTGGGTAAGAATAAAGAGGGAGATAGAGCTCAAAATTTGTAAATTTTCAATATTATAGCGAGGATTATCAACGCCTATCAATCCTGCAAATTCTTTATTATTGTAAAAGGGGATAATGAGCATATTTTGGATATTTTTTTCCTCAAAAGCCTTTTGCAGTTCCGGCACATGCAATAAATCGATTTGCACATTTTGCAAATAAACCTTTGATTTATCGGAAAAACTTTTTAACCATAATTGCAGGATTTTCTCATCCGTTTCCGATAAAATTTCTTTGAAAGAAGAAACAAAGGGGCGCACAAAAAAGAGTGTGCATTGAAGTTTTGTCGTTTTTTTGCTGTATTCATACAGATAGGATCTGTCTGCTTCAAAAAATTCCACCACGTTTTCGAGGATAATTTTAAACGCATTTTCAATATCGTCCAGTCTGCAAAGCGTGTCGGCACAATTTATTAAAAGTTCTTCTGTGGAGATTTTATTCTGCAATTCTTCCATATTATGCTGATATTCATTAAAATCAACGCCATATTCTATGCGGTAGTTCTTCCCCTGCCATTCAATAAGGGAAACTTGCGCCTCAAAAGGACGTTCCAAAATTTGTTTATGGATTTGCCATCCATGAGCCTGATGAGCTTTTAATTGGCTGTTAATACAAAAATCACAAGGTTCGGATAAGCCTTGGAGCACTTGATAGCATTTTTTTTCAAGGTAGGAGTCGTCAGTGATATTTAAAAGTTCTCTGAAGTGTTTATTAATATAAACAAAATCATAGGTATCGATATCGACAATATAGGCAATGCCGTCAAATTTATCGAGAATAATTTTTGAAAATTCATTTCCAAGACTTGCTAATTTATCCATAGGTATAACCAAATGCGTCGTGCATGTTTTTTTAAGAAGACTATCAAATTGGTCTTTTGTCAACAAAAACTTTCTTTTTTTTCGATTTCTTCGGAGTTTTTAAGGTAAGGGCTTCGTTTCTTTTGAAAAAGGAAATTTCAAAGGATCTGAGGTGTCAAAGCAAGTAAAAAATCGCTAACATTGTGGTATAAAACAGAAAAATACCATTATTACAGAAAAATATTTACAAAGAAGGGAAATGGGGGTATATTAAGGTATCTGTGTAAACTGACGAGGATACGGATTTTCTGTTTTTTTGATTAGTTTTACGGATGAATAATGAGGCAAAACAGGAAATGGACTGCAAATACAAAAAAGACACATTGCCTGTATGAAAAATATTGTAATGGTATCAATCGCCAATTTTATTAATCTATGTTTGTAATGATAGGGTTTTTCTATGGATAGATTTTTGAAACATGCGTTTGTCAGTTATCGCTTACATATTATCATGCTTTTGGTATATATCGGTTTTACTGCCATTGCCTATTCTATAATGCGTCATAGTATTGTTGAAAACTTTACAAATCTGGGCAAAGAAGTGGTGCAGTTTTATAAACTGGAAGAGGAAAAGAGCTTTACCCACCATAAACATTTATTGACGCATCTTGTAGCTGTTTTGGACGGAGCTCAAAAAAAGAATAAAGAATTGCTTGATATTGAAGATGTTTTGACAGCACTTGCCAATTCTTCTATCCATAGTGAATTTGAACCCTATGCCATTATTAACGGAAAACTTGTCAGAGGAAAAAGGTATGGCAGTGAAAACTCTGTGCAAAGTGAAGATATCAGATGGTATTCCCTCATTAAAAATGTTCAGGACGGTATTGCCATATCCGACGTCTATCTTGATGAATATACCCATGAACCTACCATTACCATTGCGCGGTTTATGGAGAATTTCAAGGACATGGTGGCGGTTGATATTTCAGTAAAGAACTATGTTCCTCCTATTAAAAATGCTTTTTTGCCTCCAAGCAGCAACTATTATCTTTTTGGGGTCAGCGGCAATCTTTTTTATTATGATGATGATTTGGGGCTTTCTGAAGAGGGCATCGCAAAAAATGCAAAGCTTTTGTATGATATTGTAAATAGTGCTGACAACAACAGTGACGAATTATCCTATTTTGATGCCAATGGGGTGAAGAAATTTGTTTTTTTTGACAGGACAAAGGATAATCTTGTTGTTATTGTTACTATTCCCTATGACTATCTTGTTTCCCGCATGGAATTGCTGCTGTATGCTTCTGTAGCGTTTTTAGCTGTTATTGCTCTTATTACAATTGTCAACATCGTCTTGACCTATAATGCCAATAAAAATAAATCCAAGCTGTCCGAAACTCTCACTTTTTTAGGAAATATATACTACGCTATCCTTCTTGTGGATGTGGAAAAGGAAAATTACACTGTTGTCAAAGCGCCAAAGCGGTTATCCGATGTTTTGAAAAATAATAATCCGTATTCACAGCTTTTGGAAGTTCTCCAGAGAAAAATGGAAAAGTCTGTTGCAGAATCCTTTGCAAAAGCTTTTTCCATTGAAAATATCCACAAAATTTCCCAAGATGGAGTAAAAGAGTTTGGCGGAGAATTTAAAGCTGTGATTGATGATCAGCCTTGCTGGATTTCTGTCCGTCTTTTCCTTGATCATAATGAAAATAGGCACAGTGTCATTATTTGCTGTAAGGAAGTAACCCGTGAAAAAGAACAGGAAGTCCGCCAGCATGAACTTTTAAAATCCGCTGTGGAAAATGCAAAAAAAAGCGAAAAATCCCGTAATGACTTCTTTGCCCGCATGTCTCATGATATGCGCACACCGCTCAACGGCATTATCGGATATACCGAGCTTGGCATGAACCATGCTTTTACGGTTGAAGAAACAAAAGACTATCTGCGTAAAATTAAATTATCAAGTCACCAGCTTCTTGAACTCATTAACTATATCCTTGAAATTTCCCGTCTGGAAAATGGGAGCACAGGGGAAATCAAAACAAAAATTAATTTGCGGGATACCATCGAACATTCCGTACAGCCTTTTTATAGCCTTGCGGTGACAGAAATCCGCAAATTTTCTGTCCGTTATGATTTGAAAAATGAGTTTATTTATGCTCCTGCCTTTAACCTCGTGCAAATATTAAATAACCTTTTATCCAATGCGTTTAAATATTCCAATAAAGGGGACTCTATCACTGTTACCGTAAAGCAGCTCTCAGGCAGCACAAATGAATTTAAACAAATTAAATATGTGTTTATTGTTGAAGATACAGGCATTGGTATGTCGAAGGAGTTTTTGGAAAAAATCTTTATTCCTTATCAGCGGGAAACCATGTTTGCCTCAAAAGATATTATTGGAACAGGGCTTGGCATGTCCATTGTCCAAAGTATTGTGACGGGCTTGAACGGAGAAATTAACATCAGCAGTGAGCTTGGGGTGGGAACAAAAATTTCCATTGTTATACCGTTTGATATTGTTGAAGGGGAAGAAGCCGTTGCAGAAAAAGAAAAAATCGAAGCGAAGAGCTTAGATTTATCGGGCTTGAATGTTTTATTGGTGGAAGATAACCAAATCAATATGGAAATCGCCAATAAGCTCCTCAATTTCAAGGGTATGATTGTTGATAAAGCATTCAACGGGGAAGAGGCTGTCCAGCATTTTCTTGGCTCTGATAAAGACCAGTATGATATTATTCTCATGGACCTGCAAATGCCGGTTATGAACGGATTGGAAGCCGTGAAAATTATACGGAATTCTGATCACCCCAATGCAAAGACAATTCCGATTATTGCGGTTTCGGCTAATACCTTTTCGGAAGATATTGCCCAAAGCCTGCAGGTGGGTATGAATGACCACATCAGTAAACCTCTGGACGTTTCCGCACTGTATTATACCATTTATAACCATACGCGGGGCAAGAAAAAATAAATAATTTTTTCTTATAGCAGTCAAACAGTTCCAAACGAAAAAGGCTTATAGCGCGTCACTATAAGCCTTATAAAACTGGTGGACCATTGGTGACTTGAACACCAAACCAACTGATTAAGAGTCAGCTGCTCTACCAATTGAGCTAATGATCCGTATTCAAATTTTTTATATTTTCATTATGGAATAGTCAAGCATTTTTTCTCAAAAAAGAAAAATTCCTCTGCACTGCTCTTTTTTTATGGAATAAAATAATCGAGTAACCTGAAGAAAGAAAAAAAATACGTATTCATAACGAAGAGAGAAAGAAAACAGTAAAAATCAAGAGGCGGACATAAATTTATCTTGACAGAAACCCAGAACATTGATTAAAAAAATCTTGTGCCAACTTAGCTCAGATGGTAGAGCAACTGATTCGTAATCAGTAGGTCGCGAGTTCAATTCTCGCAGTTGGCTCCAGAAATTTTAAAGGCTTATAGTTTTTACACTGTAAGCCTTTTCATTTTATATGCATTCAGTCGTGCACGATTAAAATTTTTCATTCCGCTTTTTTATTTTTCGTCTTCTGTAAAACCTGTATCTTCTGCAAGATTTTCGGCACTGGCGCTCGCTCGTGCCAGCTCGTCACAGCGTTCATTTTCCGGGTGCCCTGCATGTCCTTTAATCCAGTTAAAAGTCACATTATGTCGGCATAGTGCCGTGTCGAGCGCTATCCATAAATCCTGATTTTTGACGGGCTTTTTTGCAGCAGTTTTCCAGCCGTTCTTTTTCCAGTTTTCCAGCCAGCCTTGTTTGATTGCTTTTGCCACATATTGAGAATCCGTGTAAATATTGACAGAACAAGCTTCTTTGAGTTTGTTCAGACCGGAAATAACAGCAAGCAGTTCCATGCGGTTATTGGTGGTGCGTAAATAGCCTTGGGAGAGTTCCTGCTTTTTGCCTTTAAATTCTAAAATTGCTCCGTAGCCGCCTTTGCCTGGATTGCCAAGACAGGAGCCGTCAGAATAAAGATTGACTTCTTTTTCCGTTTTAAAAGCGTGGTTAAAGACACTTTGCTCCGGGCTTTCGGCTTTGGCTTTTTTTGCTGCCGTTTTTGTTGCTTTTGCAGCAGTTTCTTTGTTCTCCGTTCCGGTACTTGCTTTTGTTTTGCGTGTTTTTGGGGCTTGTTTCGGTTCTGCAGTTTTTTCCTGTGTCGTTTTTACCGGCTTTTTTGCCGTTCTTTCTTCTGCCGGAATATCGGCTTTAGGAGGAAGCTGGCTGGGCAAAAGAGGAATTTGCACAAAGCTTGGCTCAAATTCTTCGCCGTCCTCGCCGATAATGCGTTTATAGGAACAGGATTTGTTGGGGCAGGCATAATGCTCGCCATTGGCCTTGGTATTTTTACGAACGAGAATTGGAGAATCACAGACCGGGCAATGTTCCGGCACAGGGTAGTCCCACAGGGCATAATCGCATTTGGGGTAGGTACTGCATGAATAAAAGAGTTTGCCCCGTTTCGTACTTTTTTCCACCAGAACCCCTGTTTTACACTGCGGGCAGGTTACACCCGTGGAATAGGGAGCGGCATAGTCGCATTTTGGATAATTGGAACAGGCAATAAAGCGCGCTCCCGTGTGGGAACGTTTTTCTACCGTGTTGCCTCCGCATTTTGGACATTTGCCCACAATTTTTTGTTCAGGAGCAGACTGCAGTTCAATTTCCCCCTGTTCGTTGCGGATAAAGTTTGAAGTAAAGGTGCAGGAAGGATAGGCGGAACAGGCGAGAAATTCTCCGCTTTTGCCAAATTTTATGTTCAGCGGTTTGCTGCATTTAGGGCAGGCAATGGAAGTTTCCACGCCGGATTTTATGGTTTTCATGTGCTCGCTTGCTTTGGCAAGGGTACTGTTGAAATCTCCGGAAAAATCAGTAAGAAGCTTAACCCAGCCCAGTTCGCCGTCAGCAACTTTATCAAGATTTTCTTCCATTTTTGCAGTAAAACCGACGTCCATAAGGGTAGGGAAATTATCACGAAGCTGAGAGCAAACCACGTTCCCGAGGTCAGTGGGAATAAAATGTTTGCCGTCCAAGCGCACGTATTCACGGTCTTGGATAGTGGAAATAATGGTTGCATAGGTGGAAGGGCGTCCAATACCTTTTTCTTCGAGTTCCCGCACAAGGGAGGCTTCTGTATAGCGGGGGCTCGGCTGGGTAAATTTTTGTTCCTTGCTGAGCTGTTCAACGCCGAGCACATCACCCGCCGTCAGTTTGGGCAATTCCTCCGCTTTTTCGTCCGTACTTGCCAAAACTGTTAAAAAACCTGCAAACAAAAGGCGTTCTCCCTTGGTTTTCCACTGTGTTTCAAGGGGATATAATGTCTTTTCCACATCACTTTGGGCTTTGATATCCTTGTTATTGCAAAGAATAGTTACAGCTGTATCGTGGAATTTTGCATTTGCCATTTGTGACGCCACAAAACGTGACCAAATAAGATGATACAGGCGGTATTGGTCAGGGGTGAGGGCAGATTTAACCTGTTCGGGACTCAGGGTCACATCAACAGGACGTATGGCTTCGTGGGCGTCCTGTATGCTTTTTTTGCCTTTGAAATCTCTGCCTTTTCCGCCGAACGCGATAAATTCTTTGCCGTATTTTTGTTCAATAAATTCTTTGGCGGCTTTTTTGGCTTCGTTGGCAATACGCACAGAGTCCGTACGCATATAGGTAATAAGGGCTACTGTGCCTTTATCTTCTATGTCAATGCCTTCATACAGTCGCTGGGCTGTGTCCATGGTTCTTTTTGCAGAAAAGCCCAGACGCTGGTTAGCCGTTTGCTGCAGGGTGGAAGTGGTAAAAGGAGCCTGCGGAGCTTTGCTGCGTTCTTTTTCTTCAACACTTTCCACAAGAAAAGAGGCGTCCTGCAAAGCTTTTTCAATGGCAAGCGCCTGCTCTTCGTTTTGGATTTGTACTTTTTTACCGTTCACTTTGGCAAGTTCTGCCTTGAAAGACATACCGCCTGCAGCAAGCCGGGCTTTGAAATTCCAAAATTCTTCCGGAACAAAGGCGAGACGTTCTTCTTCGCGTTCCACGATAAGACGAAGGGCAACAGACTGTACCCGTCCTGCGGAAATGCCCCGTTTGACGGATTTCCATAAAAGCGGAGAAATTTTATAGCCCACAAGGCGGTCTAAAATACGCCGTGCCTGCTGGGCTTCAAAAAGAAGGGGATCAATTTCACGCGGGTGAGCAATGGCGTCTTTGACGGCACTTGCAGTAATTTCGTTGAATTGGATACGTTTAATGGTATGAGAGTAATCTTTTATGGCTTGCGCAATATGCCATGCAATAGCTTCTCCCTCACGGTCAGGGTCAGGCGCAAGATAAACAATATTCGCTTTTTTCGCTGCTTCCTGCAAAGCGTGCACAATTTTTTCTTGGTCTCTTTTTTGGTTTTTAATGGTAATATATTTAGGTTCAAAGGTTTTTTCATCAACTCCCAGTTCTTTTTGAGGCAAATCGCGGATATGCCCATAACTTGCCTGTACCATATAATTATTGCCGAGAAATTTTTTAATTGTCTTAACCTTGGCAGGTGATTCCACAATAATAAGGTCTTTGCTCATAGATTTCACTTTCATATTTTTTTTTAGAAGATAAAGCAAAGAAAAATAGCGTCAAGAAAAAAATGCTGTTTTTTACAAAATTTCTCTAAAAAATTTCTAAAAATTTTTTAAACTGTATGTGTTTTGCTTGCTTTTTTTTTATGCCTATATAAAAATACTCCAACGAGGTACAGTATGAAACAAGCCTATGCAGTTATTCCGGCACGCTATGCATCAACCCGTTTTCCTGCCAAAGCTTTGGCTGAAATCGGCGGAAAGCCCTTGTTTTGGCATGTGTATATGCGGGCAAAGCAGGCAGATATTTTTGAAGATGTGTGGCTTGCCACGGATGATGAACGGATTGAAAAAAAAGCCGGGGCTTTGCATGTTCCCTTTGTCCATACGAAAAAAGAACACCAAAGCGGAACGGACAGGGTGCGTGAAGCTGTCAATATTTTAAATTTGCCGGCAGATGCCGTTATTGCCAACATTCAGGGTGATGAACCCTTTGTCCGCAAAGAAATGTTTGAAAAATTGCTGGAGCCCTTTCAAGCTGCCAATTGTGACTGTTCTACGATTGGGGTTGTACTTGATGAGGAAAAGGATAAAGAACGTATTGTATCCCCCAATCAGGTAAAAATTGCTTTGGCGCAAAATGGAGAAGCCTTGTATTTTTCCCGTTCTCCCATTCCCTTTGCTCGCGATGCAGTGCGCATGGCTCCTTCTGTCGGGCATGTGGGGGTGTATGCGTTCAAAAGGGTTATTCTGGAAAAAATGGCGGAATTTCCCCCAAGTCCTTTGGAACTGACAGAAAAACTGGAACAATTACGCCTGCTTGAAAATGGTATCCGTATGCAGGTTCGGCTTATCAGTGAAGCCCCCCATGGGGTTGATACACCGGAGGATTTGCAGGCAGCACTGCAGTATTATCGGGAACACCCGGAATTTTGGGTGCAGGAGTGAAGGAATAAAGATATCGGTACAGGAATAAACGATAATGAAAAAAAATATTTTATTTGCGGTTATGGCTTGCTTGCTTGTCCTTGTGGGCTTCGGCTCCTTTTTAACAGGCAGGGAGAATGCTTCCGGCATGGAAATCGGAGATGCATATGCGGCGGAATATATCGGGTATCCGGAATATGTAAGCATGTTCATGCTCAAGGATTTATTTCCTTATGCCGTCTATAAAGAATGTGTCCTTCCCCATGCGAAAAAACTGTTTGCCCATGAAAAAATCACCAAAAAAGATTTTTTGAAGTTTCAGCAAGACGTGGACAAGAGCTTGGCAGAAAAGGGGTATTCTGTCCGTCAGCTTGTGAGCGAATACGTATGTGAAGAAAGTTTTTCCGATTCTTTTCGGCGCAATATTGATAAATTCAATGACGATGCCCGTAAAATGGGAAAGGGCATGAAAGACGGTATTGAAAACTTTATGAAAGGGCTGACAGAACCTGAACGCCATGAAACGCAAAAAATACCCCCAAGTACGGAGCTGTAATGATACGTTTTCAATCATGGAATGTGAATGGATTTCGTGCTGTGCGCAAAAAAGAAGATTGGGCATGGTTTGAAGCAGAAGGTGCGGATATTATTGGTATCCAAGAAACCAAAGCCCATGAAGAGCAAATTTCCGAAGCAGATAAAAGCCCCTTGGGCAGGAAAAGTTACTGGGCAAATTCTCTGGTCAAAAAAGGGTATTCCGGCGTTGCTGTTTTTACCCATTTAACACCTTTGAAAGTGGAAATTGAATTGCCCGATACAGCGTATCGGGGGGAAGGGCGTATTGTGCATTTGGAGTTTCCCCGTTTTCACTATTTTAATGGCTATTTTCCCAATGGGGGAGAGGAACTGGATAAGGGTGTTTTTAAACGTGTACCGTATAAAATGGGCTTTTTCGAGAGTTTTTTGGCATATGCGCAGAAGTGCAGAAAAGAAAAGCCCATTGTTGTGTGCGGGGATTTTAATATTGCCCATAAGGAAATCGATTTAGCCCGTCCCAAAGATAATATCTATAATACAGGCTTTTTGGAAGAAGAACGGGCTTTTTTGGATAAAATGGTACAATATGGCTATGTGGATACGTTCCGTCACGTACATGGCGATGTGGAGGGAGCCTATACATGGTGGTCATACAAAACAAAGGCACGAGAAAGAAATATCGGCTGGCGTATCGATTATTTTTTTGTTTCGGAAGAACTCAAACCCGTTATTGCAGACGCATGGATTGAAGACACTGTTTATGGTTCAGATCATTGCCCTGTGGGGCTTGCCCTTGATTTGCCATTGGAATAGGGGAAAAAAATGGCAGGATTGATTTTATTGAAAGATAAAAAAGGAAGATATAAGAAAAAAGAAAAATACAAAAAGGTACAAAAAAACCCAGACGAGGTCTGGGTAAATCTGGGGCGAAAGAAGAGACTTGAACTCTCGGCCACCTGGGCCACAACCAGGTGCTCTGCCAACTGAGCTACTTCCGCCGTGAAAAATTTTTGTATGCTAAATTTTATTCCTCGTCAAGTTTTTTTTGAAAATAATTTTTTGGAGTATATATGGATAGTCTTTTGATTTACGGCGGTGTTCCCCTGAAAGGAACGGTGAAAGTAAGCGGGGCAAAAAATGCTGCTTTGCCTATTCTTTTCGGCGGGATTTTATTTGATACCCATGTTGTTTTTGATAATGTTCCCCATTTAAGAGATATCCGGACAACGCAGAATCTTTTAGGTACGCTTGGTTTTGAAACAAATTTTGAAAATAACCGTATGGATATTTGCCTTAAAAATTCGATTTTGCCCGAAGCGCCCTATGATTTGGTAAAGACCATGCGAGCCTCCGTGCTTTGTCTTGGTCCTCTTCTCACCAGACTTGGGGAGGCAAGCGTGGCTCTTCCCGGCGGTTGTGCCATTGGGGCAAGACCCGTTGATTTACATTTGTCAGCTCTGGAAAAAATGGGAGCGGAATTTACCCTTGACGGCGGTTACATCAAAGGCAGATGTAAAAAATTACACGGAGCTCATATTCAATTTGATAAAGTTACTGTCGGCGGAACGGAAAACCTTATGATGGCTGCCTGTCTTGCCGACGGGGAAACCATTTTGGATAATGCCGCCCGTGAACCGGAAATTGTAGACCTTGCAAATTTTTTGAATAGCTGCGGTGCAAAAATTGAAGGCGCCGGGCAGACGCAAATCAGAATACAGGGTGTGACAAGCCTTAAACAGGAAAAGCCTTATCGTATTATGCCGGACAGAATTGAAGCAGGAACATATCTTATCGCCGCTGCCATGACCAACGGAGAAGTGCGGGTTGAAGACTGCCCCTATAAAGATATGGAAGCTTTGTGCAGTAAACTGGAAGACTGTAACGTAAACCTGAGCATTGAGGGAAATGCCGTTGTGGCAAAACCCCATGGAGAGCTCAATGCAGTGGATGTCCGCACAGTGCCTCATCCAGGTTTTCCCACCGATATGCAGGCACAGTTTATGGCTATGCTGACGCTGTGCAAAGGCTCCGGCATTGTGGAAGAAACTATCTTTGAAAACCGCTTTATGCATGTGCCTGAACTTGTGCGTATGGGGGCGG
Organism: uncultured Mailhella sp.; assembly: GCA_910577155.1. Lineage (GTDB taxonomy): Bacteria > Desulfobacterota > Desulfovibrionia > Desulfovibrionales > Desulfovibrionaceae > Taurinivorans. Next base: position 14,160 of record CAJTMS010000001.1, read on the forward strand.
ATATCCGCCTGACGGGCAATTCCGCCATGGTACGGGGAGTGCCTTCTCTGACCGGTGCTCCCGTTATGGCAAGTGATTTGCGGGCAGGAGCAGCCCTTGTTATTGCAGGGCTTTGTGCTGAAGGAGAAACACGGGTAGACAGGATTTATCACGTTGACCGCGGGTATGAAGGCATGGAAATAAAACTCCAGCAGCTTGGCGGAAGAATTAAACGTATCCCCACGCCGAATTAGGACAAGAGAGTTTGAGGGTATTTCTGCATACTAAGAATTATTATTTTTCAAGGGGAAAACTTTTGAAAAAGTTTTCCCCTTGAACCCCTATCAAAACGTTTTAACTTTTATGGCAAAATAGTATGAATGTCATAAGGAATTGCTCAAAAAAAATCAGAGAATTAAACAAAAAAGGTGCAAAAGTTTGCACCTTTTTTTGTACGGCTATGCGGTACAAAATATACGGTTATTGGACATTGTCGTTATTATTGGCACTAGCCACGGTGTAATTGGAGTTTGGGATTTTTACCTTTTGTCCAACGGAAATGCTGTTGTTTGCAAAGTTATTATAAGCAATAATAGCGTCTACGGAAACATTGTAATTTCTGCTTATGCTGTACAGTGTTTCCCCTTTTTTCACGATATGAATAATCGGTTTTGCGCCGGCTTGTGCTTTTTGTCCTTTTGCAGGAATAGTAATATTTTGTCCTATACTGATACTGGAACCGAGATTTTTATTGTGGCTTTGCAGTTCTGCAACGGTTAAGCCGTGTTTTTTGGCTACAGAATACAAGGTATCGCCTTGCTTAATTGTATAGGTCTTATTTTTTACGCTTTGGGCAGTCTTTTTAGCATTGTCAGCGTTCAGCGTATTTTTATCGGCACTGACATGGATTTTCTGTCCGATGGCTAAACCATGCGGAGATAATCCGTTATTGATTTTTTGTAATTCGGCAACAGTCAGCCCATGTCTTTTTGCCACGGAGTACAATGTATCGCCCTGCTGAATAGTATATTTTGCTGATTTTTTGGAAAGTTTGGACGTTTCGCTTGCCAATTCTTGGGTTTTGCTTGTTTTTTTGTTATTAACCGTTTGCTTTTCGGCAGCAGCGGTGTTTTTGCTCTTGCCGGCAGTATTTTCTGCAGCAAGAGTCTGCTTGGCTGTTTTTCCGTTTTGCTTTGGAATATAAATTTTTTGTCCGAGTGCAAGTTTTGTTATATTGTGTATTTTGGGATTAGCTTTTTTGAGTTCTTCAATGCTCAGCCCATGGCTGGAAGCGATTTTTCTAAACGTATCCCCTGATTGGACAGTATAGGTATAGTTTTGTTTTGCTTTTGTTTTATTCTTTTCATTTCCGGAATTATCAGCAATATAGGTGTTTTTTCCGGGTAAACGCAGAGTTTTTCCTACTTTTAAAGGTTCGCTGACCGCATTTGCCTGACGAAGCACATGGACAGGCACACCTGTTTTTTTACTGATAGCGGAAAGCGTATCGCCTTTTTTAATGGTATATTGTGACCAGCCGGCAACAAGCTGCTGTTTGCTCGCTTCCACTCCCTTTGCCTGCATACTGACGGGAACGTAAAAATATACGTCACTGTCAAGAGGGGTTACGCCTTGCAAAAAGGCAGGATTATAATCACGGAACATTTGCCATGAAATATTCATTTCCCGTGCAAGAGCTCTTAAATCCGTTCCTCGCTGGGCTTTAATAGCAACAGCCTGTTCTTTGATTACACTATGGCCTTTGCCCAAATCGTTTTCTATTGCTGTATAGCCTAATACGTGGAAATTACGCATAATTTTGACCATGGCAAGAAAACGGGGCACATAGTCGGCTGTTTCCTGTTTGATTTTTATTTTGGAATTGGTAATGCTTTCATTGGCTGCCATAAGGTCAAAGAAATTGTTTGTTCCTGTTTCGGACAACGCACGTCTGATTTTCCCGGGACCGGCATTATAGGCAGCAAGAGCCAAATACCAGTCATGAAATTCATTGTACATTTCCTGTAAATAATCAGCGGCAGCATGGGTTGCTTTGTAGGGGTCGAGGCGTTCATCTATCCACCAGTTAATGGCAAGTCCGCAGTGACGGGCTGTAGGAGCCATAAACTGCCACATGCCAAGGGCATTGGCACTGGAGCGGGCAAAAGGATGATAGCCGCTTTCTACAAAAGCGAGGTAGGCAAGTTCTTCGGGCATATTTTTGTCACGAAAAACCTGTTTTGTGTATTTGAGATAGGGCATAGCTCTATACATAAAGCGTTCAATGGTAACACGTCCGCGGGGATTTTTTACATAATGCTTGTATTCTTTTTCAATAAATTTTAATTGTTCTGCAGTGATATTTTTATCAATTTCGCCTACGGAAAGGAAGGCGTGCTTTTCCGGTTCAAGGAGGGGACCGGTTTCTTCATCAACACTGAGTATATAATCTTCGTAAAGAGAGTCATGGGTGGAAACATAGGTATCGTCTGTCTGGTAATTTTTTGTTCCGCAAGCGGATAATGTCAGGCAAAGGGCAAAGGGAACTGCAAAATGTTTGAATTTTGATAGTGAAAAAAGCACAATTTTCTCCTTAAAATGACCGAAAAATGCTTGTCATCTCTTTCAGTATGCTTTACAAAGCGTATATCTTTTCCATAAGGAATATTGCAATGCAAGAACAAAACTATACACCCTATGGCAAACATAAACAAGAAAAAAACACCCAAAAAAATAAAAAAAAATTTCATACTATTTTGCCGGGTTACAAGCCTGTTTTAGAACTTTTGCAGGATGAGCCCGATAAAATCGACCATCTCTATTTGCGAAAAAATAAAAATTCCAAAGATACAACTTTAATCCTTTCGCTGTGTAAGGAACACGGCGTCCGCCATACTCTGGTAACAGAAGAGGCTTTAGCGCGGATTTGCGATAATGCCAATCATCAGGGCATTGCTGTCCGCCTTCGCGAAATATGCTATACTCCTTTTGAACTATTGCTGGAAACAGCCTTTCAAGCGCCGCTTCCGCTCATCATCGCCCTTGATCAGGTGCTTGATCCCGGAAATGTGGGAACATTGGTTCGCACCATGTATGCCATGGGTGCTGCAGGGCTTGTTGTTCCCTTGCATAACAGCGCCTTTTTAGGGGCAGGGGCAGCGCGTTCGGCAGCAGGAAGTCTCGGGAAACTGCCCATTGCACAGGCGGTAAACCTTGCCCGCGCTGTCGAGCTTGCCGGAAAATCAGGCTATACAACCTATTATGCTGATATGCATGGAAAAAATGCTCTTACTGCGGAAACGCAAAATTTTCTGCAGTTTCCCGCCCTTTTAGTCCTTGGCAGTGAAGAAAAAGGCGTGCGTCAGGGAGTGCAAAAACAGTGCTCTGCTGCTTTATCCATTCCATTTCTGCGGGAATTTGATTCTTTAAATGTTGCACAAGCAGGAGCGATTTTGCTGGCTTCTTTTTTTCAGGCATACGGCAAAAAATAATGCAGCGGCAAATTTTTTGCTTACAAACCATATCGGCCGGACGGACAAGTTCTTAAACAAAAAAGCGAGGATTTTTCCCCGCTTTTTTTGTTAAAAATGTCCGTCACACAATTTTGTTACGCTGTTTCGTAAATTTTTTTGTTTTGTACGTGATAGATTTTTGTATCCGGGATAATTTCCTGTAAAATTTGTGCGGTGTGTTCATGGCAGGTGTAATAGAGAATTTGCTGATTATTCTGCATGCCAAGATTTTCCTGCACCATTAAGCGCAGGACTTCTGCGGTATTTTTCATTCTTCGCACATCAAAGTTTACCAGAATATCATCCATTAAAATGGGCAAGGGACGCTTTGCGAGGGAACGATTTTTTATGTGTGCTAAGCGCAGAGAAAGATAGAGCTGTTCCTTTGCTCCTTGGCTCAGCATTTCAGCAGGCAGAAGTTTGCCGTTTTCGTCAAGGACATTAACGCTTCTGTCTTCCAAATTAACTTTTATGCCCTGCCATGCGTTGTCGGTAATTCTATTAAAAAATGCGGAGGCTATTTGCACAATTTGCGGCTGACTGTTTTGCTCATATTGTTTTTTTGCCCGTTCTAAAATTTCTTTGGCAAACGCAAATTCTAACCATTTATTATAATTATCTTTTATTTCCACTTCTGTTTTTTTCATGCGATAGCCTGCTTCATTGGAAAGGCTTTCTTCGTAAACAAAAGAACTTTCTGCTTCCACTTGCCCTTTGAGGGTTTGGATATGTTTTTCAATGCGGTCAAGCCCTGCATCTTCTTCCTGCAAATCCTGCAGTTCTTTTTCAAAGCGTGTTTTTGCATTTTCATCAAAATAAGCAAAAATTTCAGGCAATGGCTCTTGGTTTGGCAATTGTCTGTATTCCCGCTGCATGGGGTTTTTACTTTTGGAAAGAAAGCGGGGCAGAGCTTCTTCCCTGAGACTTTCTTCTATAATAACAGCCTGCTGCGTGTAGCGTTCACTTTCTTTTGTTTTTGCAAATAATGCCCGCAAATCATGCTCGTTTTCCACGTTGGCGGAGGCATACAGTTCCTGCAGCGTATTTTCTACTTCCTGAACTTCCCGCAGTGCTTTTTGATACTTATTTTTTGCTTCCTCATATTCTTTTAAAAGCGCTTCTTTTTCTTGGAAAAGGGCGTATTCTTCTTCCATTTCAGCAGCAACATCTTGATAAATTTGGATATAATCGCTTTCGTCATGGATAGTTTTTTTAGGGGTAAAATCAGTCCGCATTAAAATAGTTCGCAGGGGTTCGATAAATTCTTTGAGAGCATCGTAGCACGTATTTAAATGTATTTTGCGTTCTTCCTGTTCCGTGTAGAGGGTGTGCAAATGGTAAAGCTGTTCCAAGCATTGTTTAACTGCGGCAAATGTTCCTGTAAAAATATCCTGTTCCTCCGTGCAGAGGTTTTTGACAAAATCCGCACTGCTTTCTTCAAAAAGCAAACCGTTTTTTTGCAGAAAATCTGCCAGAGCATGATAGATTTTTTCAAGCGCTGCGGTGCGTTCGGACAGGGATTTTTCAACCTGTGCATAATGTTCGGTACTTTCTTCAAGACTTGCAAGGCTTTCGGCAAAAATAGCTCCGTGTATTTCTTGGATATGTTTAAATTGCTCGTCCCTGACAGTATGGCGGTAGTCGATTAAATGGGGTAAATACTCGTCACTGGCGAGAGAAGAAAGTTTTTCAAACAAAGGAGGTATTTTTGCTTCCGCCCACTGCATAAATTCCGCATAGATATCATGACAGGCACGGACATTGACACTCATGCCGTTGATGTCTTCAATGATTAAATCCAGACGGGCAATCATCTTCATAAAATTGGGAATATGGGCAATGGTTTTGACGCTGCATTGGGCTTGGCGGAGCATATTGTGTATTTGTGCTTCCAGTTCGTTTGCCTGTGCCTGCAAATCAGCAAGGGAAGAGGGTATTTGCTCATCGGCAAGCGGCGCATCAGCATTAAATTGCTTTGCATAATGACTGTAAAGGGCTGCTTTTTCTTTTGCTTTGGCAATGACCTGCGATAGCCATGAATGGTTAGGCTCATCTATTTTTAAAGATAACTCTTTATCAAAATGCAGCAAATCAAGGGCGGCATGGAGCTTATTTTCTTCTGAAAGGTTATTTGCCTGTTCAGGATAGAAGTTTTGCAGGAGTTTTTCCTCTATGGTTTGTAATTCTTGTAAATCATGCACAAGAAGTTCTATTTGCTCATTGGAGGTTTCAGGTTCGCTTCTTTGGCTGCTTTGGGTGTTCTTTTGCTTGATATACCATAAAAATGCTCCTTGTCCCATGCCGGAAAGGAATAAAATAACAGGGAGCAAATAAGGAATATTCAACGTTCCCAAAAAGGTGCTGACTTCCGCACTGCTGCTGCTCATGCGCAAAAGGAAGAGAATAACAGCGCTTACAACACACAAAATTGCCGGAACGGGAGCCCACTTGGGCATTTCCGGGGCGGGTTCTTCCTGATTTTGCTCTATTTTTTCTAATTGCTGAATAATAGTATTGGTTGCTTTTTCAATGGCATTGATTTTTTCTATGCACTTTTTATCCTGCTCATTGGCTTGTTTTGTTTTCTTGACTTCTTCCTGATAATTTTGTTTTTGTTTTTGCAGGTTTTCAAGCGTTTCTTCATAGCTTTTGACTGCGGTTAAAATTTCTTCTTCCCTGCCATGGATATCACGTACGATTTGTGCTAACTGCATGTATTTGTTTAAAAAATCTTTTGCGTTATCGGTATTGATTTCACTTTCCTGCAAAATGCCAAACCCGAGGGCTTTTGCCTGATTCAAAAATTCCGTGCATTTTTCGGTAGAAATATCCAAATAGGAATTTTCTTTTTCCTGCGTTTCCTGTAAACGATTTTGCCATTGCTGCAGTTCTTGTTCAAAAGCAATTTCATCTTTGCCGAGCAGGGTATTTTTATTGAAATTTTTATTTGTATCCGGTTTTTCCTGCAAGACTGCCTGATATTTCAGTTTTGCTTTATCCGCATCACGCTTGGCATATTCAAGGGCGGTTTTGGCGTTTTGGGTCTGCGTTTTGGCTTCACGAATTTGGACAGCAAATTTTTCTAAATCTTCCATGAAAAGGCTGTCTTCTAAAATCGGTTGGAAATGGGTTAAAAGCTGTTCCGGTTTTTTCAATTCATGCACAAGGGGGCTTGGGTTAAACGCATGCCAAATATCAAGCACTTTTTTATTTTGTCTGGTAAGGGCTAAAAACGATTGTTCAATCCGAACTTTTTGCGGAGGAATTTCGGCAATAATTTTCAGTGCTTCCTGAAATTTCACTTGCAGGTTTTTCACAGGCATGTATTGGGAAATAAGGCCTGTTCTGAGGGTATTATATTTTTTCAGGCGCAGTTCTATTCTTTGCTGGGATTGGAGCAGGGAAGCTAAAATTTCTTGTTTTATTCTGCGCTGTTCAAGGATTTTTGTAAATAAAATTTCTGCATTTTCTGACTGTTCTTCAAAAATATTACCTGTCAAGGCTTTCATTTTGATAAATTCTTGCTGTAAATCCGCCCATTTTTTCCATTGTCCCCAGAAAGTAATAAAGGTGCGCAATTCCTCTTCATGGGCTTTAATCTTGGCTTTTTCCTGTTTTAATTCTTCGTAGGATAGGCTTGCACTTTCGAGTTTACGTTGTAAATTGTCAAATTTTTCAATGCGTTGATTTGTTTTTTCAAAAAGGGCGCTTTCTTCTTTCCATTTTGAAAAAAGATTTTGCAAAAGGGAATTTTTCCCCTTTGTTTTATAGAGCAGCTCCATTTGACTTTGGATTTTTTGTAAGGCAATTTCCGGGGTAATAAGCCCAAGTCCATAGCTTGCCCCTAAAATATTGGTATCCTGAAAAGCGGAAAAATTTTGCAGTTCTGCAAGATTGAAACCAAAAATAAGGCGGTAGACGTCTTGGGAAATATTGTCCGTAACATCATAAAAAATACTGTTTTCTATTTTTTTTCTGTGGCTGTCATATACTTTTAAATTGCGGTTGGAACGGGCGGAAAAATTCCGCTCCACAAGCATTTCTCCGTATTTTTCATCATCAATAAGGAGAGAGCCTCCCTTATATTTTTTTAAAGATTGGAAAAAAAGATCACGTTTATTGGGAATACCGGTAAGCATGCTCCGGATAAATTCCATGGAAGAACTTTTGCCGGCTTCATTATCACCGAGAAAAACCGTCATTGTTTGGGACAAATTATTAACAGTAATATTTTCTAACGGTCCAAACTCTTCTATATGAAAATTTTTAATATACATATATCCACCAAATTATTTGGGTTCTAAAATATTCACACAAATATTTTCACATGCCTGCAAAAGTGCTTTTTGGTATTTCTCAAGCTGTTCCGGATTTGGTTTATCGCTGTGCATAAAAAAGCCAAGGTCTATTTCATTTTTGATTTTAAAATCATTTTCAATGGATTTAAGCAGTTCTTCAAAAAGTGCCGGATTTTGCCGTAATTCTTCAATAACACGGAAAACTTCACCTAACAGGTCATCGCGTTTGTGGGCATTTTCATAGCTGAAACAAGGACGGATTAAACATTTAATCGTGTGGATGAAAATCCGTGTATCAAGATTTAATGCTTCGAGTTGTGTTTTGAGTGTCTGGATGAACTCTTCGTCCTGCAGTTTTTCGGATAAATCGTGCTGTCCTTCCAGAAAAAGGGTGAAAATTCTTGTGTGGCAAAGGGGATTTTTAAGAATTTTCGTGTATTCTTTTTTGAAAGTATAGAGGAAATACTCAAGACATTGTTCCGTATTTTCCAATTCTTCTCCCTGCAGAGAGGGAAGCGGAAGGGAAAAGGTATAGGATTCAAGGGGAGCGAGGGGGAAAAACTCTGCAGTAATGTCAGCGTGCTCGTCTTTTTCGTCTTTTTGAAGGGTGACAAAATATGCACCGTGACCGCCGTTTTCATTCATGCGGGCAGCCTGCATGGCTCCTGCATACACAAGCATGGGATTTTTCCGGATGACAGCGGGCTCATGGATATGCCCGAGTGCCCAGTAGTCAAGAGGATACGGATCAAAATCCTTTTCTTTGCAGAGGGCAACGACATGCTTGTCTGTATTTTTTACTTTTTCTAAGCTGTGCACGCTTGCATGCAAAACGCCGATATTGAAACAGGCTTTATTTTCATAAGAAAAGTCTTTAAGTAAATTTTTTAATTCTTTTCGCACGGTGTGGCTTATGCCGTAAATATGGCATAAGGGAGTATTTTCTTCATTTTTGTCCGTTTCGTTTTGCGGCGGAAACGGAAAGCATGACCATGTATCGGAAAAGCGAAAAACGAAATCGAAATTTTGGAAAAAACTATCGTTTTGTCCAAGGTGATCGTGGTTGCCGCAGGCATAATAAAAAGGAATGGAGAGGGTTTTAAGGCTGTTAAAAAAAATTGTTAAATGAAGCCGTGCTTTTAAGCTCAAAGGTCCATGCTCATGGATATCACCGGAAAAAACAATAAATTGCGGTGACTTTTGTCGGCAAAGTTCCAGAAGATTTTTTAATGCCTCATAGGGAGCTTCATGCAAACGCATTGCCATTTCATCATTTTCTTCTTTTACAGGAGGAAAATTATCCAAATGCAAATCAGAAACATGAATAAAGGATATTTGCTGCATAATTCCTCTTATTTTGGTTGCATTTTATTAACTTCAATAAAGCGTTTTGCCACGTCCTGATTATTGGGTTCAGCCTCGGTAGCTTTTTTGAAAAAGGATTTTGCACGGGTAATATAATTGTTTTGTAAATAGAGTTCGCCAAGGTAGGCAAAAATTTTATGCTCGTCCCGATAGAATTTCATTGCTTTTTCCACTTCCGCATCTGCTTGTTCAAGGAAATTGCGGCTCAAAAAGTCTTTTACGGCAATAAGATGAGCATCGAGATTTTTTTTGCGTTTGAGTGCGTCTTCGTAGTTTTCTTCTTCGACATGTTCTTTGGTTAAATGCTCATAGGCTTTCATGCAGGCAACAAGGAGCTTTTTTTCTTCTCCTGCAACATAATTGAAGGATATGCCGAGATCATCTTTTATTTGCTTAAATGAGTTGTATTCTGTTGCCGTATCGCGGATAAGGCTTTTGATATCTGTAGGAATAGCGGCATTTCCTTGGGTAAGGGCATGCAGGGCATAGATAAAGCGTTTTAAAGAATTTGTAATATCTCCTTTTAAAACATTGGCTTTTGCAGCTGCGATTTGTGTTCGAATTTGATTTATATCCATGATAATTCCTCTCAGTTATATTGAGCGTATTTTGTCACATCTTTACTGCTTAAGCAAGGCTTTTTCTTTTAACAAACTCAATTTATTATAGAATAGTTTTTTTATGCGTTTAGCTTGCAATAAAAAACGACTTATGGCATAAGAAATGCATAAATAACTGTTTAATCTCGGAGAGAGGAACTATGGCTTTAGAGCTGAGGCAACAACTAAAGCAAACACAGCAGCTTTTGATGTCACCGCAATTGCAGCAGGCAATTAAATTGCTGCAAATGTCCAGACTTGAGCTTGTCGAACATATACAGCAGGAACTTTTGGAAAATCCTTTTTTGGAGGAAGCTCCGAATTCCCCTGATCTCTCCGAGGGTGAAGAAAATTTTGCGGAATTAAATAATGAAAGCCGTCCCGCGCAGCAAGATGAGGACGAAGGATATTCCTATGAGGAGGTTTCCAAAAACGGTGACTGGGAAGACTATTTAGGGGAACTTTCTTCTGCTCCGAGAACCTCGTCCCTGCACGAATACGAATCCATTGAAGACAATAATTTTCTGGAAACCCGCTATGCCGAAAAAAGCTCCTTGGATGCCCATTTAATGTGGCAGCTGCGGCTTTCTGATTTGAATGAAAAAGAAATTGAAATTTGTGAAAATATTATTGGAAATTTAGACAGCTGCGGATATTTGCGGGCAGAGACTGCTGAAATTGCAGAAAGTTCCAAAAGCACGGAACAGGAAGTGGAAGGGCTGCTTTATAAAGTGCAGCGGCTTGACCCTGTCGGGGTTGCCGCGAGGTCGCCGCAGGAATGTTTGCTGGTGCAAATTGAAGTACTCAAATATGACCGTGATCCTATTTTGGTTGATCTGATAAAATATCATCTGACAGATCTCGAAACACACAGGTATAAACCTCTTTTGCGGAAATTCCATTTGGATATGGATACACTCAAGGAATACCTTGATATTATTCAATCCCTTGATCCCATGCCCGGAGCAAGCTTTGGAGAAAGTGAACCTTTGTACGTCAGCCCCGACGTCTATGTTTTTCCCAGTGACGGGGATTTTGTTATTGTTTTGAATGATGAGGATATCCCTAATTTACGCTTGAATGATTTTTTGGATAAAAGCAATGTTTCTGCGGACGTCAAGGAATTTACAAATAAAAAAATAGCATCCGCCTCATGGCTGATTAAAAGTTTGGAACAAAGAAAACGCACCCTCTATAAGGTCATGGAAAGCATAGTAAAATTCCAGCGTCCTTTTTTTGAAGAGGGAGTGGATAAGCTGAAGCCCCTTATTTTAAAGGATATTGCAGAAGATATTGATATGCATGAATCTTCTGTCAGCCGTATTACAACCAATAAATATGTTTCCACGCCGCATGGTGTTTTTGAATTAAAATTTTTCTTCAACAGTGCATTAAATTCCGATGACGGCGATTCTGTCGGTTCAGAAAGTGTAAAATCTCTTATTAAAAAAATGGTTGGCAAGGAAGATCCGAAAAATCCCCTTGCTGATGAAAAACTTTGTGAACTGCTCAAACAGGAAATTGGCGTTGATATTGCCCGCAGAACTGTTGCAAAATATAGAACAGCACTGAATATTCCGTCCTCTTCAAAACGAAAACAGCGTTTTTAATTATTTTTTGATAATTGAAAAGGCGGCAGCGCGGTTCTGCTGCCTTTTTTTCTTATAACCTGCATGCTTAGCGGAAAAGTTCGGAGGGAAATAAGTATGATTTACAATATTGTAAATTTTTTTCTGAAATTCGCTTTGCAGCGGGAGCGTACTGTATCCGTTCTTTTAACCTTCATGATATCAAGAATATTTTTACACAGATAAAGATAAGACTTGCGTATTTTTAAAGAATAAGGTAGTATTCAAATTTCACAAAATTGTAAAAATCGGCTGTGTTTTTTGGATAAACAATTAATGGGAGAGGTTTCAGATGAACCAACTTTTGGATCAACTTAATGCACTGGTTTCAAGTATTAACGATGTCCTTTGGGGACCTTTTTGCTTGATTCCTATTTTAGTTGGTGCTGGCATTTACTTTACACTAAAACTCAGATTTGTCCAAATCAAGCGCTTTATGAAGGCAATGCGCTTTGGTTTCGGTGATATGTCCCTGCAGGGTGAAAAGGCCGGCAAGGACGGTATGAGTTCTTTCCAATCCCTGACAACTGCTGTGGCGGCACAGGTTGGTACGGGAAATATGGCAGGTGCGGCAACAGCTATTGCATGCGGTGGTCCAGGGGCGATTTTCTGGATGTGGGTGGCTGCATTTTTTGGTATGGCAACGATTTTTGTGGAAGCGGTGCTTGCACAAATTTATAAAACCAAAGACGACAGAGGTCATACCGTAGGCGGACCTGCCTACTATATCTCCAAAGGGCTCGGCAGTAAAGCTCTTGCAGGATTTTTTGCGGTAACCATTATTTTAGCCCTTGGTTTTATCGGGAATATGGTGCAGGCAAACTCCATTGCCGATTCTTTTTATACTGCTTTTGGTGTTCCTCCTCTTGCCATTGGTTTGTTTGTGGCAGCTTTTGTCGGCTTTATTTTCCTTGGCGGTGTTTCCCGTTTGGCCTATACCACGGAAAAAATGGTTCCGCTTATGGCGCTTCTCTATGTTATCGGCGCTTTGGTTGTGATGATTATCCATATTGATCAGCTTATTCCTGCTTTCAAGATGATTTTTGTGGGTGCGTTTGATCCCATGGCGGCAACAGGCGGGGTTATCGGCGCAAGTATCAAAGAAGCAATGCGTTATGGCGTAGCCCGCGGTCTTTTCTCCAACGAAGCCGGTATGGGTTCTACCCCCCATGCCCATGCCATTGCAAAGGTTAAATATCCTGCACAGCAAGGTTTGGTCGCTATTGTGGGTGTGTTCTTTGATACCTTTATTGTTTTGAATATGACAGCGTTTGTTATCCTGATGACCGGCGCCCTTGGTACTGATCCGGGAGCTGTTCCGCAGGGTATTGCCTTGACACAAAAGGCATTTACCATCGGTCTCGGACCTCTTGGCAGTTCCTTTGTTGCTGTTTGCCTGTTCTTCTTTGCCGGTTCCACGATTTTGAGCTGGGCTTTTTTTGGCGAACAAAATATTAAGTACCTTTTTGGCTCAAAGGCTGTCCGTCCCTATAAGATGATTATTATTGTTTTCCTTATTATGGGCTCCGTGCTCAAGGTTGACCTTGTTTGGAACTTGGCAGACTTTTTCAATGGTATTATGGTTCTTCCCAACATTATCGCCTTGTTTGCCCTCGGCAAGTTTGTAAGTATGGCTCTTGAGGAATTTAACCGTGATGTAAAGTAAACAGACGGCAGCATACGTTGATTTCAGAGTTGAAGAGGAAAAAGGCAGTCGGCTTAAAACCGACTGCCTTTTTCTGTCTAATTTTTATACAGACGGGGAAAAGATGTGTAAAATTTTTGTGGCAAAGGTGTTGGTGCAAAAAGAAAACTCAAAACTATCTTGCTGATTTTATAGATATTTTTTTTATAAAAATGTTTTGGCACAGGATTTGCTTTAGGATACATATCATATCAAAGTGCTGATTTGATATGTTTGTATAGCTAAAGAGCAAGGGGAGCAACGGAACCCCTTTAAAAACACCGTCTATATAAACTCTCCTTTGGTAAACTGCCTCCTTTTTGCCCCTTATTCTTCTCAGGATAAGGGTTTTTTATTTTGGCACGGCTGCTTTTTTAAATCATGAAAATCTTGATTTTGTCAGCGGCAAGAAAAAATAATGATCTCGGACGAAAAAATATGCGCTGTAAAAATATGATAATTACTTGAAAAAGGGGTATTTTTTGTGTTTTTTCCACTTGCCAAATATTGAAAAACTGATATGAATACACGCAAGTACAGTGAGGGAAGTCTTATGGCAAAAAAAGAAATAACATCAGCGAATGCGGAGAAAAACGAAGCAATTATTGTTGAAGGAGCGAAACAGCATAATTTAAAAAATATCAATGTTCGTATTCCCCGCAACGAACTTGTTGTTGTGTGCGGTCCCTCAGGTTCCGGCAAGTCTACGCTGGCTTTTGATATTGTTTATGCAGAGGGGCAGCGGCGCTATGTGGAGTCATTGTCCGCCTATGCCCGCCAGTTTTTGCCTAAAATGGATAAACCGCTGGTGGATAAAATTGAAGGTCTTTCTCCCGCCATTAGCCTTGAACAGCAGACAACAGGGCGCAATCCCCGTTCCACCGTGGGTACGGTAACGGAAATTTATGATTTTTTACGGGTATTTTTTGCCCGTCTTGGGAATATGTACTGCGTCAAGTGCGGTACGCCCATTGAAGCCCGTGCTGCTGACGAAATTATTGCAGATATTATGGAATTGCCGCAGGGCTCACGGCTGATGTTGCTGGCTCCGCTTGTTGAAATGCAAAAAGGTACCCATCAGGAGCGTTTTAAAAAACTGAAAGCAGAAGGTTTTGTCCGTGTGCGGGTGGCAACGCTTGGGGAAGAAAAGAAAATTTATACCTTAGATGAAGTGCCGGAACTGGATAAAAATAAAAAACACAGCATAGATCTTGTGGTAGACAGGCTGATTATCAAAGAAGATATGCGGACGCGTTTGGCAGATTCTGTGGAATTGGCGCTGAAATACGGGGAAGGACGCATCATTGTTTCCGGTGAGGGAATGGATGATGTTATCCATTCCACAGACAGTGTCTGCCCCAAATGCCATACGTCTATGCCTGTCCCCTCACCTCAGCTTTTTTCTTTCAACAGTCCGCAGGGGGCTTGCCCGCAGTGTGCGGGTATTGGGACTGTTGCAACCTTTGACGCCCAGCTTATTGCCCCTGATGAAAGCCTTTCGCTGGCGGAGGGGGCATTGGCTCCGTTTTCCGGCAAATACACGTGGAGCCAGATTGAAAAACCCTTGGAAGAGCTGGGAAAACGCCATGGCTTTACTCTTGATACTCCGTTAAAAGATTTCAGTGAAAATGCGAAAAAGGCGCTTTTTCACGGGGAAGCCGGGGGCATAAACAGGACAGGCAGTTTACGCCGAAATTTCATGGGCGGCACAAGTCTGAACCGAAATAGGGAAGAAGGCGGCATAAGTTCTTCGCACTGGTCCGGGGTCATGTATTTGCTTGAACGCATTATGCAGCGCGGCGATGCGTGGAGTGAAATTCTTTCCAAATACAGTTATGTGGTGGACTGCCCGCAGTGTCAGGGAGCGAGGCTTCGACCGGAGGCTTTGTGCGTCAAGGTGGGCAAAGCCCATGTGAAAAAAGTGCAGGCAGAATACAATATTTATGAATTTTGCAGCCTGTCTGTTTCCGGAGCCTTGGAATGGCTGAACAGTTTGGAATTTACAGGACGACATGCCGTTATTGCGGAACCTCTGTTAAAAGAGCTGACATTCCGTCTTTCTTTTATGCTCAACGTGGGGCTTGATTATCTTTCCCTTGCCCGTTCCATGATAACCTTATCAGGAGGAGAAGCCCAGCGCATACGCCTTGCCTCGCAGCTTGGCTCAGGTCTGGTGGGTGTAACCTATGTGCTTGATGAGCCTTCCATCGGTTTGCATCCCCGCGATAATGAGCGGCTTATCCAAACCTTGCGAAGCCTGCAAAAACGGGGCAATACGGTTTTAGTTGTGGAACATGACGAGGCAACTATCCGTGAGGCAGATACGATTTTAGAGCTGGGACCCGGTTCCGGCGAGCATGGCGGGGAGCTGGTATTTTCAGGAAACGTGCAGGAACTCTTTAAAAATTCCCATTCGCTGACGGCAAAATATATGCGCGGGGATTTGAAAGTGCCTATTCCCGATGAACGGCGGGAACCCGAAGAATTTTTGACCTTAAAAGGCGTAACAACCAACAATATCAAAAATATTGACTGTACCATTCCATTGGGCGTTTTGACCTGTGTGACGGGTGTTTCCGGTTCCGGCAAAAGTTCCCTTGTTATTGATACCTTGTATAAACATGTTGCCATGCATTGCGGGATTAAGGTTGACCAGCCCGGATCTGTGAAAAAAATTGTTAATATTGACAAAATTGAACGGGTTGTATCCATTGACCAAAGCCCCATTGGCAGAACCCCCCGATCCAATCCCGCAACCTATACAAAGATTTTTGATGAAATCCGCAATATTTTTGCCATGACTCAGGATGCAAAACGGCGCGGCTACAAGGCAGGACGTTTTAGTTTTAATGTGACAGGCGGTCGCTGTGAAACCTGTAAGGGGGACGGGCAAATCCGCGTTGAAATGCATTTTCTTCCCGATATTTTTGTGCAGTGCGATGTGTGCAAGGGGCAGCGCTTTAACCGTGAAACCTTGGAAGTGCGCTATAAGGATAAAAATATTGCCGAAGTCTTGGATATGACAGTCAGTGAGGCAAGGCAGTTTTTTGAAAATTATCCTTCTTTGGAACGCCGTCTTTCCATGCTCGAAAGTGTCGGGCTTGGCTATATTCGTTTGGGACAGCCGGCAACAACCCTGTCCGGCGGTGAGGCGCAGCGGATTAAAATTTCCCGTGAGCTTGGCAAACGTTTGCTTGCAGGCACGCTGTATATTTTGGACGAGCCCACAACAGGTCTGCATATGCATGAAGTGGGCAAGCTTGTTACCGTTTTGCACCAGTTGGTGGAAAGAGGGGCAAGTGTGGTTGTGATTGAGCATAATACAGATGTCATTCTTGCCTCCGACTATGTTCTGGACATGGGACCCGGCGGCGGAGAAAACGGCGGAACTGTTATTTCTCAAGGTACGCCTGAGGCAATTATGGCAGATCCTCATTCTGTGACGGGCAAGTTTTTAGTGGAAGAACGGCGTATGCGCCGCAAACATCGTTAGGACATTTCCCATGATAAAATATCTTTTTGCTGACAGAGACGGAACCCTTATTGTTGATAAACATTATCTTTCTGACCCTTCGCAGATAGAATTTTATCCGGGTGTTGCAAAATCCTTGAACGAATTACAAAAAAATGGTATAAAAATCTGTATGGTTACCAACCAGTCAGGAATTGGCAGAGGCTATTTTTCAGAACAGGATTTTTTAGCTTGCCAGAAGACATTAGAACAACAATTGCATGCCGAACATGCTGAACTTTTTGATTTTGCATTTTGTCCCCATGCCCCTGAAGAGCAATGTCATTGCCGCAAGCCTGCCCTTGGGATGTGGGAAATCTTATCCCGAAAGCATTGTCTTCATCCCCGTGAATGTGCAATGATTGGGGATAAAAAAGAAGATGTAATTTTTGGGATACGGGCGGGATTTTCCTTTTCCTGTTTGGTATTGACGGGAAAAGGGCAGAAAACGGTCCATGAGTTCAATCTTGACTATGCAGGAGAACTCAAAATGTTTTCAAGTGAAATTTTTGGAATAAAGCAAGAAGCGACAACATGCTGCCTTGCAGCAACAGTGGCAGAATTCAGTCATTTCCTTATTAATAAAAACAGAGAAGAGCTATGAGTATTTCAGATAATTGTTACCAATGGCTTATGAATATGCAGAATTTTGATGTTGAAGAAAGTTTTTGGAATAAGCTTTCCAAAGAGGAACAAGAGCAATTTTGTGCATTGCGGGAAAAAAATCTTGCCGGATATGAAGAATATAAGCGACTGAAAGAAGTAAAGGAATATTTTATCAACTCTTTTGAAGTGCTGCCTTTGCCCATGGCAATTAAAGACGAAAACAGAAAATTGATGTTTGTCAATGAGGAATATAAAAAAATTGTCCGTATGCATCAGGCGCATGAGGAAAACAGTGCCAGAAAAGGACATGAAGAAGGGCAGATAGAAATTACAAATTTGGCAAATTTCTCTGATGAAACAAAAGAGGCTTTTCTGGAAAACTGTAAGTATGCCATTGAACACAGTGCCATAGTTCAGCAGGAATTTACTCTGGGGCGCGGTGTTGATCAGCAAAACTATATTTATTGGCTCACCGGTTTTGAAACTTCTGATAAAAAACGCGGCTTGGTATCTATTTACTATGATGATTCCTTCTTTCAGAGCATTTTGAAACGGCTGAACAGAAAAATTGTTGACTTGGAAAAGGAACAGCAGAATATTATCCGAAATTCCACCCTTGATCCTTTGACAGGGGCATACAACAGACAGGTTTTATCAGGATTTTTGGAAGAAGCGCTGAAAAATGCAAAGGAAATGGGTAAGCCGTTCTCTATTCTCATGATTGATATCGACCATTTTAAGCAAGTGAATGACACCTATGGGCATTTGATTGGGGATCAGGTTTTGCAGCTTCTTGTCATGCTGCTGCAAAAAACGCTGCGTGACAGAGATTATATTATACGTTTTGGCGGTGAAGAATTTTTGATTATTTTGCATGATGCTGTTTTTGAAAATGCACGCCGTATTGCCGAGCGTATCAGAAAAATTGTAGAATCTAATATGTCAACCCCGACACATCAGCCTATTACCATTAGCATTGGGGTTGCTTCCTACCATGAGGGAGAAGAAATTAAAGGATTATTACAGCGGGTTGATGATAATTTATATAAAGCAAAAACTTCAGGACGAAACCGTGTTGTTCCATCAGAATAAAAAAAAACAGCTGTTTGTCGTGAGCGAGATTTTTAATTGGATATGAACTGATGAACACACCTTTGCTGTCAAAAAAAAATTGGCAAATGCAGTTTTGTTTTGCCTTTGTGTTTTTTCTTGTTATTTGTGCTGTGCAGTCATGGACAGATTGGGACTTTGCTTTTCAGCGCCTTTGGTATAATCAAACAACAAAGACATGGTGGCTGACCGCTGAGGAATTTTTGGCTACCCGCTGGCTCTGGTATGGCGGAGCTAAAAAAGCCATTTCTTTTTTTGCGGGTTTTTGTGCCTTTGTTTTTATTCTTTCTTTTTTTATGCAAAAAGTTAAAATTTGGCGAAAGTGCTGTGTTTTGCTGTTATTAAGTTTGCTTTTTGTTCCGCTTCTTGTGGGTTTGGGCAAAAAAATAACCAATGTATATTGTCCTGTGCAAATAGCAGAATTTAATGGTACCTATGAGCAGCATAGGATTTTTGAAATATTGGAAGGGGAAAGAGCCTTGGAACCTAGGGGCGGATGCTTTCCGGGCGGGCATTGTTCCGGCGGTTATGCGCTGATGATGCTGTTTTTTGCTTTGCCGTATCCGCGCTATCGGTATTTGGGTTTAATGATTGGACTGAGTGTTGGTTCACTCATGGGGGGATACCAAATTGTCCGCGGTGATCATTTCCTTTCTGACACGCTTGCAACAATGAGCTGGGCGTGGATGATTAACCTTATCCTTGTGTATGTTATTGAAAAATATAAGCACAAGCTAAAATTAGAAGACAGTCCGGCTCTTATGGACTTTTCTTTATAATTATCTGGAGCAATGACACATGAAGCTATCCCCTTCAAATTCTTCCCTTTCTCGTTCTTCCATGCTGATGTTCAGGTTTTCTTTTCTGGGCGCATTGGCATTTATTTTCTTTTTTATCAATATTGTTTTTCGCCTGAGTTTACAGTATTTTTTTTCTGATTCCCTGCCTTTTGGCTTTGATACTGTTTCTCACCTTTTTTATGGCATTATCAATGACTTTTTTACTTTGCTCTTTGTTCTGATTTTACCTGCCCTGTTCATTTTTTTGCCGGGGGACAGGTTTTTAAAGTCCATTGTGGGAAAAAGCTATTTAATCTTTACCCTTTTTGTGTATACGTTAATTTTTGTCTTTACTGCTTTTTCCGAATATTTCTTTTGGGATGAATTTGCCTGCCGCTTCAATTTTATTGCTGTTGATTACCTTATTTATACCAATGAAGTCATACGAAATATTATAGAATCCTATCCGTTGTTTTGGCTTTTTATGGCTGTTTTTGCCATAGCCTTGATCCTTAGCTTTGTGACATGGAGAACTCTGCGGAAAAAACTTGATACGGCTGTTCCTTCCACGCGTTTTTTCGGGCGCTTTATACAGCTTATTTGCTTTTACTGCATTGCTGCAGCAAGTTATTTTTGTTTTAATCCGCTCAATCACAGCGATAACAGGTATTGGAATGAATATGCAAAAAACGGTGTCTATTCTCTTTTTTCTGCTTATTTGCATAACCAATTGAATTATCGTACTTTTTATGAAACAATAGATACGGATTTGGCGTTTAAACTGGTGCGTGAAGATTTAA
This sequence comes from uncultured Mailhella sp., assembly GCA_910577155.1. Taxonomy (GTDB): domain Bacteria; phylum Desulfobacterota; class Desulfovibrionia; order Desulfovibrionales; family Desulfovibrionaceae; genus Taurinivorans. The sequence goes on from CAJTMS010000001.1 coordinate 34,031, forward strand.
ATATTCCAAATACGGTAACCCCTATACCCCACAATACGGTACGGAAGATTGCAGGGCATGACGAAGAGAAAAAACTTAATGTCGTGCTTGTGATTATTGAGAGTTTAGGAAATGCAAAGTATAAGGAATACACTCCTTTTCTTAATTCTTTAGCAGGCAAAAGCCTTTCTTTCAGTAATATGAAATCCACCGGAACACGGACAGTCCGCGGCTTGGAAGCCGTTATGCTCAGTATTCCGCCTACTCCCGGAAACTCATTAGTCCGCCGCGCGGATAACCATGATATCTACAGCCTTGCAACACCGTTTAAAGACAGAGGCTATGATATGTATTTCGTTTATGGCGGAATCGGTTTTTTTGACAACATGAATAATTTTTTTGAGGGAATAGGATTTACCGTTGTCGATAAGCTTTCCTTTGAGCACGATACTTTTTCCAATGCATGGGGACAATGCGACGGAGATTCCTATGCGGAAAGCCTGCGTATTGCAGATGAAAGTTATGCAAAGGGCAAGCCCTTTTTCCAAGCCGTACTGACGACCTCCAATCACAGACCCTATACATTTCCGGAAACTGGGCTTAATGTTCCCCAAGGAAGCAGAACTTCCGCTGTCCGCTATACTGATTATGCCATTGAAAAATTTATGGAACAGGCAAGCCGCAAACCATGGTTTGACGATACCGTTTTTGTCTTTGTCGGGGATCATCCCTCTTCTCTTGCCGGTAAGACTGAAGTTCCTTATGAAATGTACGGCGTTGTGAGTATGATGTATGCCCCCAAGCATATTGCTCCGCAAACGATTCCTGTTCTTTGTTCTCAACTTGATATTGCACCAACGCTGCTTGGCATCATTGGGTTTGAGTATATTTCTCCTTTTTTTGGCAAGGATGTTTTAAAAATGGAAGAGGGCAGAGCATGGGTTTCAACATATCAGCTTTTAGGCTATGAAGATGATAATTATTTTGCTGTACTCTATCCGTCAAAGACAAAGCATGCACTGCTCGTTAAAAATTCTCAGCATGACAGTCCTGAGCAGCGGGATATCTTTATTAAGAAGGCAATAGCATCGTATCAGGTTGCCTATGATGTGATAAAACAAAAAAATTATAAGGAAGAAGCCGTAAAAAAAGCCCTGCCATAAAGACAAAGAAAAAAGGTATCATGCGATGATACCTTTTTTATATGCTTATTATCTGGGCGGCGGACGGTGTCCTCCATGCGGCGGCGGGGGGCGGTGCCCTCCACTGTGGGGCGGAGGAGGGGGACGGTGAAAATGATGCCTTCGGTAAGGATAGCCTCCCCAATAATGATACCTGCGGTAAGGGTAATATCCCCAGCGGGGATAGAAGCCCGTATAAAATCCGGGATAAAACCCAAAAACAACTTGGGTTGACGGTGTATAACAGGTTCTGGTTTCTTTTAGTATTATGCTGTTGCTACCGGAATTCACAGGGGGAGTGCTGACCAGAGGAATTTCCTCCGCAGAGCCTTGCCCTGTTTGTCCTGTTTGGTTTTCCTGATACGCCTGATATGACTGTTGTGTGATTAAGACTTCATGCCGCGGCGGATAAAAAAGCCCGCAGCCCGTTAAAAAGCACAGACAAAAAAGAATGCTCAGTATACGCTTCATAATAAGTTCCTTTATATATCGGTATGAAGGAATGGATGTTACGTATCTTAACTGTCAGTATAGGGTGCTTTTTTCTTTTAAGCAACGGTTTTGTTGCGGAGATTATTATTCCTGCATGAAGAAATAGTTAAAGTTCGCTTTAATACTGTATTGGCTTGATTTTATAGTAGATTAATTTAATTATAAAAATTTACAGTTACTCTTTTTATGGGGGAAATGATGAGCTCTGCTGCTGCCTTTGGCAGAGCTCGTTCACTTGCTAAGGGATGCAGCTCCCCCAATCCCCCTCAATGCTCTGTTATGAATACTATTCATAACAGGGAAAATATTTTTCATTCCTCATGTTAACCCAAAATGCACTAAAATTCTATTTTGGTATCTATTTCGTGCATTATTGTTATTGTTTTTGATAGAGCCGCTATTATTTTTTGATAATGCATAATTTCATCATAGCTTAATGTCCTGCCCCTACGGTCTTTGAGCCATTTTTGCGCAGGCTGATATCCGCCTATACGGAAGTTCCATGCACTCTCAGGTACAGTATCAAAGTATTGTGTTTTATTAATATACACTTTGTTGTCTTCATATTTGAGATTGTTAACTTTATTTTCTCCCGATACGGGATAAGTTGTCATCAGGTTTTCAAGTTCCGGGGATTCCATTAAATGGAGTTGTCTTAATTGTTTGCCCAGTTCTGCAATTTTAAAGAAATGGTCTGCCTTGTCAGGATAAGGTATGCGGGGGAAATCAATTTTTAAAAATTCTTTGTATTTGTTTCTGTACTTGTCGGAGTGCAGCACTCCATAGATATAATCGAGGATATCAATGGGTGCAAAGGTTTTTTCCGTGGCTTCTTTTTCAGGAGTAAACGTTAACTGCAGTTTCTGCTCTAATTCATGCACAATATCCATATTCAAATTAGGCGTACGGTTTTTGGCAAAGAATGAGCTTTGTCTTGTATCATCATAGAGATAAAGTGGAAAATTATAGCTCTGAAAGCCATAAAAACTGATATCCGATAAGGTGTCGGCTAATTGGACGGTATTATAGATTTCAGTATTTATCAAACTTCTCATTAATATGAGACCGACATTCTCACCAAGGATAAAATGCTTCATGCCGGAATATCTGTGTCTTACCACTTTGTTTAAATCATAATCAATATATCTTTTATCAAACGGTCTGTAGCTATATGTTTTATTTGTCGCTGTGTTAAATTTATCAAATGATACCAGTGTATTATCGTGATGTGTTTTAACGCCACTTATAATGACGGGCATTAATTCAACAAGTTTAAAACCTTTTTTATAATCTGATTGGGCATTGAAATCTTTAGGGGTAAAAAAATAATGTGGTTCAACAGGTTTTAATTCAGTAAAGTCAATGGTATCAATTTCGTGTTTATTTAAATACTCAAATTTTTCATCCTTTAATCCAAATACTTCAGCATGATGGACTTTTGCTAATTTTTTAGATTTTTTTATGTTTGTTTTAACAAAGATATTGATACTGACACCCTGCTGTATATCAAACACATTTACATCCTTTGAACCATCAGGACAACGCTCCTTTTTTATGGAATTACCATGTAAATCAATAACATATATTGTATTAAAAGTTTGCAGCAGGTGTTTTCTCATTTGTCTGAATATAATACCGTCTAAAAAGCTGTTACTGGAAATGTATGCCAATATGCCTTCTTTGTTTTTTTCAATGTAGTTTTCACCCATGCGGATAAATTTAATATAATCATCAGAGAGAGGCAGTATATTTTTTTCGTTGAGGTCTTGCTTATATACTTTCATCAACTCATTAAGATATTTATTTTTATTGCAGCTGCTAATACTATACGGGGGGTTTCCCAATATAACCATAAGAGGAGTTTCAGATTTTATCCGATCAGCTTCTTTTGCCTCTTCTGCCAGCCATAAATCCAGCAAAGGCAGTTTTGTTGTTTCATCTTTTTCAAGCGCATTAGTTAAATACACATTAAATCTGTTTGTTTTGTTCGTTGCTGCATAGCCTGTTGCTTGGAGCAGCAAATTCAATTTTAAATGGCACATGACATAGGGGGTCATCATTATTTCAAAGCCGTTTAAACGGGGAATAAGTACTTCCTCCACATATTGCTGCCATGCACCTTTTTGCTTTATAACATACGAATATATATTGCGTATGGTTTCGGCTAAAAATGTTCCCGTGCCTGTTGCAGGGTCTAATATTTGAACCTTGTATGTTTCAATTTCTTTATACTGTTTAGATTTTTTATGAGATATTTCCGGACAGAATATTTTGCAGGTTGTTTTCGTATCATCAGCAAGCCCATGTGCCAATTTGAAGTCATTTTTTAATATGGTATCAACGGCTGAAACAATAAACCGTACAACCGGCTGAGGAGTATAATATACCCCCCTTTTCTTTTTATTAACTTTGTCATATTTTTCTAAGAATGTTTCATAGAAATGCAGGAAGGGGTCAGTTGTTTGTGTCGTTTTACCATAGTTTTTAAGCAGTTTATTTAAATCCGCACATCTGATTATTTCAACCAAGTCATCAACAATCCATATCAAATTATCATCAAGGCTTGCACCTGCAATATAATCAAATAACTGTCTTAAAAAAGGATAATTTTTTGAAACAAGGTCTCTTGCTTCCTGTCGGGAAAAGTTTTCAAGACTGGTATCGTTTAATCGTGCAACAAAAAGCCCATAGGCAATAGTTTGGGCATACATATCGGCAAAGGTGTGCGTTGTTAAATCATGCAGCAATGTTTCTTTAAATTTTTCTCTCAGGCGGGCTAATGAGTTTGTATTATATTCATGGTTTGCCAATGGTTCTTCATCGTATAATTCAAGCGTCTTTATGATAACATCTCGTATCACTGAGGCTTTTTGCGCCATTAAATGCGCTAATTGCTGCGGTGTTTTTATTGTTTGCCCTTTGTAGGCACAAAAGCTCTGTATATGAGTAATAAGTTTTGTAAATTCGCTCTCATAGACGATAATTTCTTTTTGTTGAACGGCGGCAATTTGTATAGTTTCAACACGCTCACCATTTCTATAAAACCAAAATTCAAGGTAATTCGTTAAAATCAGATTTTCAAGACTGCTGCGATATCTGTCGATTTGCTCTGTTTTTTCGGCAGTACTCAAATCTGTGTCAATGTCTTTTGCTTCTATATACCCAACAGGGATATTTTTTCTTAATATGATATAATCAGGAGCGCCGCATTGCTGTCTTTTTGGTTCATTGACAGCCTGAATACCAGTAGTGATACTTTCAATAAATTCCTGTAACTCACCCCTGAAACTGTGTTCCGTGGTCTGTCTTGTTTTTAATTTTTTACTGACTTTATAGAGGTATTGTTTAAGCATAGACAATACCTTTCAGCAAAAATTTCTTAGAAACTATCCTTCCGTATATATATATATATAGCTGTGCGCAGGGTCAGAATTTTATACATCAGCGTTTCTCCCCAATAATAATTCCATTGACAATGGTATGTTAAAAATGTGCCAATGTAAATATACAGCACAGTTTCCTTACAATTTTTTTTGAAACAAAGATACGTACACAGCTTATCGGTACATAAAAAAATCCTGCAAAGAATGAGAATTCTTTGCAGGAATGTAAAGAGTTTTATATTCTCAAAGACTAGAGAATTCTAAAATCACGGCTTGTATTGGTTGCGTTGTCAATAACGTGAACAGAGCAAGCCATGCATGGGTCAAAGGAGTGAACAGTACGCAAAATTTCCACAGGACGTTTTGGATCGGCAATAGGAGTTCCAACGAGGGATTCTTCAACAGCACTCATATTTCCTTTTGCATCGCGAGGTCCAAGATTCCATGTTGAAGGAACAACAAGCTGGAAGTTCTTGATTTTGCCTTCTTCAATTACCAACCAGTGGGAAAGACCTCCGCGGGGAGCGTTGACAATGCCAACACCTTTTCCTGCTGCAGGAACTTCAGTATTAATACAAATCTTGGAGTCGCCCTTTGCAAGGTTCTTTTTCAGTTCTTCAAACCAAACTTTAATTTGGCGGGTAATGATAAGGCATTCGGAAGCACGGGCTGCTGTTCTGCCAAGAGTTGAGAAGAGGTCGGCTGGCTGAAGTCCAAGAGCTTTCAAAACAAAATCAATCACTTCTTTTGTTTCTTTATGACCTTGAGCATATGCAACAACCATGCTTGCAAGAGGACCTGTTTCAACAACCATACCGTCATAACGCGGTGCTTTAAGCCATGAATAACGGTCTGTGTCACCAATTTTTGTAAATTTTGGTTTTGTTTCGCCTTCGTAAGGATGACGGGCTGTTTCGCCTTCATACCAGCTGTGGCGGACGTGTTCGTCAATTTTGGAAAAATCTACTTCGTAGGCTTTGCTCAAATCACGATTTTTTACAAAACCGGGTTTGAACCAGCGGCTGTTCAAATCACGTTCTTTGCCGGGAGCCGGGAATTCGCCGAAAGAAAGATAGTTCACGGCACCGCCGCCGATTTTTGCCCAGTCTTTGTATGCACCGGCAACAAGAAGAACATCGGGAATAAGGGTATTTTCAACAAAAGTAAGGGTTTCGTTGTACAGTTCTTCAAATTGTTTGAGAGGTTCTTTTTCGAGGCTGTTATAGCAGGTCACGCCGCCGGCGATGAGGGTTTGCGGATGCGGGTTTTTAGAACCGAAAATTGCCATGGCACGGGCAACTTTTACCTGAATTTTAAGCGCTGAAAGGTAGTGAGCAACAGCAAGCAGGTTTTGTTCGGGAGTCAGGTAATAAGAGGGGTGACCGCCAAGGAAATAGGCATTGCTGAAAGGTCCGAGCTGTCCGCTTTCAACAAGTTTAGCCACTTTGTCTTTTACTTCCTGCAATTCTTTTTCTGTTGTCGGCATTTTGGAAATAGATTTGGCAAGTTCTGCTGTTTTCTTTACATCGGCATTGATAGCGGAAGCAGCATCCACAAAGTCTAAGGCATGCAAATGATAAAAATGCACGATGTGGTCATGGGCAAAGAGCATGCCAAGCATAATGTTGCGGATATGGGTAGCATTAGCCGGAATTTCAACTCCCATGGCGTCTTCTAAGGCGCGGGTGGAAGCAAGAGCGTGGGTAAAGGTGCAAACACCGCAGGTTCTTTGCGTAAAGTGCTGTGCGTCCCGCGGGTCACGACCGACTAAAATATTTTCAAGACCACGGAAAAGTGTTCCGCAGCTTCTTGCATTTTTAACAATACCGTCTTCCACTTCAACTTCGATACGAAGGTGACCTTCAATACGGGTAAGCGGATCAACAACAACCGGTCCGCTGTAATTACTTTTTGGAGTTACTTGACTCATATTTAAACTCTCTTATTTATTATGCCATTTGGCGTGAAACAGATTGTTGACAGTCATTAGGATTGATAGAAAGGTGACAGGTCATCCCAGAAATTAGGCTCACTGCATCCAATGCAGGGGTGACCGCCTCTAACCGGCCAGCTCACTTCGTTGAAGAGAACTTTTGGACAGTTATTATAGGTGCTTGGACCTTTGCAGCCAAGTTCGTACAGGCACCAGCCTTTCTTTGCTTCTTCAGAATCAAAGGAAGGAGCAAATTCGCCGGCTTCGAAATGAGGTAGGCGTTCGCATTGATCGTGTACTGTTTCGCCAAAGAACATAACAGGACGATTGTTATCGTCAAGTTCAACGGTTTGTCCCTGCAGGAGGGCTACTAATGCACCAACCATATTGAGGGGGTTTGGCGGGCAGCCGGCAATATTGATAGCATTAACGCCAAATTCACTAAAGCAGTCGTTAACACCTTTTGCTCCGGTCTGGTTAGGAGCAGCTGCCTGCACGCCGCCAAATGCTGCGCATGTACCAATAGCAACAACGGCTTTTGCTTTTGTGAGAATTTTTTTGCAGTTTTCATACATGGTATGACCGGCAATCGTGCCAAAAATACCGTCTTGTGCGGTAGGAATAGCTCCTTCTACCAAGCAAATGAAACCGTCAGGGTTGTTGATTGCTTCTTCGAGAGCTTTTTCTGCCATTTCACCGGAAGCCTGCATAAGGGTTTCATGGTATTCAAGAGAAATGGTATCGAATAAAACTGCGTCAAGGAATGGTTGATAAGTACGAAGCAGAGCTTCGGAACAGCCGGTACATTCTGCATTATGAAGATAAACAACAACAGGGCGTTTACCTTGTGTCAGTGCTTTTGCAACAGATGGAGCCATAGATGGGGCAAGACCCATTGCTACGGCAACAGCAGAACAGAATTTAAGAAAATCACGGCGGGAAACGCCATTTTGTTCAAGACGTTCTTCAACTCCGTCTTTTCCAAGTCCGATGGAGAAACGCATAAGTAGCCTCCGTATAAGTTTTATGAAAAGGAAAAAATACCTTTTAAAAAGGAATTGTCCGACTGTAGCAGTTTACGACAAATACGTCAAGAACTGACAGAAAAAAAACAAGGTTTTTATTCTAATCTCCTTGAAAACAATAGAAAAATTAATTTAGAAAACTTTTTTTCATAGAAGAGATGTATGCATTGCAAGTCTAAATTTATTTTGCTTTTTTTTTTAATTCGGTATATGAAGAAAGGGAATTATTGTTTGGAGGTAGTATGAAAAAAATAAAATTGTTTGCTCTTGCAATGGCATTTGTATTTGCTTTGTCAGGAACAGCTTTTGCTGAAAATATTAAAATTGGCTTGATGTGTCCTCTGACCGGCGGCTGGACAAGCGAAGGCAAGGATATGGAACGCATTGTGAGCTTGCTTGCCGAGGAAGTAAATAAAAACGGCGGGATAAACGGCAGGCAAATCGAGCTTCTTGTCGAAGATGACGCCGGGGATCCGAGAAGTGCTGCCTTAGCTGCACAAAAACTTGCTTCCCACCAAGTGCTTGCTGTTATCGGTACCTATGGTTCTGCAGTGACAGAAGCCACACAAAATATTTATGACGAAGCAGAAATTTTACAAATCGGCACCGGCTCTACCAGTGTTCGTTTAACAGAAAAAGGGCTTGATTATTTCTTCAGAACCTGCCCCCGTGACGATGAACAAGGCATTGTTGCCGCTCATTATATCAAAGAACTTGGCTATAAAAATGTTGCCATTGTGCATGATAATTCTTCCTATTCCAGCGGCTTAGCGGAAGAAAGCCGTGCGGAGCTTGAAAAACTCGGCATCAATGTTGTTTTTTATGACGCCCTTACTCCAAAAGAACGCGATTATTCCCCTATTTTAACCAAGATTAAAGCGGTGAACCCCGACCTTATTTTCTTTACAGCCTATTATCCTGAAGCAGGCTTGCTGCTTCGTCAAAAATCAGAAATGGGCTGGAATGTTCCCATGATGGGCGGTGATGCTGTCAATAACTTTGATTTGGTGAAAATCGCAGGGAAATCAGCAGAAGGCTTTTTATTTGTCAGCCCTCCTGTTTTGGAAGATTTTACCACAGCACAGGGAAAAGCTTTTATCCAAACCTATAAAGCAAAATATGACAATACCTTGCCCCAATCTGTCTGGGCAGTTTTAGCGGGGGACGCGTTCAATGTGCTGGCTGAAGCCTTGAAGCACGCAGAACCAGATGCCGAATCCTTATCCGCTTATTTAAAAAATAATCTGGGTGAATATGAGGGCATTACCGGTACGTTTGGCTTTAGCCAAAAAGGCGACAGAGTCGGACCTTTATACAGATTGTATGAAGTGGACGCAAACGGCAAATTTGTGATTAAGCAATAAGTTATCTTTCACACTGCTGATAGGAGCAAAAAAGAGCATAGTATTATGCTCTTTTTTTTGTCCGCTTGAGCATAAAAAAACACCCGGCTGCGCTGGCGGATTGCAACGGCTCTTGATAAATATTCACCCGAAATTATAGAAAAATTGCGTGTATTAAATCAACAAATGGGTACGCATATTAAAAATGGCGACCTCGTTTTATATGATAAAGTGCATTTCGATTTTCATAATGTTTTTGTCGAATTAAATCGTAATATTTTTGCAGAACGGATTATTTTACCCATATAATACAGGCTGTGGGATTTTCCGCGGAAAAACCTTATCCAAGACCGGTATGAAAATGCGGTTAAAGAACATGCGCTGCTTATCGATGTTATCGAGCAAAAAGATTTAGTCCAAATTGAAAAGACAATAAAAAATTTCCACCGGAATTTCGAATACAATAAGGAATATATTATCAAAGCTTATAATTTGTCGACATATTAATTGGAAATGGGAATAATTTTAAAAGAGAAATACTCCAAAAGCAAATGGAGTATTTTTGTATGAACAGCAATGAGCCAGCTTTACTGAATCACTCATGCTTATTGAGAAAATCGGGGCTGTTGTCCTCGATGCCATACCAGTTATGACCACAGATAAACGGCAAATCAGAACTGCTTGTTACGGCGGTATCTTGGAATTTCCCTTTGTAATTGTTTTCCTTGACCCAGCTTTGGATATTTTCGCACGTTCTCCAGTGAGGATTTCTTCCTAAAAAATAATCCAGCCGTTCAAAAAAGAGGGCGCTCTGCGCTTCATCAAGGGCATTGACATTAAAATAAAGTTCGTCAGGCGTCTTGGGACGGAGAGACGAAGCGGGCGTTACGGTTAACTCCTGTGCTATTCCCACCATGACAGAAACCGCAAAACCCTTGTCTTTTTGCTCTTCTATATTGACTACCCATGTATCATAGCCAAAAATATATCCGTTTTTGACGGTATCGGAATAGAAACGGTAATTAATGACAGCATTATCCTGCAGGATAATTTTTGCGTTTTTTGTATCCATGAGATAAAGAACGTTTTTAATCGCGTGCATAAGTTCTTGTTTGGAACAACCCGTATAATTTCTTATGGCAGGATTATTTCGGGGGATTTGTTTTTCGGCTTCCTTTTGTATTATGCCGGTTGTTTGTATTTTTTCCTGTTGTATTTTTTTGTATTCCTGAGTTTCTTCTTTGGGTGCTTCTTCGGACAGTTCTTTTTGGCTTGTTTTTGTTTCTGAATAAACCGGATTAAATGTATCAAAAAAACTACAGCCTGTGAGGGAAAAAAATATCATGCTGACAGCTAAAAATTTTTTCATCAATCAACCTGTTATAAAAATTGTTTTTTGAGTATCAGAAAAAAAGAATGGAAACATAGTTTACGTTCATAGCTCGGTTTTGAGACTTGGAAGTTTGGCATGTATTAAATGAGAAAACATACCGGAGGGCAGTCTGGTATGTTTTCTGTGTATGCGGATACTTTTTAATTTTCTTCTGTTTTGCTCGTGGCAGGACGAATAGTCAAAACAGGAATTTTTGATTGGGTAACAACTTTTTCTGCTACGGAGCCAAATAAAATTCTGTCAATGCCTTTGCGTCCATGGGTACCCATAACAATAATATCTGCATTGTGTTTATCAGCAGCAGCAAGGATTTCTTCCGTTGCATAGCCCACAACAACATCTGCTTCCACGTCAACGCCTTCAAAGTGTTTTGCCACAAATTCAGCCATACTGCTTTCCGCACCGGAAACGATTTCGCCTACAAAGCCGTCAATGGTATTGGGTGCCACATGAAAGCCCGTGTATTGGGTCATGGTTGGAGCAACATACATGGCATAAATTTTTGCTCCGGATAATTTTGCAAGCATGGAGGCATGTTCGGCCACCACTTGACTGTGTTCTGATAAATCTAATGCACATAAAATAGTTTTTAATGATGGCATATTGCACCTCGTAAATTATATTTTATTCCATAATACGCAGGAAAAAGCCCGTTGTCAATATCATAAGCCCCGCAGCGGGAGCGATTAAGCGGGGTTAATTTTGGAGTTTTACGGTTGTCCTCATTGCTGAGTTAAAAATCGTCCTTTGCCGCAAGGTATATGCTGACAAGGTCTTCTTCGTTTTTGTATGCGCTTTCTTCCTGTGCTTCCCGCATAAGTCTGCCGATATATTGGATGTGCCGTCTTTTTGCTTCTTTATTTTTTATTCTTCTGTATTCGGCAAAAGCCTGTTCCAAATCTTCGGTCAGGGGCAGCCGTGCAAGCTTGACAGGAGCTAAGTTTGCGAGTTCCTCGCCTATTTTTTGCATCTGGGTGCTGTCTCGTTTTTTTTGAGAGCGGCTGATACGGGTTTCTTCCTCTCCCGCATTTTCATCATAAAGAAAACGATTTTTTTTTGCCATTATTGTTCTCTGCCTGTTTTGTTATGCTGCATTTCAAAACTGCGTATTTCTTCGGCTTCAAGATTTTCAATTTTTTCAGCAAGCCAGCCAAGGAGCGCTTTTGCCGTGTGGTGATTGATGAGAATTTTTGCCTGAATTTTACGCATAACAACCCGTGTGTCTTCTTCTGCCAAGGTTATTTCCGGACCGAAAGAACCGTCAGGTTTGAGATAGCGTTCGGAAATTCGGGGGATTTTGTCCTGCTCGGCATAAAAATTAATTTCAATTTCCCCCTGCGGGTTGATACCTCCCCAAACACCATGGGCATACTGCAGGGGAATAGTGCTGTCATCTTGGTATTCATAGCGGATTTTTCCGGGTAATTGTGTTTTGTCTATCATAGTGTGACCTTCGCTGTCTTTTTGGGCGTTCTCTTTTTTGGCTATGTTACTTTGCATGGATAAGAATGTAAAGGCATATATTATTTGACACCTTGTACAAAGCGTATATACTGTTGATAACGTTAATATATGAGGATATTATGGCAAAGTATACAAAAGAAGTGCTGACCGTTCAACCTTATTTTGATATGGAAGCTGTTATGGCGCTTTTGCAGGAAACCCGCCTTGGAGGGCAGGTTTTGGAAGATATGGTCAATACCTTTGAGCGAATGGCGAAAGAACTCAACAGTATTATTCTGAAAACCGAAAAAGGGGATTATCTGGCAGTTTGGCTCAATGAAAAGGTGGAAAAAGAAGCCGATGAGCTTTTTGCAAAAGATGCGGAAAAAGGTTTTCGCTTCAATTGTGTGGGACAAAGTATTATTATGAATACTATTTATCAAATTTTGCCGCAGGTGGAACAGGCTGGCTGCGCCCCCTGTCCTGAGCCCAATGATGCAATTGCGGAAGCTTTAAAAGCAGAAAATATCCCCTACATTGACGGAGAGCCTACGCTGGCTCGGCGCTTTAGTGTTTTGACCTGTCTGCCGTTTAGAGGAGCCTGCGAAATTTGTTATTTACGTGAGTCCTGCCCGAAAGCTAACGGGCAAAGTGATAATTTCCATTCTGTGGAACTCCCCGGCTATAACGCATAATGCAATTGGGGCAGGTCGTACGCAAGTCTGAACCAATACAAATTTAAAGGGAAAAGGCAAAAGGAATATCCAATGGAAAAGAAAACCGGTGTATTTAACGGAATATTGCATATATTTTATGCTCTCAGTTATTCCTTACAAGGTTTATGGACGGGTTTACGGCAAAGTGTTGCGATAAAACAAGAATTTTTGATTTTTATCCTTTTGTGCGTTTTAGGTTGGTACTCGGGCAAAGAGTGGTATTTGACTGCAGTGTCCTGCATTTCATGGCTTTTTGTTATGGTCGTAGAACTATTAAATTCTGCCATTGAAGAAGCCCTTGATTTGATTACCCATGAATATTCCACAAAAGTAAAAGCAGCCAAGGATATGGGTTCTGCGGCTGTATTTATTCTGATTATGGTGAATATTTTTATCCAGTCATTGATTTATTTGCCGGAATTATATATGTGCACGGAATATATTAATCATTATTTAAATAAATAGGATATGTCATGAAAAATCATTTACGCCTTTTAACTCCCGGACCGACGGCAATTCCTGACAGGGTGCGCCTTGCCATGGCTATGCCCATGATACATCACAGAAAACCGGAATTTAAAGCCATTATGGAAGAAACCCGCGGGTATCTGAAAAAACTTTTTGGCACGGAACAGGAAGTTTTGCCGCTCGCCGGTTCCGGTACCGGTGCAATGACGGCTGCCGTGACGAATTTATTTAATCGCGGAGAAAAAATCATTGTTGCGCAGGCAGGAAAGTTTGGCGAGCGCTGGCGTGAAATCGCCAAAGTGCAGGGGCTTGAAATTGTTGAAATTGTAAAACCATGGGGCGAGGCAATTTTAGCCGATGATATTGAGGAAGCCCTACAAAAAAATCCTGATGTACAGGGGGTTTGCCTGCAAATTTGTGAAACCTCAACAGGGGTCATGCATCCCATTTATGAAATTGCAAAAGTAACGCAAAAATATGATGTACTGCTGGTGGCTGACGGGATTTCCTCTGTGGGAATTTCCCCCGCACCTATGGACGAATGGGGCATTGACGCACTTTTAACCGGTTCCCAAAAAGGGCTTATGGTTCCGGCGGGGCTTTCCTTGCTTGCTTTTTCTGAAAAGGCATGGAAAAAGGCTGAACAGGTTGAGCCAAGCTGTTTTTATTTCAATATGAAAGCAGAACGCAAGAATGTGCTGAAAAATCAAACCAATTTCAGCTCTCCTGTTTCCCTTATTGTGGGGCTTCGGGAAGCGTTAACCATGATTTTTGAAGATGTAACACATGGCGGCTATGGCGGTTTGGACAATTTATACCAAAAACATTTTGCCTTAGCTCAAATGACAAGGGCAGGCATAAAAGCTATGGGGCTTGAACCCTTTGCCAAAACACACTATGCATGGGGGCTGACCTCCGTTGCCATGCCAAAGGGGATTTTGGGCAGTGACCTTGTGAGCACGGCAGCCAAAGAAACCGGCGTTATCATTGCGGCAGGGCAGGAACCCATGAAAGATGAGTTAATCCGTCTTGCCCACATGGGCTATGTGGACTTTGGGGATATGCTTGCGGGGCTTTATGCGGTTGGCAAGAGTTTAGCGGCAAAACCGCAAAATTTTGATAATGCCTATATGAGTATTGCGATGCAGGCTTATGAAAATGCTCCCGCTTATCCAAAAACAGCACTTGCGGATTAGCTTTTGACAATTTTTATGGCATATATGAAAGGTTTTTTTTATTTTCTTTTTATTTTCCTTCCTGTTTTTTTGCTTGCGCAGGTTTCTTTTGGACTTGCAAAAGACCCTCCTTTTTATGAGGAATTTGACCAACAGGAAGAATTGAAAAATCAGGAAGAAAAAAATAACACTGCACAGCCTGATGTTTTGGCGAAGCAAAATTCTTATATAGTTCAAGGCAGTGCAGGAAGTGGAACTCAAGGGGATTTCTTCCTGACTGATGAGAAACATGCCCGTTTTTTGCAGGAAAATGAACAGTATATGCTGGCTGATACTATGCTGAACCAAACATGGAAAGTCCTTACGAAAACACTTGGCAAAAAAGCTTATAGAGAACTTTGGCAAAAGCATAAAATTTGGCTTGAAACAGGCAGAAATACAGTGGCAAACAGTTTTAAAAAACAAGTGGCTGCCATTCCCGAACAGTATGCATTTATGCTTGCCGCGGTTGCCAAAACGCAGGAACTCGCACAGGATATCTGGCACGAGCCTGTGCTTGGGCGTTATGTCAGGGGCGATACCTTTGTAACGCTGACAAAGGAAGAGGATAAAATCGTGTTGCAAGGTTATGGCAATGTGCCGTATTTTGCCAAAAATTCGGATGCAGGCAAAGAAGAACAGGCAGAAAATACAGTAAAGTTTTTGGCTGATAATGAGCAGGGCAAAGGTAATCCTGACAAAACACTGCAGGCGGATACGCAAAAAGAAAGTAATCCCGAAAAGCAGACAGCAAAAAGAAAAATACAAACAATGCCCCAATTATTGCTGAGGGCAGAACTTCCCAAAGAGGGCAAACTGTGGCTTACTCTTTCCACTGCTCATGAACAAAAATTATATCTTTTGACAACAGTAAACAGTCTTTGCCTTGTCCATGCACCGAACGTTTTTTCTTTTGATTTTAATGGGATTTTTGAGAAAAAATAAATTTTGTTTCAATGGTTATAAAAACAGACTCGCAAGAGTTTGCTGTAAGGCTGTTTTATTTCCCATTATATTTTTTTGTTTGCTCAATTGTCTTTTCTTTCAGGCAATTTGCACTCCGGACTTTTATCGGGGCTTGTTTGACAATGCCGTTTTTTTTGGGGCCGGGTATTTTGCACTATTTGAGCGCCGGTATAAAAGAAGACATTATTTTTTTTATTTTATAGCGAATGAATACGGCTCCTGAGTTGTATGACTTAGCTTCAATTAATGTAAGAGGAGTCGGTTCGTTTTGTCCGTTGTCTTTTCTATTGAAAACAGGCGGGAATGATGCTCTGCCGTCAATACCTGCTCCGATAAGGACAATGACTTCATCTAATAATCCTGCGTCAAGAAAAGCCGTATTAATAGCCGGTCCGCCAACAATTCCCAATCTTTCAATTCCAAACACTTCTTTCAGTGTTTCACAGGCGGACGCTAAATCAATTTTTTCACTGCCGGCTACAATATAGGAAATATTTTTTTCGTCCAAATAGGCTAAATATTCCTGACTCACCTGCTTAGATGTGAGCATAATATGCGGTTTTTCATATTCACTGTCATGCTTCCAGAGAAGTGTACCTTTTGTATCCGCAACAATGGTGTATCCTTTTGAATTATCAGCTTTTTTAGAAAAACTTTCTTTTTCTGCATGTAGAGTATTTTTAGGCTGAAATTCGCCTTTTTCTGACAATTCCAGTTGAGCGGTTCTTTTTCCGCTGACTGCTGACTGTAATTTTAATTCCGCTAAAATGGGATAATAATCCTCTACTCCTGCAAGTTTTGCTGTCATGTCACAGTCAATTCTTCCGTCTACGGAAGTCATCATATAACATACAATATAGGGTTTACTCTTCTGAATTTTCCTTCCTTTTTTATTAAGTTAATTACAAAATAACGTGTAAAAATTTGGTTTTAAACAGCCCCGTTTTTGAAGCTGTTTTTGAGGACACTTTATATTTTATGGTCTTATAACGGTTTTCAGGACTTTTTCCGTGGGTGAAATTTGTTTTTCAAAGGCGTATTGGAGCTTGTCCAAAGGCAGGATATCCGTAACATATTTTTCCACATCAATAAAGCCTGAGGCGATAAGGTCAATGGTTTCTTCAAATTCCTTTCTCGTGCATGAAACACTGCCTGTCAGGCGGATTTCGTGTAAAACGGCACGATTGAGTTCAAAAGGAATGGTCGGGGTCATGGAATTGCCGATCATCATAATTTCACCCCCTGCCTTGACACCGTCCATGCAGGCGGCAAGGGATTCGGCTGCTCCCACTGCTTCAAAAACAACATCAAAACCACCATGAGAGGCTTTTTGCAAAATTTCTGCCCTGTTTGGGGCATTTTCGTCAAAATACGCATCAAAGTCTCCGATTTCACGGGCTTTTTCTGTTTGCCGCTCGTCAATTTTAGACATGGCAAGGTAAGAAGCTCCTGCTTTTGTGAGAAGTCCGCCAATAAGCTGGGCAATAATACCGCTTCCCACAACCAGCACCTTATCGTGTATTTTAAAACCGGATTTTTTGACGGCGTGATACGCAACCATAAGCGGATCAATCAGTCCGGCGGAAATATCAGACACAGTATCGGGCAGTTTGTAGGCATTTTTTGCTTTGCCCGTAAAATATTCCGCATAGCCGCCATTGCAGACAAAACCAATATAGTTTGTTCCGTTGACATCAAGACAAAGATGTTCCTTGCCCGCAAGGCACATTTCACACTTTCCGCAGTAAAGGTTTGCCCAAAAGGTGACGCGGTCGCCCACGTTAAAATCACTGTCACCGGCGTCAACCACAACGCCGCAAAATTCATGTCCCATAGTAAAATTTTCAAGCGGCTTCCAGCCCTTTCCTGCTTTCCACATATGGATATCACTGCCGCAGACGCCGCAGGCAGAAACTTTTATTTTTATCATGCCGGGCGTTACTTGCGGCATGGGGATTTCTTTGATTTTTATTTGCTTTTCGCCCACAAGAACGCCGGCTTTCATTGTTTTCTGCTGCATAACTTTCTCCTTATTTTTGAATTTTTTTTCATGTCTGAATATAAAATACTGAAGTGCATATATTACAGCAAGATACAATCTTTTCATTTTTTTGCCTGTTTGTCAGAGTACTTTTTTTATCCTGCGAGATTTAGGCAAAAATTTGGGAAGAATGGTTCTTTTTTCGTAAAGAGATTTTGGTGCAGTCAAAATAAGTAAAAATTTTGGGAGGAAATATGAAAAAATTACTTTTTGGATTGGCACTGTTATTTATTTGTATAGAAATAGTGTTTGTTCAGTCAGAAGAAAGGGCTTGTGCTAAAGTTGATCCTCAATTTGTGAAAGAGTATATTGTCTATTACCGCAATAGAGAAAGAGGTTTTCACCCTCGTTCACAAGGCGAAGGACTGGGTTGGAATGTGACGGGCTATCAGTCTTATTTCAATATGCCTATTTTGAAATACAGCAATGAAATTCGCAGTGCTGTTCTTATGATTCACGGAGAAAAAGCCCATTCCTGCTATTTCAGTAAAGACGCCTATGCCAATATGATAAAGGATAATCCTTATAAAAATAATAAGGAACTTCTCCTTATTCCTCATGCTGTGCATACAGATTTATATGATAATGCTAAGATTATACCTTTTGATAAAATAGAAGCATTTTTCAAACAAAATCTGACGAAAAAATAAAAACGTTCCTCAGCAAAATTGTACTCCATGTACTGGAAAATAAATTCATTAAATGGAGTGCAATTCATGTAATTAATATTTTTTATATTTGTGTTCTCAAAGTTATTTCTGTCTTTTAACAGATCTTGCCTTGGGGCTGTCGTATTTGGAAATAAAAAGTCCCACAATGGTTAAGGCAGTTCCTAAAGTCAGCAGCAGACTCATGGGCTCGGCAAGGACAATGGCGGCTGTGACAACAGTGATAACAGGAATTAAGTAAATATAGACGCTGGTTTTTATAGCTCCCAGTATTTTTACCGTATAATTCCACGTGACAAAACAAAGGGCGGAAGCCCCACCGCCTAAATAGAGGATATTGAAAAGATTTGTCAGATTATAAAAACGCTGTATTTCCATGTGGGTATCAAAAATAAAAAGCGTTGGAAAGATAAAAAGCAGTCCGTAAAAAAATGTTTTGCGTGTGGCAAGAATGACAGGAATTCCGAATTTACTGATTTTTTTTGTTAAAATCGAATAACAAGCCCAGACAAAAGCCGCGGACAGAGCCAGAATATCACCCAAAGGATTTAATTGCAGTTTTGAGCCATTAAAACTTATTAAAAAAATTCCCGTAATGGCAACAAAAAAACCAATAAAAAAGTTACGCTGCAGTTTTTCCTCGCTTTTCATAAAAAAATGTACCAGTAATGCTGTGAGAAAGGGGGATATGCATACCAGAACCCCCACATTGGAAGCCATGGTATAGGTCAGGGCAATATTTTCCAGCAAAAAATAAAGACATATGCCGGTAAAACCCGCCCCGGCAAAAATAAGTTCTTGATTAAAAATGAATTTTTGTTTGGAATTTGTTTGTACTCTGCTGTGCGGAGAAAGCAGGAATAAAATAAACCAGCCCATGCAAAAACGGACAAATAAAATTTCCACAGGCAGAAAGTCAATGAGCAGGACTTTGGTGGAAATAAAGGTTGTTCCCCAGAGAAAAACAGTAAAAAATGCGGCTAGATGTCCTTTATATTCTTCGGCAAGCATGGTATTTTCCCTTTAAAACATGCTGATGTCAGTATGCAGTAATCAGTTATAATTTTCCTTTTGCCAAAACACAATAAAAAATTATGCGGCAGGAAAATTTTGGCATGATTAGGCAATTAAATGCGAGAAATAGCCCTTTTTTTAGACTGAAATTTTGCTATCTTAAAATGAACATTCAAGGGTAAAACCCAAAGGAAAGCAGTATGGACAGAAGAATGTTTATGAAAAAAGGCTTATTGGCAGTTTTAGGAACAGGGCTTGCAAGCCCCGCTGTTTTATTTCCAAACAATTTGGCACATGCCGCAGCGCAAGAAGGAGCAAAGGCAATGAAAATACTCGTTTTAACAGGCAGTCCCCGTAAAAACGGCAATTCCAACATGCTGGCAGATAATTTTATCAAGGGAGCAACAGACAAGGGACATGAAATTGTGCGTTTTGATGCCGCAGAAAAAATGTTCATCCTTGTATTGCCTGCAATTCCTGCGGTATGGACGGACCCTGCGTCTTTGATGATGATTTTGATTTTGTGCGGGAACATATTATCAAAGCGGATTTGGTTGCTTTTGCAACGCCTATGTATTATTTTGGCATTTCATCCCAGCTCAAGGCTGTTATTGACAGATTTTATGCGATTAACGGGCAAATCCACGTCCATAAAAAAGCTGTTCTGCTCATGACCTATGCCAATAATTCCCGTGATGATGAACGCCCCATTGTCACGCATTATGAACAATTATTATCTTATTTAGGCTGGGAAGATGCGGGCAGGGTGATTGTTCCCGGTGCATGGGGGGCGGGTTCTGTCAGCGGAACAAAATTCCCTGCCATGGCATATGAGCTTGGAAAAAGTCTATAAAAAAGGAGAACGCCTGCTTCTATGACGCGCAGAACGTTTTTAAAATATATGACGGGATTTTTGCTTGCAAGTGCAGGAGCAGGCGGAGCAGGCTATGGTTTTATGCAGAAAAAAATGTTTGGGGCATTGCCTGATGAAAAGCTCATAAAGGAACTGATGCGTTCTTCCCATTATTACCGGGGAGAATTTCATAATCTTGTGGAACACGCTGTTTTATCGGATAAAAGTTCTGCTGTCATGGCATTGCTGAGGTCAGTATTAAAAAGAAAAGAAAATCCTTTCCCCGTAAATCCAGTACCTGTAAAGAAAAACGCGTTTGCAGGGCTTGAAAAGCAAAATGACAGGCTTGTATGGCTGGGACATTCTTCCTTTTTTATGCAGCTTGCAGGAAAAAGGATATTGATTGACCCTGTTTTCAGCGCCTATGCCTCTCCTGTTTTTTTCAGTGTGCGTGCCTTTGCAGGGGCAACACCCTACAGTGCCGACGATTTTCCTTTTCTTGATTATGTGTTTATTTCCCATGATCACTGGGATCATTTGGATTACCCGACCATGATGCAGTTAAAGCCAAAGCTTGGAAAAATTATTTGCGGGCTTGGGGTGAAATCCCATTTATTACGCTGGGGCTTTGCCGATACGCAAATTCTTGAAGGTGACTGGGGAAACAGCTTTGCTCTTGCCGATACGCTGCGTGTGCATTTTATTCCTTCGCAGCATTTTTCAGGCAGAACCCTTACCCGCAATAAAACGTTATGGTGCGGTTTTGTGCTGGAAACACCACAGCAAAAAATCTTGTTCAGCGGCGATACAGGGTATGAAAGCCATTTTGCAGAAATAGGCAAAACCTTGAACGGGATTGACCTTGCACTGCTTGACTGCGGACAATATAATGACAGTTGGCGCTATGTGCATATGACCCCGGAACAGGCAAGTCAGGCTGCACTTGATTTGAAGGCATCGGCTCTGCTTCCCATGCATATTGGCAAATTTTCTTTGGCGTATCATGCATGGAATGACCCCTTTATACGGATAAAAAATGCAAGTGCAAATAAACCTTATCAGCTGCTGACGCCGTTAATCGGAGAAGCCGTGGAATTAGCATATCCGCTTCCGACCTTTTCTTCTTGGTGGGAAACAGTAGAATAAAAAATATTATAAATCTTATTGGTGTGTTCTAAATGTCATACGGATATACACTAAAGTTTGCCAAATAAAATGACGCAAAAAAAAAGCCTGCATATGCAGGCTTTTTGAGAGAGGATTTTATATTGTTATGGAAGCTTATTGTATTCTTCGTCAGCAACAGGTTCAAGCCATTCATTACTGTTTTTTTCGCCGGGAACTTCAACGGACAAGTGTGCAAACCAACTGTCCTTTGCAGCACCGTGCCAGTGTTTTACCCCGGCAGGAATAATGACAACGTCACCGGTTTTGAGAGCCCGGGCTTCTTTTCCCCATTCCTGATACCAGCCGCGTCCTGCTGTGCAAAGTAAAATTTGTCCGCCGCCCTGTGCTGCATGGTGGATATGCCAGTTGTTGCGGCAGCGAGGCTCAAAGGTCACGTTGGCAATGGAAACACCTTCTGAGCTTAATCTGTTTAAATAGCTGTTGCCAATAAAATATTTTGCATAGGCAGTATTGGGTTCACCCTGAGCAAAGGGGCTGTTCAGTTCTGCGGGAATTTTGTTTTCGTCAGCTTGGGCTGAAGATACGGAAAAAAGCATGCAAAGAGCAACAAAGCTAACGGTTGCAATGGATTTAATGTTGTGTAAAAGCATAGAGCCTCCTTTTATGGTTAACATATATTGTCTGTAACGTTACAATAGAGGATTTTCATCACAGCGTATAGACATAATTATGGCAAAAACTTGCCTAATTTTATCAATACTCGAGGCTTTATACTGGGAAAAAAGTAAGTATAATCAGCGTGAAAGACGTAATATACACAGGAAAAAACTCCTCACTTCTTTTTAGGAAGTGAGGAGCATTTGTATAGTTTATCCGAGAATTGCTTTTAAATCTTCCTGCGGTGTTGAAATGGGAGCGATTTTGTAGTTTTCAACAAGGAAATTCAAGACATTGGGTGAAATAAAAGCAGGAAGTGAGGGACCCAGCAAAATATTTTTAATTCCAAGGTGCAGGAGTGTTAACAAAATGCAGACAGCTTTTTGTTCATACCATGAAAGCACCAGTGAGAGGGGCAAATCATTGACCCCGCATCCGAATGCGTCAGCAAGAGCCACTGCAATTTTGATTGCGCTGTAGGCATCATTGCATTGCCCGATATCCATGAGCCGCGGCAAGCCGCCGATTGTGCCCAAATTTAAATCGTTAAAACGGTATTTACCGCAGGCTAGGGTCAGCACTACAGTATCTGCAGGAGTATTCCGTACAAATTCCGTGTAGTAGTTTCGTCCCGTGCGAGCGCCGTCACAGCCGCCAACCAAGAAGAAATGCTTGATTGCTCCTGATTTTACAGCGTCAATAACTTTGTCTGCAACGCCGAGAACTGTTTTGTGTCCAAATCCTGTAAGCACAGAACTGCCGCCGTTAATGCCCGTACAGTGTTGGTCTTCTGCATACCCGCCCAGCTCAAGGGCTTTTTTAATGACCGGAGAAAAATCCTTTGTTTTTCCAATATGGGTTATTTCAGGATAGGAAACGACTTCCGTTGTGAAAACCCTGTCCGCATAGCCGGGGTTTGGGGGCATGAGGCAGTTGGTAGTAAAAAGAATGGGAGCAGGAATATCGGCAAATTCTTTTTGTTGATTTTGCCAAGCTGTGCCAAAATTTCCTTTCAAGTGTGCATATTTTTTCAATTCAGGATATGCATGCGCAGGGAGCATTTCTCCATGGGTATAAATATTAATGCCCTTGCCTTCTGTTTGTTCCAAAAGAAGCTTCAAATCCAAAAGATCGTGCCCTGTGACAACAATAAACGGACCTTTTTCAACATGCAGAGAAACTTCTGCGGGCACAGGATGTCCAAAGGTTTCCGTGTTTGCTTTATCCAATAATTCCATACAGGTAAGGTTATATTGTCCCACTTCCAAAACAATGGGCAAAAGCTGATTCATGTCCAGATCTTCAGCTATGGCAGAAAGGGCTTTGGCAATGAATTTGTTGAGGTTTTCATCGGTATATCCCAGTACCATGGCGTGGTAGGCATAGGCGGCAACTCCCCGAATACCAAATAAAATCAGGGATTTTAGGCTGCGTATATCTTCCTCGGCATTCCAAAGCCCGGACATATCATAATCGTTTTTTACGCTGTCAGAAGATACAGGATTTACTGCTTCTTGCTGAGCATGAACACGCCGGATTAATACTTCAATGGTTTGTGCATTGAAGTTGACGTTGGTAACAGTGGTAAAAAGTCCTTCAAGAATAAGTTTCCATGTGTCTGGTGCGGGGCTGAGGGTATTTTTGTCTATTATTCGGGAAAGCCCTATCAAAGCACCCGTCAGTTTATCCTGCAAATTTGCGACGTCAGCTGTTTTGCCGCATACGCCGGCATTTGCCTTGCAGCCTGTGCGGCCTGCGGTTTGTTCACATTGAAAACAAAACATTTTTGCGTTTTCCATAGTTCTGCTCCTTTATTACATGGGTAATGAATTTAAAATTCTGCCGTCTGCTGAAATGGTTATCACAGTCAGGGGAATAGATTTTCCACTTGCCCGCAAGGCTTTTTTGACGGCATTTTCCATACCGCTGCAGCAAGGGACTTCCATTTTTGTGACAGTGATTGTTTTAATGGTATTGCCGGCAAGGATTTGTGCCAATTTTTCGCTGTAATCCCCTTCGTCCAGTTTTGGACAGCCGATTAACGTGATATGGTTTTTAATAAAATCACCATGAAAATTACCGTAGGCATATGCTGTGCAGTCAGCCGCAATAAGAAGATTTGCATTTTCAAAATAAGACGCATTGACGGGCACAAGTTTGATTTGGACAGGCCATTGGGATAACTGGCTGGGAACAGAGGAAGGTTGTAGGGTATCTGTCTTGGCTTGGATGATCTGTGCGGCAGTTCCCGGACAGCCGCAGGGAAGAGGTTTTTCCTGTTTTTTTGCCAAAAGAACGGCTTTTTCGTTATAGGGCAAAGCCTCTCTTTCCTCAAAGCTGATAGCGTTTTCAGGGCAGGCGGGCAGGCAATCTCCAAGCCCGTCGCAATAATCATCCCGTATCAGTTTTGCCTTTCCATTGATAATTTTAATAGCTCCTTCATGGCAGGCATCAGCGCAAAGCCCGCATCCCGTACATTTTTCTTCATTGATTTTTATAATTCTGCGTATCATACGTGTATCCTTTATTGATTTTATAAATTTTTTTACAGCAGTGAAAGTTGAAAGCATACTCTTTGTCTTTCCGCATTGACAATATACCATTTTATTTTATAATTCTGTTGTTTTTACAACAAAAATGAGGTTTTTATGAATACATATCTTTCAGTTCTAAAAAAAACAGTCTTATTTTCAGGGGTAAAGGAAAATGAAATAGAAGCCATGCTTTCCTGCCTGCAAATGCGAAGACAAAGCTGTAAAAAAGGAGAATATGTTTTAAATCATGGACAAAGATGGGATAATATTTTGATACTTATCAAAGGAAAACTCCATATCCAGCAGGATGATTACTGGGGCAAGCGGAGTATTATTGCCGGAATAAATCCCGGAGAAATGTTTGGAGAATCCTATGCGGCACCGGAGAGCGGGGTATTGATGAATGATGTCATGGCAGTGGAGGACAGCGAGGTATTCTTCTTCAATGTAAAAAAAATAATCACAGTTTGTTCCTCTGCCTGTAAATTCCATACAATTGTTGTGCAGAACCTTTTTTTTTCCCTTTCTGAACAAAACAGA
Source organism: uncultured Mailhella sp. (assembly GCA_910577155.1). Classification (GTDB taxonomy): domain Bacteria; phylum Desulfobacterota; class Desulfovibrionia; order Desulfovibrionales; family Desulfovibrionaceae; genus Taurinivorans. The sequence goes on from CAJTMS010000001.1 coordinate 59,002, forward strand.
AAACTTGTCCAAAAAATGAGCTATCTGTCTAAACGCACAACCCGTGAAAAACTGATTGCCTATTTGTCTGATGAGGCGAAATACCAAAATACAGGCACTGTGTCTCTTCCTTTTAATCGTCAGGAACTGGCAAATTTTTTATCCGTGGAACGCAGTGCCATGTCAAATGAGCTGAGTAAAATGAGAGATGAAGGATTAATTACATTTCATAAAAATCATTTTACCTTGCTGTAACCTCTCTGTTTCCGGTGATACGTAAAAAATCGCCTGCTTGTTTTGATAGTTCTGACTGTATAACGGAAGATTTGCTTTGCCGATATTCACAATTATTTTACAAAATTATATAAAATTTATTGGCTTGAGCATGCTTTTGGAAACATCATATAGGATAGAGGAAGTATATGCATAAAAAAAGGACTTAGAGTTTTCTCTAAGTCCTTGAAAATTGTTGGCGTCCTCAGGGGGATTTGAACCCCCGTTGACGGCGTGAAAGGCCGCTGTCCTGGGCCGGCTAGACGATGAGGACGTATGCCGTGAAAAGTTTTTATGCAAATTTATTCACTTTGTCAAATGTTTTTTTGAAAAAATACAAATTTTATTAACTTTTTTGGAAGCGTGCTTATTGAGATAACAGTAACATTATTCTTGACTTTTATATGCATAGTAAATAAGCCTGTATTTGGTTTTTGTAGAAAAAGGAAATGTGTCTTCCCTTTTATTTTTAATGCGTTGTGTTGTGAACGGAATTTATTTTCTTTTTCGTGTTTTTGTCTGGCGTTCTTTGTTTGTGTGTTTTTCTTTGCCTACTTTTTGGGAGCTGCTTTTGCGTAGAGTTTTAGCAGAAGGCTTTTCCGCTGACTTTCTGGAATATCGTGAGCCCTTTTTATGGATGTCACGGAAAAGGGCGCTTTTGCCTTTTGCTCTGCCGGATTTTCTGGGAGTAACGCCCATGAGGATTAAATCAATTTCCAGACGGGTGACATCGACAAAATCAATTTGCACGGCAATTTCATCCCCAAGTCTGTAAGTGACGTCTGAACGTTCACCGTAGAGAATTTGTTTATCTTCATCATAGACAAAGTAGTCATTGCCAAGCTTTTCCATGCGGATCATGCCCTCTGCCATATTTTCCTGTAATTCGGCAAAAACGCCGAAATTACTCAAACCGCTGATAATGGCAGGGAAGGTTTTGCCAATGGATTTTTCCAGCATAAGGCAGGATAAACGCAAAAAGATTTCCCGTTCTGCGCTTTGGGCACAGCGTTCCTGATCATTGCAGATGTCGGCAATGCTTTCAAGGTAATCCGGATTGAAAATCGCATGTTTTTTTTCCATAAAGCCAAGTTCAGCTTTGAGGCATCTGTGCACCATAAGGTCAGCATAACGGCGGATAGGTGAGGTAAAATGGCAATAACATTTTGAAGCAAGCCCAAAGTGGATATCCGAAGAAGGGCTGTAGCGTGCCTGCATCATAGCCCGTAAAATCATGCGGTAGGCAAGAGAGGCGTTTTTTGCAATGGAGGCAATTTGCTCATTTTTTTCAGTAAATTTTCTCTGCTTGCTTTGCTCAGCATTTTCTGCGCCATGTTGTTTGTCCGTTCCTTGTGTTGCTCCCTGCTGTTCAACTATTTTTTTTGCAGTATCCAAATGAGCAAGAATTTGTCCAAGCCATACATTTTCTCCGATTTTTTCAGGAGATTCAACGGGCAGGATTTCAGCCAAACTTGTCTGGGCAAACACGGTACAGAGATTTTTCAGCCGTTCCGGGGCGGGGGCAGGGTGAACACGGTAAAGGCAGGGAGCATTTTTTTTGTATAAAAATTCTGCCACAGCTTCATTGGCGCTGACCATAAATGCCTCAATGAGTTCATGAGCAAAGAAATGGGGACGCACGCCAAGAGCTGTCATGGTATCGTTTTGGATAATGCATTGCTGTTCCGGAATTTCCAGATGCAAAGAACCTGCTTTGCAGCGTTTTTTGATGAGGATTTCAGCCAGTTCTTTTGCGATTAGAAGCATGGTTTCAATTTCTTCGTTCATGGGCGTGGAAATACCGTCCTCAAAGGCTTTATGGGGTTTTCCCGTATCATAAAATTCCTGTACAGCGTCATAGGTAAGCCGTGCCTTGGAGCGCATAATCCCTTGTCCAAAATCCGTTGCTTTGACTTGTCCTTTGGCATTGAAAAGAATTTTGGCAAAAATAATTCTGTGGTCTTCGTTTGGACGCAAACTGCATAAGCCGTTGGAAAGAGCTTCAGGGAGCATGGGCTCAACAGAACTCGGGAAATAATAGGAATTGCCGCGGGTTTTGGCTTCCTTGTCCAGCTTGGAGCAGGGTGTCACATAACGGGAAACATCAGCAATAGCCACAATAAGCGTATAACATGTGTCCTTCTTTTCTACATAAACCGCATCGTCAAAGTCTCTGGAATCAGCCCCGTCAATGGTGACAAGACAAATGTTCCGCAAATCCGTGTCATTTTGCTCTAATGGAATATGATATTTTTGCTGTTTATTTTCAGCTTGTAAAAAACCTTCGGCAAGGGCGATATTTTCGGCTTCTTTCAGTACATCGTCAGGAAATTCCGTAGGGATATTGTTGCTTGTTTTGGTAATACTTTCCTGCACAGAAACACTGTGCTGCCCACCAAGAAATTTTTTGGGCTGGGCAAGCCACAAGGGGCTATTGAGTCTTGAGGGCAGGCGGTCTTGGACTTCAACTTCCAAAAGGTCACCTTGTTTAAGGGTGTAATCTTTTTCTGTGCTTTGTCCCAAAAATTCTTCAGTAAGGGGGATTAATACCGTAAAATGAAAACGGCTGTCCGTGGGTTTGGCAAGGTAAGCCTGTTTGGCAGCGTGTTTAAAATGTTTTTTCTGCTGTTTTGTGGCTTCTTCTTCAATGCAAACGGTGAGAATTTTATGTGTTCTTTCTACAATTTCAACAACTTTTCCCTCACGTCTTTTGCCTGTATTGCCCAAAAGTCCCCGAGGGCTTATTCCATTGGCTCGTTGAGGGCGAGGTAAAAGAGCAACTTCCACAATATCTCCATTCCATGCATCGCCAAGGCTTTGTTCAGGAATATAAATATCTTCTTTGACATGGGGGAATTTTTCTTTATTGACAAGGACAAAAGCTGCCCCGGAACGCTGCACGGCAAGCTTGCCCAGAATATGCCCAAGGCTTGTGCTGAGGCAATAGGTTCCGCCCCGCTGATGAATGATTTTTCCTTCTTTGACAAGCTCATGCAAAAGGGAAAGAACTTCTTTTTTGGAACGTCTGGTTACATTTGCACGGCGCAGAATATCGTCAAGCCGCAGAGGGTGCGGTGTTTTTTCCAATATGGAATAAATATTTTCCAGCGTAAAATCTTCGTCTTTTGCATAGCGTTTTTCGTCATCTTCCAAATTGTGACCAAAATATGTTTTCTGTTTTTTGGATAATTTTTTCATTGTATTCTCATTTTATTTTGTATGATTGCTGACAAGGGGAAGGACACTATGACGAAACCATGTTTCAAAATCATCTGTGGTAAAGCAGGAAGTATAAAACTGCACTGCTGTTTGGGTATAATAGATTTCTTTTTGGGCTAACTGGGGATAATTTTGTAATTTGACAGCGTCCTTTTCTGTGCAAAGAAGGGGCATATCAAGCTGTAAAATTTCAGCAAGACGTCTATCCATGTTGGCATGGTCAGCCAAGAAAAATTTTTTTGCGCATGCATGCCCTATGTATTCCTGTACACCGGCTTGGAATTGCAAAGGATTGCCAATACCGGCAAGAATGGCATAGTCACTTTTTTTGAGGTCATGGACAGAATTTTTCTCCTGTGCAAAAAGCGGGATGATTTTAGTAATGGCAAGCTGAAAAACAAACAAAGGTTTTTGATAGGGAGTTAATTTTTTTACTGTGTGTTCTTTTATCTGTTCCCATTGAGCAGGGGGGCATTTGAGAAAAAAAGCTGCAGCTCTGTACAGGGCTTTTTCAGGTTCCCGCCACGAACCAAGGGGAATAAGGCTGTTCCAATTACGTTTTACAAAGCCTGCATGGGGGCTTAGGTCATCAGCGTCCAGCAAAACAAAATCCATATGCCGCTTGAGGGCAAAATGCTGAAAGCCGTCATCCATAAGCAGGACTTGGATGCGGGGGAATTGTTTTTCCACCAGTTTGGCACTTTCTGCCCGTTTGGGATCGATAACAATGGTGCTCATGGGATTTTTCTGCAGAAGCATGCAGGGTTCGTCAGGCAAAGCCATATCCTTTAAAGACCTGTCGGTATCCACGATATTTTTATTCAGTACAAAGGGATAAGATGCAAGTTTTGTCCCGTATCCGCGGGAAAGGACTGCACAGTGTACGGTTTGGGTATGAAAAAGTTTGAGCAAATAGTCAATAAACGGGCTTTTGCCTGTTCCGCCCCATGAAATATTCCCAACGCAGATACAGGGGATTTGAGGGGAATAGCTTGGGCAGATTTGCTTTTGATAAAGAAAATACCGAGCACGGGCAATGAACCCAAAAATCCATGAAAGGGGAAGTAAAAGCGGAGAAAGAAGTATTTGCAGTGTATGTTTTTGTGCCATGGTTTACCTTTTTTTTCCAAGTAAGTCATAATTGCGCTTGCTGCTGCAATCCAAGCAAAAACGCCAATTTTTTTTGTTTGGGAAGTTTTTTTAATGTTATTTCCAGAAGCAAGGCTTGGGATTTGTCCGCAACAGAATGATAGGCAAGCAGTGTGACAGGGCGCCGTCCTTTCGTATATTTTGCTCCCCCCGCCTTTATGCCGTTATGCTGCCAAAATCGTTTGACAATATTATTTGTAATGCCGCAATAAAGGCTTTTATCCTTACATTCTGCCAAATAAATATACCAGCGTTCTTGATTTGTTTTCATATTCTTTCTTGCTTTTTATAAGGATACACGGAAAATGCTTCTAAGACAATATGTGAGATGAGGAGAAAAATTGCAGGCATAGAATACATGCATTTGCCTTTTTCTGAGCATGAACGAAAAAAAGTCCTTTTTTTATGACAGAGAGAGCTTTTTTGTTCCCGAAAAAGAAAAAAAATAAATATTATAAAATTAGTGTGTTATGGAATAGTAATTAAAATCAAACAGCACATAAGAATAGAGAGAAGAGTTTTTGCACGGATGAAAAAATATTGTGAAAAAAAGAATAAAATAAAATTTTATGTTAACATATTGAATAACAAGGATAAGAGAGTAATTTTATTAGAAAGCACAGCTTGACGAAAAATTTTTCTTCTCTATAATACAAGAAGTTATTAAATTTTTGTTTAAAACATTTAAAGCTTGTGAATTTAATAATGATTAACGACGCTTTTCATGCGGAGAACAAAAATACGCAGGCAATTTTGTCCGCGTATGATTCGGTTTTGAGTTGGAGGATTTGATGAGCGACGACAACCAATGTCATGGTGAAATAAGAACACAGCTTGAAAAAAACCTTAGTCCCCTTGAAGTAACAGCGCTGGCTCTTGGCGCTATTGTGGGCTGGGGCTGCTTTGTTCTTCCCGGTATTCGTTTTTTACCGGATGCAGGACCCTTTGGAGCAGTGCTCGGTTTTTTGATTGGTGCTGCATTCCAATGTATAGTTGCACTTAATTACAGTGTTCTTATTCGCCCTTATCCGGTAGCAGGCGGAGCCTTTGCCTATGCCTATGCCGGCTTTGGATCAAAAGGAGCATTTATTTGCGGTTGGGCATTAGTATTAAGTTATGTCTGCGTTATAGCAGCAAACGCTACAGCCCTTATTTTGCTTACACGGTATTTATTGCCGGGCGTACTTGATGTAGGGCATTTATATTCTATTGCTGATTGGGAAGTAAATGCAGGGGAAGTTGGTTTTGTTTCTGTCATTCTTCTCTTATTAGGATATATGAACTATAAAGGTGTGAGTGCCGCTTCAGCCGTGCAGGTATTTTTGGCTATTGCTTTGACCCTTGGTATCATTGTTTTAGCAGGGGGAACGGCTTTGTCCGATACCGCAAGCTTTGATAATTTAAAACCTTTCTTTAATGAAAATATTGGTATTTTTGCAAGTATTTTAATGGTTCTTGCCCTGACACCGTGGCTTTTTGTAGGGTTTGATACCATTCCGCAAACAGCGGAAGAATTTAATTTCTCTCCGCATAAAGCACGCGATCTTATGATTATTTCCATAGTTGTCGGTGCTGTCCTTTATTCTGCCATGGTGCTTGCTGTTGCCGGCTATATGCCCTATCCGGAACTTTTGGCTCGTAAATTTGCATGGGATGCAGGCTGGATTGCTGATCAGGTCTTTGGACGTTTTGGCGGCATTGCCCTTTGTATTCCTGTTCTTGCAGCCATTTTATCCGGTATGAACGGCTTTTTTATGGCAAGTACACGGTTATTATTCAGTATGGGGCGAAGCAAATTTTTGCCTGACTGGTTTGCAGAACTCCATCCTTGCTATGGAACACCATGGAAAAGCACGCTCTTTATCTTAATTTTCACACTTATTTGCCCTTGGTTCGGCAGAGAAGCACTGCTGTGGATTGTTGATATGTCTGCTATCGGTACTGCGCTGGCTTATCTCTTCACCTGCATGTGCGCATACAAGTATTTGGATAAACATCCGGAAGTTGCCCGGGTTGCTCTTGGTAAAATTTTAGCGGTCGTTGGTTGTCTGACTTCCATTATTTGCTTTATTCTCCTTATTTACCCGAGCTCACCTGCAAGTATCGGCATTCCTTCTTGGTGCTGCCTTTTCTCATGGGTAATTTTGGGCGGTTTATTCTATTCGACAAAGCATGCAGACCTTTCTGCAACGCCGCATTCCCGTTTACGTTATTTGCTTTTTGGCAAGTCTGACTATCATGTTTTATTTGATATTGATGACGATGAAGAAAAGGCAAAAGAAGATAACTATCAGTATTAGTTTTTGTAACTGTAAAGAGGTTTTTATGAAAATGAAATCATGGTTGAAATCCGTTGTTATTGCACTGTGTGTAATAGGCTTGGCAAGTCCGGCATTTGCAAAAAAAGGTGATAATCTTGTCGATGTGAAAACAGCTTGGGTGACAGGACAGGAGACATTTCCTGTTTGGTTAGCAAAGAAAAACGGCTGGGATAAAGAAAAAGGAATGAATATTGTCACAAACTTCTATGGCTCAGGACATGAAGCTTTGGAAGATTTTGCCGTCAATAACTGGGTTATTGGCGGACTGGGGGCAATTCCCACGCTTAATGGCGCAAAAGACGGCAATATGCTCGTTATAGGTATTGCTAATGATGAATCAAAGGCAAATGCCATTTTTGTCCGCCCCGGCAGCCCCATTCTCAATAAAAAAGGCATCGCCAGTTCTTATCCCAAGGTTTACGGCGCCGCTGTAGATATCCGTAAGAAATCTTTTATTGTTACCCGGTTAAGTTCAGCCCACTACACATTTGTTAAATACCTTGAAGTTCTCGGGGTTGCACCAAAAGAAGTAAATGTAAAATTCCTTGACCAGGCATTGGGGCTTTTGAGTTTTGAACACGCAAAAGCTGATGCTGCAGTTTTCTGGGCACCTTATACTTTCATGGCGAGCGGTAAAGGCTATGTAGCCGCGGCCACCGCCTTTGATGTTGATGCTCGTTTACCTATCTATATTGTTGTAAATAAAGCCTTTGCAGAACAATATCCGGAAGTGACGAAAGACTTTTTAGCCATCTATTTCCGTGGTATTAATTGGCTTTTAAATGCTCCCCGTGATGAAGCAGTCAAAGAAATGCAGACATATTATAAAGAAGTTTTCGGACTTGATTATTCCGAAACCATGCTTGATTTAAACTTCAATGTCTTTGAAGTCTTTGATTTTGCAAAACAAAAAGAAATTTTTGCAGTAAAAGACAATGGCATGAGCGATGCACAGGCATGGCAGGAAAGCATTGCCCGCTTTGTGCTTGAATACGGCTCAGTTCACAAGAGCTTAACAAAGAATATTCTTGGCAGTAAATATGTTGTTCCAACTTTCATCAATATGATCCAAGAAAGTGATTTGAAGTAGGGAAATTATGCGTATTTTAGGTACTGTTATCATTGGTTTAATTATTCTTTGCATAGAAGTTTTTCTGGGAGTGCAAAGCTTTTATCCCCAAGCTTTGCAGAAGGAACAGGCTGATATTGTGCAAAAAATGATTGAAAACAAAAAAACTATTGTTGACGAGCTTACTGAAGATGAGCTTATATGGCTTGCACAAAATAAAGTTGTTCATGTTGGGGTTGACGCAAACTTTTATCCTTTGGAAACCTTTAACGAACGTGGGCAATATACCGGTATTGGCGGTGACTATCTGAGATTACTCACTTCTATGACGGGCATTAATTTTCAGGTTCAGCGCCAGCAGGATTGGGCTACAGTTGAAGAATTAGCGCAGCTGAAGCGTATCGACCTTTTTATGGCACTTGCAAAAACCGAGCGCCGTGAAGAATATCTGACCTTTGCAGAACCCTATATCAATTTGCCCGGCATGATAATGGTTCCCCGTACCAATACCGTCAGTGATTTAACCTTGGACGATCTTCGGGGCAAAAAACTTGCAGTGGTAAAGAACTATTATTGGGATGATTATGTTTCAGCAAATTATCCCGATATTGAACGCGTACCGGCAAGTGATACCATCAGTGCTATGCATATGGTGACCAACGGCGGAGCAGACGCTGTTATCGACTATGAGTTTAATTTAAATGAGAAAATTCAGGTTGCAGGTATTTATCAATTGCATACAGTGGGGCAGGTTCCGTCAGAGTTTGGGCATAGTATTGCCGTTCGCAGTGATTTACCCGAATTATTTTCTATTATCAGCAAGGCTCTCAAGCAAATTACTCCTGAGGAGCAAAAGGTTCTTATTGAAAGCTGGCTGATTAAATCAAAGCCTGCCGGTGATGAACGCCGTCTGCAGTGGTATTTTTTCTTCTTTACACAGGCAATTTTGCTTATTCTTCTTATTATCAGCTATGTTAAGAGCATGACAAGAAAGGCTGTTATTGCAAAAGCAAAAGAAGTGCGCAGTCAGGCATAATTTTACAAAAAGGAAAAAGTCCTGCCAAGGCAGGACTTTTTTTTTAATTTAAATTGACAATATCAAGATATCTTTATATAGTAATACTGTACACTGTAATGAAAGGAGTTTGCTATGCATATCGGTGAATTAATAAAAAAGCAAGAGAAGCCATTTTTTTCCGTCGAGTTTTTCCCTCCCAAAGAAAAAGAAAAATGGGATGATTTTTTTCTGGTTGTAGAAAAGCTGAAAGCAATTAATCCTCTTTTTGCTTCCGTGACCTGCGGAGCAGGGGGAACAAGTCAGGATAATACCGTGGAAATAGCCACAAAAATAAAAAATACCTATGGCATTGAATGTATGGCACATTGTACCTGTGTCCGTTCTGATAAGGAAAAAATTGATACCTATTTGGGGGAATTGAGAAACGCCAATATTCATAACATTCTTGCTCTTCGCGGTGATAAGCCCCGCAATGCCGAAGGGATTATTGATGAATCTCTCATGAGCCATGATTTCAAATTTGCCTCCGATTTGGTGGAATATGTACGTGCAAATCATAAGGATTTTGATATTGGCGTTGCTGCCTATCCTGCTCCTCATCCTGAATCAAAAACCTTTTCGGAAGACAGAAAATATTTGGTAGAAAAAATTAAAAAAGGTGCAAATTTTGGCATTACCCAATTATTTTTTGACAGCCGAGAATTTTTGGATTTGCAGGAACGCCTGAAAAAAGAAGGGATTACAGATTGTCCTATTATTCCCGGTATTTTGCCTATTCAAAGTCTTGCTTCCATTAAGCATACACTTTCATTGTGCGGTGCAAATATTCCGGGCAAGTTTTTCTTGGCTCTGGAAAAAGCCCATGAAGAAGGCGGTCAGGAAAAAGTGAAAGAGCTTGGCTTAAAATATGCTGTCGACCAAATCCGTATTTTGCTGGATAACGGTGCAAAGGGAATTCACCTCTACAGTTTGAATAAAGCAGATTTATGCTTGCAGCTCGTTGATATGATATAAGATTTTATTTGTATTTTTTACGCTTTGTTATAGTATTGGGTTGATTTTATAATAGTTGGATTTAATAACAAAAATTTACAGTTACTTTTTTT
>CAJTMS010000001.1:69145-99222 GCA_910577155.1 uncultured Mailhella sp.
AAACGATTATCTCTGTTGTTGCCATCCGTAAAACTCGCAAGCTCGTTAACAGCTGCCGCTCACATAACCCTCCTCAATGCCCTGTTATGAATAATATTCATAACAGGGAAAATATTTTTCATTCCACATGTTAACCGGAAAAGCTCTAGAGATTTTCCTGATAACATTCAGAATATTTTACCATAAAGATTAAAAAGTTTTGTAAAGAAGTGCAGGGGGAGAAACTTTTACAGCTGCCGAAAGCGGCGAAGCCGTTTCTCTTATGTCGAGCCTGCAAGACTTTCGGCAGCCGTTGTCAACTTTGTTGACTTACGGATAGCGACAGCAGAGATAGAGAAATAGACAGCAAAGATAACGTTTTCCCCCTGCATAAAAACTCCTCATGTTAAGTGGAAATGCTCTAGCTGAGATTTTGCGTAAAGAACTTTGCAAGGTGTTCGAAGGGAATGAGGTTCGTACGGTCATATAAATCCACATGTCCTGCATTTGGAATAATCAGCAATTCCTTTGGCTCTGCTGCCTTGGCATAAGCGTCTTCACTAAATTCTCTTGAGTGTGCATTTTCTCCGGTAATAAAGAGCATAGGGCGAGGAGAAATTGTTTCAATATCATTGAAAGGGTAGAAGTTCATAAACTTCACATTGCTGGAAAGGGTTGGATGTGTGGTTGTTTCCTTGGCTGCTCCTTTAGGCGTTACTTCTCCGCGAGGGGTGCGGTAAAATTCATAAAATTCCCGTTCAATAGGGGTGGAATTTTCATTGAGTTCATGGACTGTTCCGCTCGTATACCTTGTTTTTCCGCCGGTATATTCTACATAGCGCTGTTCTGCAGCTTCAGCTATAATGGCTTTGCGCTGTTCCAAGCTCAAGCCATGACGAAGCCCGTTACGGTTTGCAGCTCCCATGTCGTACATGCTTACCGTAGCAATGGCTTTGAGGCGTGGGTCAATTTTAGCCGCACTAATGGCAAAACTGCCGCTGCCGCAAATGCCAATCACGCCAATGCGTTCCCTGTCAACATAAGCCTGCGTGCCTAAATAATCCACAGCCGCACTAAATGTTTCGGCATATGTATCCGGAGAAACCGCATTGCGGGGCTCGCCTGCACTGCCGCCCCAAAATGCTAAATCAACAGATAAGGTCACAAATCCGAATTCAGCCATTTTTTGGGCATATAAATCAGCGCTTTGTTCTTTGACCGCACCCATGGGGTGTCCCACAATGATTGCCGGATGTTTTACATTTTTATCCATATTCTTTGGCAAATAGTAATTTCCTGTAATTTCCATTTTATATTGATTGAGAAAGGTCACTGCTTGTTTGGTGACTTTGCCGCTGACATAAAAATTTTGGGCGTCTTCAGGAATTGCAATGTCCGCAGCATATGCCGGAACGGCAAACAACAGACTAAACAGCACTGCAGTAAAACTTTTTTTAAACATAATGTCTCCTTTGTTATAATAACTATAGAAAATTATTTGCTTTTCAGAAATGAAACAAGCAATAGGGAAAATAAAAAACATACGCTCTTACCCTGTTCATGATTTTTTATTTTCATTTCTTATTTTTTATCTATGCCCCTTAAAAATAGCAAATACTTATTTTGAATACTTTACCATGCTTATTTTGTATGATAAAAGTAAAAAATATTTTCCAATACCAAAGTGAGATTAAAACTATGGAACTGCGCACTCTCCGATATTTTCTGGCTGTTGCCGAAGAAAAAAATATTTCAAAAGCTGCCGAAGTGCTTTTTATTACTCAGCCTACACTTTCACGTCAAATGATAGAACTGGAAGAAGAACTCGGCAAAACCCTTTTTATTCGCGGAAAACGGAAAATTTCTCTGACAGAAGAGGGCATATTTTTCCAAAAACGTGCCAAAGAAATCCTTACGTTAGTGAAAAAAACAGAAAGTGCTTTTCATGCTCCTGAGGAAGAACTGCACGGTGATATTTATATTGGCAGCGGCGAAACCCATGCCATGCAGCTGATTGCCCGTGTTGCTCAAAAACTGCACTCCCAAAATCCTCATGTTAATTTTCACCTTTTCAGCGGCAATGCCCATGATGTTATGGAAAAAATTGACAATGGTTTGGTGAGCTTCGGGTTATTTGTTGAACCTGCCGACCTTGCAAAATACGATTTCATGCGCCTGCCTGTCAAAGATACTTGGGGAGTGCTTATGCAAAGCGACAGCCCTCTTGCCAAACTTGAGTATATACAGGCAAAGGATTTATTGAACATTCCGCTTCTTTGTTCAGCTCAGGAAATGGTAAAAAATGAAATTTCAGGCTGGATGGGTGACTTGGCAAAAGAACTCAATATCATAGGTACCTATAATTTGCTTTATAATGCGTCGCTCATGGTGCAAGAGGGAATGGGCTTTGCCTTGTGTTTGGATAAAATCATCAATACCACAAAGGACAGTCCCCTTTGTTTCAAGCCCCTTTATCCCAAAATTGAAGCGGGCTTAACCCTTGCCTGGAAAAAATCCCAAACCTTCTCCAAAGCAGAAGAGAAATTTTTGGAATATTTGAAAACAGAAATACAAACCGCACGTCAATAAAAATATAAGGATTGAGCCGTACAATACAGAACTCAATCCTTATAAAGCCACTTACACTTGTTCAGCTTTTGGAACAATGCAAATGAGCTCTTCTTTTTATTTTATCAACTCACAGCAAGAAACATTTTTAGACATTTTTTCCCATGGTGCGAGCTTCCTCAAGTTTGGAAGACTTCTTTCGAATATCCCCGGGATTGGCTGCTCCTACTCCTCTGATTACACCTTTTAATTGTGCCTTTTCAAAACAGGCAATCCAGCCTTTAAGTCCATTTACGGCGCCGTCTGCTGCACTTTCTTCAGCGTCCGCAGCAGAAGCCAGCAAATAAATATCCCGAAAAGCATAGTCTGACGGAAACAAAGGATTGGCACGGTCCAACATCGTCTTCATCTGACCGCACATTTCATAATAATAAATAGGAGTGGCAAAAGCGAGTACATCAGCGTCTTTCATCTTCTGGACTATGGCATTTGCATCATCATGAATAACGCAGCGTTGTGTTTTTTGACAAGCCAAACATCCTTTGCAAAAATTAATGGTTTTGTCATACAAACAGACTTTTTTCACTTCATGCCCGGCTTCTCGCGCTCCTTCTGCAAATTCATCAGCCAAAATTTCAGAGTTGCCTCCTTTGCGGGGACTGGCAGAAATAATCAAAACCTTTTTCATTCAAATGCTCTTTTCATATAAGATTATACATTATTGGAGATTACGCTCAAAAAAACGTTCAAGTTCAGTAAAATAAAATTTAGTTTCCGGAGCCTTTGGTGACATATGATAATGTGCATGAGAAATACCTTCAAACACAATTAAATCAGCAGGAACGCCCGCCTCCCGCAATTTAAAATGCATGCGCACTGTGTTGCTGAGGAAAAGATCCCTTGTGCCCGAAGTGAGTATTGTAGGCGGAAATCCGCTGACATCACCGTAGACAGGAGAAAGCATAGGGTCTTTCAAATCGTGCTTTCCGGCGTAGAGCCGTGCGGCATCCCCGACCCAGCCGTCATAACTGACCAAAATATTATCCACGCCTTCATTGGTGAAATAGGTATCGCCTGTTTTACTCATATCTGTCCAAGGCGTTCCTGCCGCAAGAGCAGCCGGCAAAGGCAAGTTTTCTGTCTTGGCACGAAGCGCAAGGATTAACGTCATGCCGCCTCCGGTAGAAGTGCCAAAGACACCTATCTTTTCTGCCGGAGTTGTTTTGAGAAGTTCCCGATAGACAGTCATAGCATCATCAACAGCAGCCGGATAAGGAAAATCAGGAGCCATTCGATAATCAGCATATACAACCTTGAACTTGCCGATTCCGGCCATTAAAACAGCTTCCTGCATACCTGCTTCACCTGCTCCCAAAACATAACCTCCCCCGTGCAAATTCAAAAGAACACGGTCACGATTGACTTCAGGTAAATCTTTTGGCGTCAATATCCATACAGGAACTCCGCCCATTTTACTTTGAACGGCGGTAACTCCTAATTGCTCACGCAATTCTGACAAGCCCTTTACAGCTCCTTTATTGAAATTACTAATCCACTCCTTCCATTCTTGAATATTGGCAGGGTGCGTATTCCAATAGGGGGCAGGCTGGGCTGCAATGAGTTTTTGCCATTCGGGGCTGACTGTCTGCGGCACAGGGAAATTTAGTTCCCGTGCTTCTGCTGAAAAGACAGAAAAGCAAACCATAATAACAAGGATAATTCGTTGATATTTATTCATATTCTACTCCTTACTTCGTATTTAAACGTGTTGTCCTGCAATTATTGCATATCGGAAAAAACTGCTCTTCGTCAAAAAGAACGCTGCAAGCATAAAGATTGCGGCAATGATAAAAATTCCGCTCATGCCAAGCATATCAAAGGTCAAACCGCCTATAAGAGCCGCAAGCCCCACAGAGAACTGAATAGCGGCTACAGACAATCCGCCTGCCATTTCTGCCTTGTCCGCCAACGTCCGTGTAATCCAGGCAGACCAGCCAACAGGAATAAAGCCAAAAATAAATCCCCAAATAACAGCTAAAACCATACCACAGGAAATGTGACTGTTCCAAAACAACAAGACAGCTGTCACCATAAGGGCAAGCGGAATAGCATACATTGTCTGCCGAAAATATTTTCCAAGGACAGCTCCGGCAAGGAATGTGCCTGCACAGTTGGCAATGCCGAATATCAGGAGTATAACAGAAAGTGTTTCTGCTGACAATGCAAGTTCATGTTCCAAATAGGGACGAAGATAGGTAAAGAAAATATGGTAACCGCCATAACTGAAAATAGTTGCGCCTATTCCTGCCAGTACCCAATTTTGCCGTATCAAAGCAAACATATTTCTAAAACTGTTGGCACGTTGCGCAGGCAAAGACGGCAGTGTCAGAAATTGCCAAACAAAGGTTATGACACCCATACCGGCTCCCAGAAAAAAGACGATGCGCCACCCAAAGAGTTGACCAAGATAACTGGCAAGGGGTAAAGAAAGAATAGTAGCCACTGACACCCCTGCATAAACAATACTCAGAGCTCGCGGCACATCTTTAGTGGGCACAAGCTGCAGCGTAACTGCTGATGCCATGGACCAAAATCCGCCTACACAAATGCCCAAAATACCTCGTCCTATCAGCAGCACAGAATAGCTGGCAGCCATGGCGACAAGTAAATTGGAAAGAATAAGCAGCAGTGAAAAAGATAATAAAATATACCTTCGATTTATACTTTTAGTCAGTGGAAAAAGAAGAAGACTTGTTATCACGGCAAAAATCCCAACGGCAGTGACGGTTTGCCCTGCCATGCCTTCTGTTATAGTCAACTCCCTTGCAATGGGGGTCAGTAAACTAATGGGTATAAACTCCGCAGCAATAAGACTTGTTACCCCCATGAATAAAGATAATACGGCTGCCCAGCGGGTTGGTTCATTTTGAAATTTCATGATATTTTCCCTTGTTATTTCTTATTATCACAATAGAATATCAGCTTGTTCCGATTAACTCGGCAAAATCGCTTTCGCCGTATAATTTTTATACTTTTCTTCATAAAACATAACAAATACTTATATTGAATAGATAACAATGCTTAAAAAGTATGATAATAATATTTGAAAATCAAAAATACTTCCAATTATATTGTTCCGCATTTATGGGACAACGCGAAATCAATAAATGTTTTTTATACTGCCCTCTATTAACAACGTATGAAAATGAAGAGAGTATATTTTAAACAAGAACTAAAAAATATATCCATTCCTACAACCAGAAACGGATAAAATTAAAACTAAAAGGATTGAGCCGTACAATACGGAACTCAATCCTTATAAAGCCACTTGCACTTGTTCAGCTTTTGGAACAATGCAAAAGTTTTTCTTTTGCATAAACTTACTGAAATTTATTGGAAATTCTCCGGATTGTTTGTTATAATTCCTGAACTTTCATGATGCTGACTTCAAAATGCAGGGGATTGATTTTGCCAAGACGGAGCAGTACTTCCTGTCCAAGCTGTGCCTTATCGCCAAATAATTGCCGTTTAGCACGAACCAGCACTTGTTCACGGGTCAGGCTGACAGTCACATACATATCATTTTCATCAGATATAATACCGTGGAATGAACAGTTTTCTCCTTGCCGTTTGGCTTCCTGCTGCATAAAGACAAAACGCCAATAGCGCGGTCTGTTGCGCTGTACTTGTCCTGCCTGTCCATTGTACATATTGTAATGGATAAGTATTGTTTCCATTTCTTCTTTTGAAAAAAGAGGTGTTTGGAAAAAAATAAAATGCATGATTTGAGCCTGATTAAGCAAATCTCCGTAACGCCGCAAAGGAGAGGTAATGGGACTGTACGCCTTGAGCCCCAAGCCTGTATGGGGTTTTGCCTCAATTTCCGCAATGGCAGGACTCAAAAGGCGGGCAACTTTTGCCACTTCCTCAGGTTTTTTCCAAATACCTGCCATTTCTTTGGGTATGCCGACATTTTGCGTTCTGAATAAAAGAGGAATTGTATTTTTAACCGCATAATCAGCCACAATGGCATTGGCAATAACCATTATTTCAGACACGATACACTGGGCTTTAGGGCTTTGGGGCATGGCATCAATGCGAACGAGCGTATTTTTGCCCTCGCCTTCCAAACAGATGTCATATTCATCCCGTTCAATGATGACAGCACCGTTTTCAATGCGCTTTTGCAAATGGGCATTTGCAAATGCATAGGCATGTGCAAGCGTTGTTTTATATTTTTGGGCTTTTGCAAGGGCTTGTTCATCAGGAGCATATTTTTCACTGTTTGCAGGATAATATGTTTGCTTTGGATAATCTTCCGCTTCAGCCGGGCTGTCGATTTCGTCCAAAACTTTTTCACAGGCAGCATAGTGCAAATTATCCCGGACAGTTATTTTTGCAAAAATAATTTCACTGTCTATGAGATTATTTTCGTTGTCATAAACAGCTTTAATCAGCATGGAAGGGCGGATTTGCTGTTCCACAAGGCTAAAAGAATTTGTTGACAGGGCTTCCGGCAGCATGTGCAAATTTTGTTCAGGCAAATAAATACTGGTACAGCGTTTTGCAATAATTTTGTCAAAGTCGCTGCCAAACTGCCAAAAAAAGGCAGGACAGGCAAGGCTGATAATCAGTTCCTTTGTACCGTCTTCTTTCTCACAAAAAGAAAATGCATCGTCAATGTCCTTGGTGCTGGCACTGTCAATGCTGATGAATTCCTTGCTTACGGTATCCGCAAAAATACTGCACAGTTCTTTTTTATCGCTTAATGCGCAATGCAGGGCATTTTTATACTGCTTTTGCTGTGCAGGAAGTGAGCAGGCAGTACTTTCCTTTTGCGCTGCTATTTCAGATGAAAGGGCTTGAATTTGCTCTATTTCATCGGAAAATGGTTTGGCAAAATCTTCTGTTTGGTCATAGTCAATTTGGGTGAGCCAAAAATTATAGTGCTCAGGAACAAGTTTCCATGTGACAGCCAAGTAATACGCAAGATAGGTTTCATCCGGAATTTGCTTCGTAACTTGTTTCCATAAAATATTTTCTTCATGGCTTTCAGCCTCTGCCATGCGTTTGAAGAGTAAATTTTTGAGGGCACCCGAAACAGGTTCTTTTGGTTCAAGGGCACTGTCTTTTTCAGAAATATATTGATGTTTGCAATACAAATCCCAAAGGAGCTTAAACCATTCTGCTCCTCCCGCAATGAGGGCTGTTTTTTCCTTAAGCTGTTTTTCCGCAAGTAGTTTTGCCTCAACTGTTTCTTGATTGTAAACTTCAAAACAAGGGTTTTGGAACTTAAAATGGCTTTTGCACTCTAAAAGAGCATGGGCATAGCCTGCAACAATATCGGGATTAATTTCATTTTCCATGAGACCGGCAAAAAAATCCGCTTTTTCTTCTGTTACTTCCCCTTGGGAAAGTTCCCAAAGTTCAGCGATATCGACCTGTTCTTTGATTTTTTGCCGTGCTTCCTTATGGCTGTTTAAAGCAGATATCATTTCATCTTTTGCTGCGGCATTAATATGAGGTCCGAGCCATGGCAAAAGGCGCGCCTGCGTTAAATTTATTTCCCGTCTGTTGGCTAGCAGCAAACGGATTTTGCCCCCCTGTTCGTCAAGCACATAGCCGAGGGTTGGCACATTATCCTGCATAAATTCAACCAGTAAACCTGCTTTAATGGACATAGTATTCCTTATGAGAAAGGGCAGGATAACCTGTCCGTTATTAATATGTTAGAGCATTTTCGGATAACATTCGGAACAGGTCGGCAGAACGCTTGAAACGTTTTGTCAAGGGAGCAGGGGAAGAAAGGTATTTCCCCTGCATGAAATTCCTGATTATTATCGGAAAGAGTTAAATGTTGGTTAGTGCTTGAAAGAACGCTGTCCGGTAAAGAGCATGGCAATATTATTTTCATTGCATGCTTCTATGACTTCATAATCCCGTAAAGAACCGCCGGGCTGGGCAATGGCGCAAACGCCCTGAGCAGCCGCCGTATCCACACCGTCACGGAAGGGGAAGAAACCGTCAGAAACCATACGTGTACCGATAAGACCGCCTTTTGCTTCAGCAGTTTCAGCCATAACCTCATCAAGTTCTTCTTTTGCTTTTGCGTCCTTGAGGGCTAAAAGCTGCCATTCGTAGAGGGATTTTTGGTGACGGTGGTAAATAATAGCATCAGCGTATTTTGTATACGTCTTATGGACAGTAAGTTCAACGCAACCAACCCTATCCTGTTCTCCTGTGCCAATGCCAACGGTTGCGCCGTCTTTGACAAAAATAACAGAGTTTGAGGTCACACCTGCTTCAACAGCCCATGCAAAAAGCAAATCTTCTACTTCATCAGGGGCGGCAGTTCTCGTGGCATAGGATTTTCCTTCCTTATCCATGGCTGTTGCGGGAATAAAGTCCTGTGCGGTACGGATACGGTTGACAAAGGACTGCTGGACAATAAGCCCGCCGTCCATAAGGCTTTTGATATCTAAAAAAGGCGTGCCGCAGTATTCTTCCAAGCGTCCCAATTGGGGCAGTTCCATAATCCGTAAATTTTTGCGGGATTTTAAAATATCGACAGTGCCGTCCTCAAAGCTTGGGGCAGCCACCACTTCAAAATATTGGGAAGAAATAAGCTCGGCGGTAGCTTTATCTAAAGCACGGTTGACAACAACGGCGCCGCCAAAAGCCGCAATCCTGTCAGCCCAAAAAGCTTTATTCATAGCGCTTTCCAGACTGTCCTGCCATGCTGTTCCGCAGGGATTATTGTGTTTTAAAATAGTGGCGGCAGGCTTTTGGGTCAGATATTGCAAAATATTGGCAGCATTATCCACATCAGTCAGGTTGGTTTTTCCGGGATGTTTGCCGGCCTGAATCATCTGTTGTTCGGTAAGGGCAGAAGAAATACCCTGTCCGGCGTGACGCCATTTTTTATTACCAAGGGAAAGTTCTCCCTTTTCCATGGCATAGAGGGCTGCGGGTTGGTCGGGGTTTTCGCCGTAGCGAAGTCCGCGGATTTCACCGCCCATATCCCATGTGCGTTTTTTATAACAAATTTCTTTCTCACCTAAGGTAATTTTCAGTGTTTCAGGAAAGTCATCAGCCACAATTTGGCTGTACATTTTTTTTAAATCACTCATGCTATCCCCTATTCGTTGACAGAGCCAATATCAGCCTTGATGGCTTTTACAGGGCAAAGGTTTATGCAGCGGGTGCAGACAACGCATTTATCCACGTCAAATGCCAAATGCCGTTCTTCATCCATGTAGAGGGCTGCCGTAGGACAAATTGCCGTGCATGCGCCGCATTCAACACAAAGTTTTTCATCACGGGTAATGCTTTTTGCCAAATCGGAAACCTGCACGCCTTGTTCTTTCAAAAATTGCTTGGCTTTTTTGGCTTGTTCCTTTGAGCAGAGAAGTTCAAGAATTAAATATCCTTCCCGTCCGCTGCTAATTTGTGCTTTTGAAATATTAAAATCAATATCAAACTTTCTGGTTAAATTACAAACAATAGGTTCAGTACTGATTTTTTCGGAAAAGCGGAGATAAATATTGTAGCCCATGGAAGTTCGTCCTTATAATGTTTTTAAAATTGATTGTGCGCGTTTGCTTTCTGCAGCTTTCGGATAAATGGTGATAAGTTCATTTAACCGTTGTTTTGCCGCGTCATTTTTCTTTAATTCCATGAAGCTCATGGCTTGTTTGAGATAGGAAGCAGGGGTTTTATTGCTGTTGGGGAATTTTGAAATAACATTTTCATAGGCAAGGGCTGCTCCCGCATAGTTTTTGAGTTGGTATTGGCATTCTCCCTGCCAGAACCAAGCATTGGAAACAAGCTTGTGGTCAGGATAAACAGTAGTAAAATCTTTGAATGCGTTTAATCCCTTTTGATAATCACGGTTGTTAAAACTGTTGATACCGCTGTCATAGAGGGCTTGTGCCGTATCAGCGGTTTTTGCCGCGTTATTTTGATTGGTGGGAGAGGGGGTAACAGCAGGTGCTTGGGTTTGCGTATTTGGCGTTGGCGTAGTGATAATTTCCGTATTGTCGGTTTCTGTAGGAGCCGCCGTAACAGGAGCGCTTTGCTGTGTTACAGGGGAATTCAGCTGTAAATCCATGGCAAGCTGGGTTTCAATTAACCGCAGTGCTCTGTCATGGCGGGCAATAATATTGCCAAGTTCTGCAGTGCCTCCTAAATGGGCAGTACTGTTTTGCAAATTATCCAAAGCCCCTTTGAGGGCAGACATTTCGCGGTGCAGTGCCTGCAGCTGTGACCAGCTGTCAGCCTGAGCAGGCTGCATATTGGAAACTTGAGCCTGTAATTGACGTATGGCATTGGTATTTTCGTTGACTGCATATTGAAGGTTTCCGCCGCCTCTTGTGGTGGTACACGCACCGGCAAGCAAAGCTATGGAAAGAATAAGAGTCAGAGAAGATTTTTTCATGGTGTATAACTCCTTTAACGTAAGGGTTTACTTCGTTTCAGTCCAAAAAGAAGGTAGAGTATTCCTCCCAGAAGCGGGAGAAAAATTCCTGCAAGAACCCATATTACACGCTCTTTTTCCAAGGGAAAAGCATGGCGCAGAGCATGCCAGATTGTCCATAAATTGAGAACAGCAGGCAGCATCAAAAGAAAAAATGTCAAACCGGAAACATGGGAAAAAAACATAGCTTACCTTTTGGGCTCTTTATAAAAAATATACGCTATAATAAGGGTTCCGAAACAAATGGCAATGTCAGCCACATTAAAAACAGGCCAATGCCATTTGTCATAATAAATATCTATAAAATCAATAACATAACGTAAACGTACCCTGTCGGCAAAATTCCCGACGGCTCCGCCTAAAATACAGGCAAAGCCAAAACTGAGAATTTTTGAATAAGGCATTTTACGCATAAAGTGAAGAATAATCCCAAGGGCAAAAAGGGTTACACAGACAAAAAACCAAAATTGCCAATCGGTATCAGGATTATTCAAAAAACCGAAAGCCGCGCCATAATTTCGCACATGCACAATATTTGCACATTGAGGAATAATGACAAAACCTTCATGAAGCGGAAGATTGTGGACAATAAGCCATTTGCTTAGCTGATCCGCAATAATCCAAAATAGAGCAAAAATAATGAGAATTTTATATCTATTATCTTTCACTATTCTTCCTGTGTATCAAGTTTTTTCATCACTTCTGCACAACGGGGGCAAAGCGTCGGATACTTGTTGTCAGTACCGAGTTCATCAGAATAAATCCAGCACCGTTCACATTTTTCCCCTTTTGCCTTTGTCACTGCAATGGCAATGCCTTCCGTTTCAGCAAAAACAGCGTCAACAGGGGCTTTGTCAATGCTGTATACATGAAGCTGGGAAACGATACACACAGCGCGCAAATCTGTATTGCATGCCTTGAGAGCCTGTTCATAGCTGTCTTTTAAATACAGCTCAACGGCAGTATCAAGGGAATGTCCGATTTCGCCTGACTTACGCAGGGGTTCAATGGCTTTTGTCATTTCAGAACGGATAAGCAATAATTGTTCCCAATTTTGGCGTACTTCGTCTGATATAGTAAAGCCTGCATAATTTAAATCCTGCGTTGCAAAAATAGTTTTTGCATCGTCTTTGAGCGCTTCAGGGATATAGTGGTAACTTTCTTCAGCCGTGAAACTGAGAATTGGCGCCATATCACGCAGTAAAATTATTAAAATATAGTAAAGTGCAGTTTGGGCGGAGCGTCTTTCCTTACTGTCAGGGTGAGAAGAATACAGTCTGTCTTTCAAGATATCGAAATAAAAGGCACTCAGCTCCGTTGCACAAAGACCGTGCAAGGTATGATAGACTTTATGGAATTCAAATTCTTTGTAAGCTTCCTGTACTTTTTCATGGGCCTGCACAACGGTGTCCAGAGCGTATCTGTCCAGACTTTCCATGTTATTGGGGGCAATCATGCTTTCTTTGGTAAGGTCAGAAATACTGCCGAGCATGTAGCGGATAGTATTGCGGATACGGCGGTAGGCGTCCACAAGACGGCTCATGATTTCGTCAGAAAAACGGATATCTTCGCGGTAATCGACACTGGAAACCCAAAGACGCAAAAGCTCTGCCCCGTGTTTGTCAATGACTTCCTGCGGAGCAACAACATTGCCTATGGATTTGGACATTTTTCTGCCGGCACCGTCCACAACATAACCATGGGTCAGCACGTTTTTATAGGGGGCAGTGCCGCGTGTGCCGACAGATGCGAGCAAGGAAGAGTGGAACCAGCCGCGGTGCTGGTCGGATCCTTCCAGATAAAGGTCGGCAGGGAATTTGCCTTCAGGGCGTTTTTCCATAACAGCGGCAAAACTTGTGCCGGAGTCAAACCAAACGTCAAGGATATCTTTTTCCCGTTTGAAGTGCGTGCCGCCGCAGTGGGGGCATTTAATACCTTCCGGGATAATTTCGGCATCTTCTGCTTCATACCAGTAGTCACAGCCTGTGGGGTGCTTTGCAAAACGGGAAGCAATATCGCGCATCCATTTCGGATCCTGCCATGCTTCACCGCAATCCTGACAAAGAAGTGCAAGAATAGGCACACCCCATGTCCGTTGACGGGAAATACACCAGTCGGGGCGCTGTTCCACCATGTTATAAATTCTGTCTTCACCCCAGCTTGGTATCCATTTTACCTCATTACGGATACTGTTGAGTGCTTTTTTACGCAGGTCATTGGTATCCATGGTAATAAACCATTGAGTGGTAGCGCGGAAAATAACCGGTTCTTTACAGCGCCAGCAATGGGGATAGGAGTGGCTGATTTTAGCCTGTGCCAGAAGATTACCCGTTTCTTCCAGTTTGGCAATAACATGAGGGTTGGATTCAAAAACATTCATGCCCGCAAAAAATTCAACAGAGGGAAGGAAACATCCCTTGTCGTCAAGCGGAGAATAGACTTCCAAACCATATTTTAAGCCCACTTCATAGTCTTCGCGTCCGTGTCCCGGAGCTGTGTGGACACAGCCGGTACCGGCGTCCAGTGTAACATGCTCGCCAAGAATGACAAGGGATTTACGGTCATAAAAAGGATGATGCGCTTCTAAATTTTCAAGATTTTTGCCTTCACATTCTGCAAGAACAGTATAATTTTCCCAGCCGAAAATTTTAGCACAGTTTTCAAGAAGTTCTTTGGCTAAAATGTATTGTTCATTGTCAACCTGTACAAGCACATAGATAAATTCAGGGTGCAGGCACACGGCAAGGTTGTCAGGCAATGTCCATGGGGTAGTTGTCCATATCACAATATAGCTGTGAACAGGATCAGCCTGAGGGAAAACGTTTTTCAGTTTTTCATCGTTTAAAGGAAAACGCACATACACGGAAGGGGAGGTATGGTCATTATATTCCACTTCAGCTTCAGCAAGAGCTGTTTGGCAGGAATTACACCAGTAAATAGGCTTTTTGGAACGGGTCACATTGCCTTTTTCCGCAAAATCGGCAAGTTCTGCCGCAGTCACGGATTCATAAGCCGGATCCATAGAAATATACGGATTATCCCAATTTCCGAGCACACCAAGGCGTTTAAATTCCTTTCTTTGGATATCAAGGAATTTTTGGGCATATTTTCTGCATGCTCTGCGGATAGAAGCTTGGGGCATTTGTTCTTTTTTGTCCCCCAGTTCTTTTTCCACATTGCGTTCAATGGGAAGCCCGTGGCAGTCCCAGCCGGGAACGTAAGGGGTTTTGTAACCTGCTAAGTTTTTGGATTTAATAATAATATCTTTTAAGATTTTATTGAGTGCCGTGCCTAAATGAATATGCCCGTTGGCATAGGGAGGACCATCGTGAAGCGTATATTCACCCTTGGCGCCAGATGCATTTTGCATGACTTCATAAATATTATTTTGTTCCCAAAATTTGAGCATTTCCGGTTCCTTATGGACAAGATCCGCTTTCATTGGGTATGCAGTTTTGGGTAAATTTAAAGTTTTTTTATAGTCAGCCATTCTTTATGCCTCCAGAATGTATAAACATCATATTTTGGTTTATTCTTATAAAATCGTCAAGCAAATACAGAGGATTTTAAATTTTTTTTTATAAGGCTGTCCCGAGAGCAAAAATGCTTCCATTGGGGGCATTTTCAAAAATTTTACTGCCATAGACAAGAACATTTTTTTCTACTTTCATAGCTGCCCATTTTCCAAATTTTGCCTGTAACGCTTTGAGGAGGGCTATGGCTGTGGGCGTTATCGTTTCTCCGGAGCCTGAAAAAGAACAAACTGCAACATCATTTAATAAAGAGAGCACCGCAGGAGCAGGGCTTGGAATAATGCCGTGGGCACAATGAATACTGCCGTCAGCAAGGGGAAGAGGACCGCAAATAAAGATTGCCGGGTTGAGCTCCACAAAAAATGCACAGGTAAGGCAAATATCCAAAATACTGTCCAGTGCCCCCACTTCGTGGAAAGTAACGTCTTTTGCTTCTTTGCCATGAACAGCCCCTTCGGCTTCTGCAAGCAGAGTAAAGGCTGCACAGGCTAATTCCTTGGCTTTATCCTGCATGGAACTTTTATTAATAATGTCCAGAATATCAAGAAGCGTCCTGTGGCTGTGTTCGTGAGCTACATTGACATCTGCGTTTTTGCCTCGTATACCGTTTACAAAACGATTTTGAAGAGTGAGGCAGTTTTCAAGCTGAGGAAGATTTAAGGTTTTTAAATATTCGTTGATTTGTTCCTGACTGAGCTCAAGCAGAGACGCCAAGCCGCAAAGGAACATGTCCCCGGATAAGCCTGATTGGGGACGTATACAGAGGATTTTTTCATCTTGTTTACGGGCAGGGTGATGATGTTTGTGTGTGTGCTCATGCGCATGCTCGTGATGCGTGTGTTCATGCGAATGGTGTTCATGTGAGTGTTCAGGGTGATGAGCATGTTCGTGCGTATGGTGCTGATGTTCCATATTAATCCTCAAGACTATCATGATAGAAACATATTTAAAATACGGGCAGCAGCGCAGGCTGCTCCAAAGCCATTATCAATATTAAAAACGGAAATGCCGGAAGAACAGCTGACAAGCATGGAAGAAAGTGCTGTTTCACCGTGTTTTGCCATGCCATACCCAACAGAGCTCGGTACAGCAAGAAGAGGTTTTTTGGTCAGTCCTCCCAAAACAGAAATCAGCGCGGCATCCAGTCCTGCAACGGCAATGACAATGTCATGTTCTTCGATTTCGGGCAAAGCTTTTTGGATACGCCAAAGCCCTGCAACCCCGCAGTCTTCAAACATGGTATGGTCGATTCCCAAATATTCAAGTGTCCGTGAGCTTTCCCATGCTGTTTGCGCATCAGCACTGCCGGCGGAAACAACAGCAACTTTTTTCTTTGACGCATGGGCAGGCAGGGCAAAAGCAAATGCCGTACGGGAAAGGGTATGGTAAGACACTCCTTCCTGCACTTCACTTGGGAAGCTATAAAAAATTTCAGGAGATAAACGGGTAAAAAGGATACTTTTCCCCGTATTTTTATTAAATTCCTGCAGCAGGGAAAGAATAATGCTCCTGTCTTTTCCCTCACAAAAAATTGCTTCAGGTAAGCCGAGGCGCTCTTTTCGGCTGTAATCAAAATGAACATGCTGCGGGGTATTTTGTGTGTTTTTCATGGGGTATTTATAGTTTTTTTTTGCTGAAAAGTAAAGAAAATTTGAAAGGTTGCACAAGGTGTTTCTTTCCGCGGGATAAAAAAATTTTTTTGCCGTGAAATTTTTTGCTGCGATGCGCGAAAAAGTGTATGTTCTCCCTGCAAAAGCATGCATTACATTTTTCACATGTTGAGCAGGGGACATAACGCATTGACTGAAAAAATTGTGAAAAGAAAAACGATCAAAATAATCTATATAATTAGGGTGATTAGCAAAATAATTTGAAAAGATGAAAAAAAAATTATAAAAAAGCATGGACGGTCTTATTTTTTTCATGCTAGCGTTTTTTCAAATAGGAGGTGTTCATGGAATCATTGATGAATTTTTTAAACAGTTTTAGCGGTTTTCTCTGGGGACCTACCATGCTTGTTCTTTTGGTGGGTACGGGTATTTATTTAACCTTTGGTTTGAAATTTTTTACATTCCGCAAAATGCCGCATGGCTTTGCAGGTATCTGGAAGGGACGCAGCAGTTCCGGTGACGGGGAAATTTCTTCTTTTAACGCTTTGATGACAGCTCTTTCCGGTACTATTGGTACGGGGAATATTGCAGGGGTTGCAACGGCTATTTTCTTAGGCGGACCCGGCGCCTTGTTCTGGATGTGGATAACGGCTCTTGTCGGTATGGCTACAAAATTTTCAGAAATTTTGCTTGCCATGTACTACAGACAGCGCACCCCGCAAGGCAACTATGTTGGCGGGGCTATGTTTTTTATTGAACGCGGTCTTGGTCCCAAATTTAAATTTTTGAGCATTCTTTTTTGTATTTTCTGTATTTGTGCGTGTTTTGGTACCGGTAACATGATCCAAAGCAACACGGTTGCAGAATCGCTTGCTTCCAACTTTGGCGTGCCAAACTGGGTGAGTGCGCTTGGTTTGTTTATTATTGCCGCTATTGTTATTCTTGGCGGTATCCAGCGTATCGGTAATTTTGCCGGTAAGGTTGTTCCCCTCATGGCTCTTGTCTATATTCTTGTTTCTATGACCGTTATTATTCTGTATGCCGACAGAGTTGTGGACGTCTTTATTTATGTTGTCAATGATGCCTTTACACCTACGGCTGCACAGGGCGGTTTTGCGGGTGCTACCGTCATGATGGCTATTCGTTACGGTATGGCGCGCGGCGTATTTTCTAACGAAGCCGGTCTCGGTACTGCTCCTATTGCCCATGCAACAGCTACTAATAACTGTTCTGTCAATCAGGCTATGCTCGGTATGCTCGATACCTTTATTGATACCATTATTGTTTGCAGTATGACAGGTTTTGCAATCTTGGTAACAGACTTATGGCGTGCTCCTGAAGCGTTGAACGGTGTTGCCCTGACAACAGCAGCATTTGACCTTGCTCTTGGCGGCATAGGCGGCAAGCTGGTAACTATTTGTCTGCTCTTCTTTGCTTTTACAACAGCTCTTGGCTGGTGCGTATACGGTGAACGCTGTGCAATTTATCTTTTTGGTGACAAGGCGCTGATGCCTTTCCGTATTGTTTACACCTTGGCTATTCCGGTTGGTGCAATGGTGCAGCTGGATTTAGTATGGCTTATCGCTGACTGTGCAAATGCGTTAATGGCAATTCCCAACTTGATTGGCATATTGCTGTTAAGCCCATTAATCTTTAAGCTCGTCAAGGAATACAATGCGACAGGCAAGGTACATACCTTTGATGATGAACAGGAACGAAAGGCAGCCGGAAAGTAATATTCCTTTTGCATAAATAAAAAAAGCCGTTTTGATAACGGCTTTTTTTTATGGTTTTTGAAAAATTTTGCTTTGTTATGTTACCCGGTTGATTTTATTTTACTTAGATTTAATGACAAAAATTTTGGTCAATAGTTTTTTATGGGGAGGTGATCATCTCTGCTGCCGCTATCCGCAAAGCTCGTTCACTCTCTAAGGGCTGCCGCTTTCCATACCCCCCGCCGCTTGCTTTTATTTCATAAAACAAGAGTTATGCGCTGCAAGCGAAGAAATAAAAGTTATTTATCAACCACTTTTTTAACAGCGGGCTAAAAATATTAATCTTTTTTTATGACTGCATTGATATTTTCTTCATTTTCAAGGTAGATGAAATCATAATCTTTATATTTATTGCTTCTGTAGGGAATTAAATAACTGATTGCAACTTCTATAGCCTGATTTTTCGCCATATCATATTTAAAAAGAATTTCGTTTAAATATTTGTATTCTCTTCCGGTATCAGTCTTTGCCACTTCCTGCAAAATTTCCTGCAATTCTGTGCTTAAATGCTGACACCGTGTTTCAGCAAGTATGGCTGCTGTAAATAAATCTGTGTTAAAATCATCTGTTTTGGCAATATTATCTTGAATACAAAGACGGTAAGCCAATGCGGTATTTTCAAATTGTTCACGATAAGGGTCTGGAATACTTTGTAAAGATCCCGTTTCCTTTGCTGCGCAGCCAGTTAAAAGAAAAAGCAGGCAAAGGGAAAAGGAAAAAAATGTCCGCATACATAAAGTGGATTTTTGCATAAGAACCTCGGATAAACCTTATTCTTTGTTTTTATGATAAGAAAAAGCAAAAAAAGGTTTTTGGAAAAAGGGTATAAAAAAAGCCTCCTATGAGGCATAAACTGGTGGATGGTGAGAGGCTCGAACTCCCGACCCTCGGTGTGTAAAACCGATGCTCTACCAACTGAGCTAACCATCCGTTGTTTTGTTCTTATATAGAGAACATTTTTTATTGTCAAGGAAAATTTTAAGAAGAGCAGGAGAAAATTAAAATCAACACCTCAAATTGATACTCTTTTTCAAATTTTAACCCTATGGCTATAAACTTACCATTGTTCCTAAAACTGAAGTATGAGTCAACAAAGCCTGCAAGCAATTTTTAATAGGGTGTCAGGCTTTCTTGGGGTAACATGAGGAGTAAAAATATCATCTCTGTCATGAATAGTATTCATAACAGGCATTGAAATCATTTCTCCAAAAATAATGCGTTATGCTGAAAAGAGGTTTATGAACGAATAGCCTTTATGAGATTGCGTTATTAAAAGTATACTAAGCACCAAGTATAAAAAGATATTTATAATTATATCTGTCAGTTATAAAATAAACCTCATAAGAGAACAAAGCAAAAAATTAATTTAAATTCCATGAACACTCTTTGAATGCCAAACGGAATAGTCCTGTATAAAAAATCCCCGTTTACCGGCTGTTTGTTCAACCAATAAACGGGGTAATTGAAAACACGTTTTAGCGTTTATTCTGCTACTTTCTCTCACCGAATAGTCTGAGCAAATACAGGAAGAGGTTGATAAAATCAAGATAAAGGGTGATAGCGCCAAGAAGGGCACCGCGGCGCATGGCAACAGCATCATCTAACGGAGCAGTTTCGCCCATTTGTTTCAGTTTTTGGGTATCAAAGGCAGTCAGCCCGACAAAAACAATAACGCCAATAATGCTGATAACAAAGTCCATGGCAGAGCTTTTCATAAAAATATTGACAATCATGGCAAGGATAAGTCCCCAAAGTCCCATGATACAGAAAGATCCGATACCTGTGAGATCTTTTTTGGTTGTCATGCCGAAAAGGCTCATGCCTCCGAACATACCGGCAGTAATGATGAATGTTTTGGTAATGGAAGCCTCCGTATACACTAAGGCGAGAGGAGCCAGAAAAACACCGTTGAGGGCTGCATAGAGAAGGAAAAGAGATGTCGCAACAGCCGGGGATAGTTTATGCATGGCAAAGGAAAGATACATAACAATGCCGATAATGCCTGCAATGAGGAGAATTGGCGTATATCCTGAAAATGTTGCCATTAAAATCGTTTCATTATTCACAGTGAAAAAAGCACTCAAAGCGGTTACAAGGAGTGCTGCCGTCATCCAAAGGTAGACTTGCTGCATGAAAATCGCAACACCGGAACGACCGGTCGCCATGCTTTGGGTTTGATTATATTCCATTTTATTTCCTCCGTTTATTGGATAGGGTTAATATAAGCACGATTTGTAAATGAAGCAAGGTATTCTTGCACAAATTTTTTAGAGAAGTTTTTTTAGCCCGGCATCAATAGCTTTTGCCATGAGAGCATTGCCCCTTTCACTCGGGTGCACGCCGTCTTTTAAATCGCTGATAAACTCGTTATTGTGCAGGGCAGGGAAAATATTGAGGTAGGGCACATTGTGCTCCGTACAGATTTTTTCCTGAATACTGATAAGTTCCTGCAGGCGCGTATTTTGCTCTTCGTTTGCAACAGGACTTGGGCTTATGGCGATGATTTGCCCTTTTGCCTTTGCTTTTTGGAGAAGAGCAAGATAATTTTCCCTGCTTTCGCTCAGGCTGCAATAGGGGGTATCGGTAAATTTCATGGTATCCACAACCCCGCACATGAGAAAGAAAAAGGGAGTGCTTCCGGGCAAATTCCGAGCAGAAAATTCGTTGTCAAAGCGGGCAAGGATTTCTTTGGAAGAGTTTTTGCACGCACCCAGATTGTAAAATTTTGTTGGAGGAACAGGGAATTTTTCCTGTAATTTCTCGAGTAGTAATTGATAAAAACTGTTTTTAGGCAAAACATTAACGCCAAGAGTAATGGAGTCTCCAAAAAAATAGAAAATATGCATAGTTTTTTCCTTTATCTATAAAAAAAGCACTCACACGAGTGCTTTTTTCTTTATGCAAGTTTTTCACTTCGCTTATGCAAAAGTAAAACCGCAACAATTAATGTCAGCAAAGCACCGCCAAGGCTCAGCCAGATATTGGCATCTGTGAAGCCTGCAATAATATAACCCACAAGACTGCAGGACGCAACTATAATTGCATAGCCAAGCTGCGTGGAAACGTGCTGAACATGGTTGCAGCCTGCCCCTGCACTGGAAAGAATGGTGGTATCGGAAATAGGGGAGCAGTGGTCGCCAAAAACAGAACCCGCCAACGTTGCGGAAAGGCAGACAGTAATAATTTCTGGGTTGATAGCCTGTGCGACAGGAACAACAATAGGAATTAAAATACCGAACGTACCCCATGCGGTTCCGGTTGAAAAGCTCAAAAATCCTGCAACAATGAAAATAAAAGCAGGCAGGAAGCCGGCAGTAGCGCCGCCGTCTGCTTCAAATAAGGTTTTTACAAATTCCGGAGTTTGCAGGAGGTTACGGCAGACACCGCTGATTGTCCATGCAAGCACCAAAATCATATTGGCCGGAAGCATGGCTTTCATGCCTTCCACAGCACCGTCCATAAATGCATGCAGGGTCAAAAGACGGCGGGGAATGAAGAGGAAGAAGGCAACAGTCAAAGCGCCGAAACTGCCCCAAACAAGGGAAGGAGCCGCAGAGCAGTTCCCAAAAGCTGCGCCTAATGTATGGTATGCCGGATCATCGCCAAAGTATCCCCCGCTGTATAAAAGGGCGAGGGTGGCAAATATAATCAAGCTGATAATAGGAATAAGCATATCATAAATAGTACCGTTATTGGAAGCATTGAGCTGATGGGTTTGGCTGTCAGTATCGCCGATAATGCCTTCGGTGAGGGCTTGTTTTTCCGCCTTATACATAGGTCCGAAATCAAGGCTGAACATGCAGACAAGGAAAACCATGGTCAACGCTAAAATAGCATAAAAGTTATAGGGAATAGTTGAGACAAAGGCAGCAAAATCGCTGTCAAAAGCTCCTGTTGCCTTGAGGTTGCTGCCAACCGCAGCAGCCCAGCTTGAAATAGGTGCGATAATACAGATAGGAGCGGCGGTAGAGTCAATAATATACGCTAATTTTGCACGGGAAATTTTATAGGTATCCGTTACGGGACGCATTACAGTACCTACAGTCAGACAGTTGAAATAATCGTCAATAAAAATGGAAGCGCCTAAGCCTCCGGTTGAAAGCATGGCTGCTTTTCTGCTTTTAATGCGTTTTGTCGCCCAAACGCCGTAGGCTTTTGTTCCGCCGGCTAAAGAAATAACGTATACAAGAGCGCCAAGCAAACTACAGAAAAGAATGATATTGAAATCAACTTTGTCTGCCATTGTCTGAAAGGTAACATCAATGGTTTTAATGAGCACATGGTCAGCATTTATCCCAATGGAATAAATCAGTGTTCCGCTTAAAATACCAAGCAGAAGTGATGAAAAAACTTCCTTGGTAATAAGAGCAAGCACAATTGCTAAAACAGGTGGAACAATGGAAAGCCACCCAGCGTAATATGGATCCATAAAGCCTCTCCAAAAAGTAATCAGTATGCCAGAGAGAAACGGTTAAAATTTTCTGAGCATAAAGTGAATGGACTTTATATTAAATAGCTAATTTTGTACATAGTTTTTTTACAGAAATAAAAATTTTTTTGTAAGCTCCATAAAAGACTGAAAATATATTAAAAAACGTTGTAATAAATGAATTTAGTTAATTGTTTGACATAAATAGTCATTAAAATTAAATTCATTGGTTAATAAAGTTTTTGCTAGTAGAGAAAAAGCCACAAGTGTATTGGGAGCCGAATAATTCATATACATTGTTTTACTGTTTGCCCAGAGCGTACAATACGGATAAATGGTATCATTAATAAAATAACGGGAGAAATTTATCACTTCACTGGTGTTAAAAAGGGCAGATAAAATTTCCTGCGGAGTTTGGGTTGGTTCTTCATTTTCTGGAATTACCCGTTCGCCAAAATCCAGCATAACTGTATCATCTATATGAATATTTTTTGGATATTTTTTCTGTATTAAATCTGCCTGTTCTTTAACGGATTGTTTAATTTGTTCACTTGTAATGGCAATGTCGATCACAGTCGGCATATAGCGCTGGTATATGACAGCGATTAATAATAAGTCGTCATAATTGCAATCATTTATTTTGATTAATTTTAACATTGGATCCTGTAAAGGGCTTATGGAAAATTGATTACGCAGCATAGCAATAGCATTGGCTTTTCCAGAATGTGTCTTATTCCATGTATAATTATACAGTTCTGATCCAAGATTTTCTTTTGTAATCTTTTTTAAATAATCAAAGCTTTCTCTTATAAAATTATCCTGATAATTTCTTGAAATACCTGTAGAAGCTTCCATATCATTGACCTTTTTGTTTATAAAACTTGTTGGTGACATTTTCCATGTATTGCGCAAGCCTTCTCCGCCTAAACCATTAAATCTGAAGCTTGGCTTTAAATGGTAATGTTCAACAAAATAAAATTCTTTATGCAAACCTAACTGCATGAAAAATGTAAGGAGAAAAGCAAGTTCACTGCTCAGTTTATTTTGTAGAGTATCATCAATTTTATTATTTAATTGGAAATGATATTGTTTGGCAATATGACTGGCAATGATAAAATCTACTTTTTCACGGTCAGTTTGACCTGTGGAAGTACGAATATTTATTTTTGGTAACAAATTTAAATGATTAAATAATGTTAAAACAAGCCGTGTATCTCTTCCCCCTGATAATGATGTTTCAAAATAGATGTTATTTTTAGAAAGAGATTGAATAAAACTGCAATATTTCGAAAACCATTTATCTAAAATTTCAAAACATTCTTGGGAATCGATATTGAAAATATGCTGCTGCAGTTTATCCCTAACAAAATCCACGGAATTAGCTTCTGTGTCAATAATGATTTTCATGTCTTTATCTATTTGTTTTATTTCATAAATCGGTGTTTTTGTTATGGATAATGTGGTGAGGGGCTGGGTCATAAAATATTTTATATTATCCATGT
Organism: uncultured Mailhella sp.; assembly: GCA_910577155.1. Taxonomy (GTDB): domain Bacteria; phylum Desulfobacterota; class Desulfovibrionia; order Desulfovibrionales; family Desulfovibrionaceae; genus Taurinivorans. The sequence goes on from CAJTMS010000001.1 coordinate 93,018, forward strand.
TTATTGTAAGCTTTTTATTCTTATTTAAATAAAGGACAAGATAATAGAATGAATTGGAAATGGCAAAATAAGCATCTTTTTGATAGATGAATAAACCATAACTTCCTATTGCGTCTTGTTCTATAATCAGCTTTTCATCTTCTTTGATAATATTAATGTATGTGCCGTATTCTTTTTTTTCAATATGTTTATTATAATTATTTAAAGCTATCAGTTTGTTATCTAATAATACAAAACCATAGAGTTTGCTTTTAATAGTTTTGCAGTTATCGGAATCAATAACAAAGAAATTATCATCAATGAAATCCTGATATTTTTTATTATAATACATATTAATCTCCCTAAAAATAGTTATTTTTAGGCTAGCTTAATATATATATATATAAGTCAATAAAGCCGGGGAGGCTCTGCTTTTATAAAGGCGGCTCGGCGGGGATATTTTTTGGCATGGTATTTGCTCTATGACAGGCAAAGGAGTTTGCTATGCAATTTATGCCTACAACATTCGATACGGTAAATAACGATGTCATGTTTACTGATTTTATTCCTCAAGATAGCTCAATGTCTAATTTTTCTAATGAGTTGGATACTGCTATGGCAGAAGCTCAAAATGGAAAAAGAAAGTCCGCAAGCACAAAGGATAACGAAACTGTACGTGAAACGGATGAGGAAAAAAATTCTCCTTACACTGAGCGTGCGGAAATTTATTCCTTTTTTGCCCCGCAGGAACCTCGTTTTAATTTGGAAGAATTGTCAAAGCTGGCAACGGCATTCCAAAATGATGATATTTGCATAGAGGCTCAAAATGCGTTGTCAGGCCTTATGAATATGCCAACCGGTCCAACCTTGAAGGATTTGCTTGCAACCCTTACTTCCAGTATCAAGGGCGGCAATACTGCATTGGATACCAATGAAATAAGCTATTTACAAAATTTATCAGGCAGAGCAAATCCAAGTCAGCCGACAGTTTTGTATGACAGTATTCGCTATAAGGACGCGCTCTCCGGCATGAGTGCATTTGTTTCTGCTATCAAGCAAAACCCCACAACGCTTTCCAAGGAAGAATTATCCGCCCTTTGCAAGTCTTTTAATCTTTCTGAAGATATGGAAAGAGGCATGCAAAAAACTCTTGCCCAGTTTGATAAGACTACTCCTTTGACAAACAAGCAAGTGGACGCAATTTTTGATGAAGCAAAGACATTCCTGACAAGCAAGAATGACGAATTTACCAAGATGAAGAAGAGCTTGGAACAAAATTTAAAGCCTTTGTACGAATCAGCCCAAAAGCGCGAAGCGGCTGACCGCCGTTTGCTTATGCAGGAAAATAAGGACGTTTTGTATTCCAAGACTGTGATTGAAGATACCGTTATTACCAAGGTACTGGGCGAAGATTTAAACCGCAATACAGTCAACGGCAAGAAGCTCGAAGAAAAGGAAGGACAAAACAAGTCCGCCAAGGCTCAGGCTTCTGCAAACGAAACAAAGACTGTCTATCACAAGACAACACAAAATATCGAAACAGAACAAAATATCGCTGCAAAGCAAGAAAATTCCTTGTCTAATCAAGAAGTTCTCACCCAAACCAGACAAGAGGCAGAAGGAAGGCAGGAAAGTACGCTTATTGCCAATATGGTGCGTGATGAACGCAGCGCTGAAGCAAAGGCTGAAGACAAGTTCTTTGCCGATAAGGAAGAAGTGAAGGAGCAGGCAAAGGAACAAATGGAACGCTTTGGTCTTGATAAGCAAACGAATACCGAAGACCGTAAAAATGATTTCTCCCATGATTCCCATGCCGATACAAGAAATAAAGAACAGGAAGCAAGCATTGCCGGAACATTAGGCGTACAAGCCGGCACAAGCTTTGAAGCAGGACAGGCAAATTTTGCCGAAACCGTAACAAATCTTCGTTCTCAAGTCCAAGATACCGTGCTGACCATGATGAAGAACGGCGCTAAGCGTTTGGAAGTTTCTTTAAATCCTGTGGAACTTGGACAAATGGCAGTTGTGCTGACCGTGAAGAACGGGGAAGTAAATGCCGTTATCCAAGCTGACAAGGCAGAAAGTGCTTCTCTTATCAATCAGCAGCTTGATGTTATCCGTGCAGAGCTGGAACACCAAGGCTTAAAGGTCGAAAATATTGATGTTGAAGTTGGTCTTTCTGATTATTCCGATACGCAGACAGGACTGAACTGGGAAAGCATGCAGCAGCATAACAATGAACAAACCTTTAGAGAAAATCTCCAAAATCTCAATTATTTACGTGCACTCGCCAGAAAGGGCTCTTCCTCAAATATGAATGAAGATAATTCTTTGGCACATAATATGCATAATCTGGGTAATATAATGACCGGAAAGGAAAATACTTCCTTGCAAGGTCTGCACATTATTACCTAGAGAGTGAATATTATGAGTAATATAAGCGGAAATACAGCATTAGACAGTGCATATGCCAACTCAGGTTCATCTACCATGAAGACAAGCGGCGGTTCCGAACTGGATAAGGAAGCTTTCTTGATGCTGCTGGTAACGCAGTTCCAATATCAAGATCCACTTAACCCGATGGAAGATAAGGAATTTATTGCTCAATTGGCACAATTCTCCGCATTGGAACAATCCATGCAGACCAATGAAAGCATCACTAGCCTGACTAATGAAGTGGCAAGACAAACTTCTATCAGTATTACCAATTATATCGGCAAGGAAGTTTCTGCCCGCGGTTATGGTATCAGTAAGTCCGGTTCTGATGTTTCCGTTATCCAGTTTGCAGGCGCAGAAGAAATGGCGTCCTGCTCCATCAATATCTTAGACGCATCCGGAAATATTATCCGTACAGTAAATTTAGGTTCACAGTCCTCCGGTATCCATGACTTTGTATGGGACGGCAAGAAGACGGACGGCTCAGAAGCTCCTGACGGTACGTATACAGTTGCCCTTTCCGGCAAGAACAGCGCAGGGGATATGGTTTATATTGATACTTCCGTTTCCGGTCGTGTTGTGGGTACAAGTTCTTATAACGGTGAATATTACCTTAGCCTTTCCGGCGGAAGAACAGTACTTCTCAGCAATGTCCGCGAAGTCGTTGAAGCCCAAACCACAAGCTCTGCAACCCAAGGCAAGGAAATTGTCGGTACGAACGGTGATGATTATCTTGCCGGTGAAGAAAATGCGGCAGATACAATTTCTGCCGGGGCTGGTGATGATATTATTGTTTATGACCCTGTCGATACCCTTGTTGACGGCGGCGAAGGCTTTGATTTCCTGATTGCCAGCGGTGAGCTGCAAAACAATTATAAGAATATAGAAGCCGTTATCCGCGGTGCTGATGCAAGCGGAATGCAAAGCCTGACTGCTCTTTCAAAGGTTGGCGTGAATATTACTGATGGCAAGCTCGATATGACCTCTTCCGCATGGCAAAATAACTGGAGAGATGCGGGCAATAACCAATGGACATACACAGGCGGCAAGAAGCTGACCATTGAAGTTTTAGATATATCCAAGGTTATTACAGGTTCCGATGATAATACGGCAGAAGATGACGCGGCAAATTTTTCCGGCCGAAGGACGCTTTCTGAAAATAATATCCAACAAAATAGTTTTGAAAATCAATCATTTGTACAAGAATTGGCAAGTGGCATGAAAAATGCAGCTACTAGTACCGTAAGCACATTGAAGGAAAAAGCTTCCAGTGCTTTAAGTAACTATGTAGAAGGTCTGCTTCATTAATAACAATATCTATCTGAGGGGATAGAGAAAACATATTGCAAGGTAAGGAGAATTTTTATGAGCGTAACTTCAACATTATGGACAGGTGTTTCAGGACTTTTGGCACACGGTGAAAAGATGAATGTTGTCGGTAACAACATTGCTAACGTAAATACGGTTGGTTTCAAAAGCCAGCGTATGGACTTCGCAGACTTCGTTTATCAAGATGCGCATAGTTTGGCAGGTCAAACCCAAATCGGACGAGGCGTAAAGATTGGCACCATTATCGGTAACTTTAGCCAAGGTCCTTTTGAAACTACAACAAATGCAACCGACATCGCCATTGAAGGCAAAGGCTTCTTCCAAGTGCAGGCTGTTGGTACTGACGAAACATATTATACTAGAGCCGGTAACTTTACTTTTGATAAGGAAGGTTATTTGAAAGACCCTAACGGTTTTTGTCTGCAAGGCTGGAGAATTGACAACTCCGGCGGCGTAATGCAGGCGACCGGCGGTAATGCCCAAATGGTTAATGCTTCAAAAGGTTCTACTTCCCCGATTAAAGGTTCAGGCGTTCCTACCGATATTCAGCTCGATACCTTTACTGTTTTTCCTCAACAAACTACGAAGATGGATTTCAAGGTTCAGCTTCCTAAATCCGGCGGTGATAACGCTGTCAATACGGAAAACCCTTTTGCCGCTCTCTTTAAGCAATGGAACGGCAATGATGTGGAAAGAGCCAACAACGTTCCCGCTATCGCCCAAACTTCCTATGCGGAACAAACTTCCATGCAAATTTTTGATGAAGCGGGTGTAAAACATACTGTTACCGTATATTTTGATAAGGTTTCAAGCACCGATTACGAAGGCGGCGCTTCCGGTGAGGAAATTTGGGAATATATTGTAACCATGGACCCGGCTGAAGATAAAAGGCAATTCTTTGATAGGGCAACCGGCGAATTGAAGAATGTGAACGCGACCGCTGCCGGCGGCATGCTCATGGCAGGTACGCTCACCTTCAACTCCGCAGGCGCCATTGTGAACCAATCCGCTTATACATGGGGCGGAACGCAAACTCCCGAAAAGAACCCCGGTTCTTTTGAATCAATAGCCGACCCAGCCGGCGGACTGAATAATTTGGATGTTATCAGCCTTGATCCGACAGACATGAATAACTGGGAACCCGCTCCTGTTTCAAGCAACGGTTATCCGATTGTTGTTCCGAACTTCAGCGGCATTTTGGACGCGCAAACTTCCGGAACCCAAAACGGCGCCAAATACAATACGGAAATCAACTTCGGTCTTCGCGCAAGCAACCTTTCCCAGCCTTGGTCTTCCCAAGGCAGTCTCGCCGACCTCAACGTTGATGCATATGTCTTCAACAACGCCTATAAAGCCAACGACCCTTCAACCGGTTCAGAATTCATTCTCCTGAATCCAACGTATGATGCTTCACTGGACGACAAATGGAATATCAATACCGGTCGTTATGATGTCAGCGGGCTGAGTTTGTGGGGAGCTGTTCCGACAGATACCAATACACTGTTAGCGAATATGCAGGCTGATGTCACGGCGGCTATTCAATACAAGGCAGGCGGAGCGGTTACTGTTGCCGATATCTGGAGAAGTCTTGAATTGTATAATGTTGAAACTGTGAAGGTTAAAGCAGGCAATTATGTGGACAACGCCGGGGCGCAGGGAACACAGGATATCACTATCAATTTGAGAAACGGAACAGCAACTTTTGCTGACGGAACGGTAGCAACTATTGGTGCGGATATTGATATTACCGATGCGGGCACTTTGGCTGCATTGTCAAATGCAATCACAACCGCCGTGCAAAAAGCTTCTCCGAAGAATTTATATATGTATTCAGCAGCTGATCCTGCCAATGCCAATCTTTTAGCTGACTTTACGGAACCTGCTGTTATTGAAGCTTATGCTTCCACAAATCTTGACGGTGCGTTCTCAAGCTCCAACGCCCAAAACGGTTACGGTTTCGGTGACCTCACAAGCTGGGAAGTCGACTCTGACGGTATCTTGAACGGTATTTACTCAAACGGCGTGACCCTTCCCCTTTGGCAAATCACCATGTATGACTTCGTGAATACGCAAGGTTTGCGCCGTGAAGGCAACAACCTTTATTCTGAAACAAGAGCTTCCGGCTATCCGAAAATGGGTGCGGCAGGCAACAGCGGTTTAGGAAACATCGCAAGTTATACTTTGGAACAATCCAACGTCGACCTTGCAACGGAATTTGTTTACATGATTTCAACCCAGCGCGGTTACCAATCAAACAGTAAAATGGTCACAACAGTTGACACCATGCTTGAAACGGTTATCAACATGAAGAGATAATATGTAAGTTGCCTGTCCGTTTGATGCGGTTAATCCGTATCAGGCTGGCAAGGCAAAGAAAAAATTCCCAACTCGCTTATTTTTCTTCCCTTGAAATTGCTATCAAAAAAAAGATAATGCTTTCATATCGGCGGGATATTCTCCG
>CAJTMS010000001.1:99232-111640 GCA_910577155.1 uncultured Mailhella sp.
CCCCCCGCTGATAGATAGAAATATTCTGAAGCGATTATGCTTCTTCCTTGCATACTACATGCGTTTTCCCTCAACTCGCTCTTTGCCCCCTTTCCCTCAAGGGGGCTTTTTTACTTGCTGTTAGCATGGCGAAGCCATAAAAGCTTACAGCAAGTTAAAAAGTTCTCGTCCTGAAAAAATCAAGCCCGCAAGGGACAACTTGATTTTTTGAGGGCTTTTTTTAACATTCTGTTAGATAAGTCAATGAGTTAAAATCTTACAGAATGTTAAAGGTTCTCGTACCCGGCTTAGGCTGCAAAATGAAACTTTAGCAGCCTAGAGCAATTCCTGTTAACATCAAGAATATTAATTCCCTGTTATGGACAACGTCCATAACAGGGCTTTGAGGGGGATTGGGGGAGCGGCAGCTGTTAGCGAGTGAACGAGCTCTACGGATAGCGACAGCAGCGATAATCATTTCCCCAAAGAAAATAAAAATTACGAATATTATGCGGAAACGCTCTAAAGAATAACATCTTAAAATTTATTGGAAATGCACTCATGAGAGCAAAATAAAATGATATGCAGGGATATAAGTACTTTTGAAGTTTTGCCAAAATTGCAGCAGAAATTTTGTATTGAAGGCTTTGAAACGTTCTTTCATGCGTAAAAGAGATCTCTGCAAATAAAAAAGCCTGACTATTGTCAGGCTTTTTTATATCGTGTGTGGTTAACGCATTACTTCTTATTGAGCTCTGCTTCCTGCGGGAAGAGCGGGCAGTAGCGGTAAGTGATGGCTACGGTAATGATAGAATAGCCCACTACCAAGGCAAAAGCTCCCCATTCTGCCCAGTTAGCCCAGTACCATTGCCATTGTTCAAAAGGCATAACAGGAATGCCAAGGGCCTGCACTGTCATTACAAAGCGGTTTATCACAATGCTGAAGCAGGTGACTAAGCAGCCAAAGTAGAAAATTGCAGGGATTTTCCTAAGCGCCGGCAGAGCCATGCAGACAATACCGATGACAAGGGCAATATGTTCTGCATAGAACCAGAAAGAACTATAAACAAAGCCGGTAAACATTTGGTCAAAGGTCAGCCCGCTGCGGGGAAGAATGTCATTTACCCATGCGTAGGAATCAAGGAACTTGCCTATTGTATAGACAATAAGCATGGTTCCGCCGATTTTGCCCATGAGCTGTTTTACTTTCCATGAAACAAGTTTTTTACCGGTAATTTTTTCAACTAGGGCAACCATGAGCAGGGAGAACATCGGTCCGGCACTCACAGCAGAAAGCAGATAGAGGAAGAATGTCCACGGCCAAATAAAGAACCCGTCGCGGTAAATATAAGGGCGTCCGAAAAGAACACCGTACATACCGCCTAAACTGCCTTGGTGGAAGGTGGAAAGAAATGCTCCGATACCGGCAAAAAGCGGCATATAGACGTGGAAGTTATGGGCAACATGCCGGATAAATTTATTTTTTTCAAACAGGCGCTGTTCAAGAATAAGAGGTACATATTCAATAATAAGCACAATGCAGTAACAGGTGATACAGAAAATAACTTCTGTCAGCATGGAATGGACGTTAGGGTACCAATAGCCAAACCAAGCACGGATTGGCTGCCCGATATCAAGTACCAAAATAAGCATGGCGCCTGTATAGCAGAGGAAACCAATCACTGCGGTGAAGCTGACGATATTTTTGAGCTCGTCAATATTCAAAATATAACGGAGGAGCCCCGTAAAGAAAGCTCCCGCACCAAGCGCAATAACCGCAAGGTCTAAGGTAATCCACAAACCAAAACCGAATTTATCGTTAAGTCCTGTTGTTCCAAGACCCTGTGATAAAACAACAAATGCTGCAAATACTCCCCAGAGAAGCAGTACTGTAGGAATAAGCATAAAGAGGGAGAATTTCGTAAAGGAGCAACGTTCACACCCTTTTGGGAAAAGGGCATTATCAATTGGTTTACTGTAATCCATAATTTATTCCTTTTCCTTAGTGAGATTTATTAAAAATAACATCTTTTGGTTTTCCTGTTTCTTCATGTTCAAGGTAGTTATCCCCTAAACGGCGTACCCATTCACGTTTGCTCATGTAGTAAACTTGCGGCTCAGTGCCTAAGCGTTCGAGCAAGCGGAAAGCATAGGGGCTTTGTTTGAGCTCATAGACACGGTGTTCAGGATTGTTGAGATCACCAAAAACAATAGCACCATTGGGGCAAGCTTCAGTGCAGGCAGTTTGGTATGCTTCTTCAGGAAGCGCAAGAGGATCCTCGCCATTGGCAATGGCTTTGTCTTTTGCTTTCATCAGGCGGTGATGACAGAAACTGCACTTTTCAACCACACCGCGAGGGCGGGTGGAAACATCAGGGCTGAGAGCTTCTTTCAAATCTCCCGGCCAGTATGGGTCAAACCAATTGAAGTAGCGAGCATGGTAAGGGCAGCTTGCCATACAGTAGCGGCAGCCAATACAGCGCGGTGTTACCTGACTGACAATGCCGCCTTCTTCATTTTTATCCGTAGCAACAACAGGGCAAACAGAAACACAGGAAGGCTTGCCGCACTGCATGCAGGGGCGAGGCAGGAAAACCGTTTCATGTTCGGGAAAATCCTTCCCGTTGGAAAGACGGTAAACTTTGAGCCAATTGAGTGCCCGCAGCTTATTGCCGGCGTCTTCCTGCGGTGCAACGTTATTTTCAGCTTGGCAGGACATCATGCACGCACCGCAGCCTGTGCATTTATCAAGGTCAATTACCATGCCATAGCGAACAGTAAAATCTTTAAAGTCTGACATATATTACCCCTTTACCACAGAAACAGTATTTAGCCATACGGGAAGGTCTGAGTCTGCTTCCATATCTATTTGGGTGAGTGCTAAAATGTTATCCCCTTTGCCCACAGAAAATCTGTCGAATTCCGTGTGTCCAAGTCCTGCCATAACAGCAATAACATCGGGCATAATGCCTTCGTAGATTTGAACAAGAACAAGCATTGCTCCGTTTTTGGTCTGCAGCATTGCCTTTTGTCCATTGCCAAGTCCGAGTTTTTGTGCCGTTGCTTTATTTATTTGGGCAACACACAAGCCATCTTGGAGCTGATAATCGGTAATGGCGCGGTTGGCATAGGGAGGAATGCCTGTGCTTGGAGTACCTGCAGCAGCATTGGTGTAAGTATAAAGAGCAATGTCAGAAACAGGGGCTTTTGCCTGTTTGCTGTGAAGCGGCATAAAGTTCAGTGTTGGAACAGTAAAGTTGTAGAATGCTTCCTGATAGGTGTTACCGCTTTCAAGATATTCTTTGAAATTAACATGGAGGGCTTGAGCACGTTTTTCAAGCAGGGAAGGAATGTCGGAAACACCCAGATTTTGACCCAGTTCATCAGCAAGGGCAAGGATAAGCTCCCCTAAAGGACGTGCCTGATAGTGGGGTTCTGCAACGGGTTTAGCCAGTGTCCAGTTGATATTGCCTGAGCCATAGGGGGTGTAGACATCGTCAAAGCGTTCCAGACCGTGGGCAATGGGAAGGACAAGGTCACATTCCTTGCAGGTTTCATTAAAGTGGCTTGCAAAACAAATTTTATAGTCGATTTTTGCCAGACATTCCTTGACTTCCGCATCCTTTGAAAGTGCATACACGGGGTTTGCATCATTAATAAAGAGAAGCTTTGGAGCTTCTTTTGCCCCGGAGGCAACCTGCATGCTGAAGGAAACAAAATTGCGTGTAAAAATGTCAGTAAGGCTTTGTGCAGAAGGAAGAAGCGGATCATCCATAGGCAAGCTGACAAGACCGCCGTCCTGGTTAATACGTCCAAGGACAGCATTGACAGCAATAGCAAGCATGTGTACGCCCGTGCCCTGACTTTGCCCTTCCGTTGTGCCTGCAAAAACAAGAGGACGGTTTGCGTTTTTGAGCGCAGAAACAAGTTTTTGCATACTTTCCATGCTTGTTCCGCAAACTTTATTTGCTTCTTCAAGGCTGTAACGACCGGTTAATGAAGTGAGGCTTTCGTCTGCAAGTGCGGCACTTTTTACCAGTTCTGCAAGAATAGCGCCGAGGAAAATTTCTTCTGTGCCTGTTTTTACGGGGAGCCATAAATCAGACACGACAGCGGTATTATTTTGCATTGCGCCTGCATAATAAATTGCCTGACTTGCGTCTTCCGCATTTTGGTGTGTTTCATTGAAAACTGCACGGTTATGCGCAACAGGTCCCCAGCTGTCCAAAAAGTTTGCGCCAACAGCCAGAATGCAGTCACTGTTTGCGATATCATAGCCAATACGACCGCTGCCGCCCAGTGCATGCCATGCAAGAGTTGCAGCCTGTTCATCGCTGGGCATGAAGAAGAAATCTTTTGAGCCGTTTTCAGCCAAAAAAGCAGAATAGACATCGTTCAAAGAAGATGAACTGTCGGCACTCAAAAATGCCATGCTGCCCTTTGCTTCGCCGGTTTTTTCCTTGAGGATATTTTCTGCCTCTTCCCATGATATATAGGCATATCCGCCGTCAAATCCGCGTTTTAATGGACGTTTGATACGGGATTCGGAATATAAAAGCTGTACTTCCGATGCAGCAAGAGGAGTAAGTCCGCCTTTTGAATAGGCATTTTCTTTATTTCCATTTGTCCGAACAACCCGTCCGTCAACTGTGCGGACTTTGAGCGGTGTTCCGTCAAGTTTTGATACTGTAGCAATTGAAAGGTCTTCACCTTTTTGCAAGCGAGGAATCCAACCCCAGTTTTGCGTCCAATACGCAAGATCATAAAGGGTAGTCCAAATCGCAGGAGAGGCAACAAGACCTACTGTACCACCAAGAGCAAATTTTAAAAATCCACGTCTTTGCATGTTCGATCCCCTTTCCCTTATTTATGGCAGACAAAACAAGCAGTGCTTGCATTGGTTGTGCCATAGTGTCCCGGATTTGCGTGACAGGCTTCACATTCAGGCATTTTCATGGTGTTGACAGAATATGTTGAAATTTTATTTTCTTTGTAAACCGGAGGTTTTGTTGTAGAAGCAACATCAATATGGCAAAGGCTGCAGAATTGCTGTGGTGTTTCAAATTCTGTATGGCAATTTGCACAGCGTTCCATTGAGTGCACTGCATGGCTGAAGAAAACATTGTCCGGCTGTTTTTGATACACAAGCCATTCATCACGAATTTCTCTTCCTTTGGCAACGTATTCTTTAATGAAACGGTGTTCTTCAGGATTTTCCGTTACGGCTTCTTCGTGACAGGCAGCACAGGCAGCAGTATCGGGCAAACCGTGATAGGTGCCGTCTTCGCGCAGGAAGTGACAGTCCTCACAAGCCATACCTGCATTTTCAATATGTGCTACGTGGTTGAATTCAACAGGTTGTTTTTTTTCTTCGAGCTTAATTGCAGGAATTACAGACCAACCAATTACAAGGGCTAAAACAAGACCAACAAGAAAAGGTCCAAAGCCGCACCCACAACGGCATTTTGTGGGTTTTACTTCTTTACTTTTATCCTCCATCGGCATCCTCATCTTCTTGAAATGTATCCTAGAGCCATGCAAAGGCATGACAAAATTTTAAAATACAATATAGTATTTTTCAAAATATAGCAATAGGCAACAGGGGGAAATCTTTTTTTTTATTAAGGAGATAACGGATTGATATGCATAGGTTAAAATTTTTCCTAAGGGAATAATTTTAAAGAAAAAAATGAGAAAAGTTGAATGCAGTCGGCAAATGGAAATGGCAGGGAAAAGGAGAACCGGATTTTTTTGCTTGACAAAGCAGATATTTTGACATAAAAGTTTTTTCTACTGTTTGGAAAGGTGTCCGAGTCGGCCGAAGGAGCTCGCCTGCTAAGTGAGTATACGGGCTTAAACCTGTATCCAGGGTTCAAATCCCTGCCTTTCCGCCATTTTTTAGTAAGATATTGATTTTATTGTCAGTATTTTCAGAATTAGCCTTGATTATTTCGGTGGTACATTTCACTGATACAATCAAGGCTTTTTTTATGTCCAAAATTTGTTTAGACAAATCCGCGAGCAGGAATTTAAACTCCGGATACGGTTCCTATCTGCTCCTTAGAAATGGTGTGTATTACGTTCGTATACCTGTACCTAAGCACTTGCATTCATTACTTAATAGAAAGGAATTGCGTAAATCGCTTGGCACAGGACGGCTGAAAGAAGCCCGTCCCCTTGCCTTGCGGTATGCTGTGCTCTGCCGTGAATATTTTGTGCTTGCCGAAAAAGTTCTTGCGGGCATGGTACGAATGGATACGGAAACTTTACTGCAATTTACTGATTTTACAGAGAAAAGTTCTGGTACAATTGGTACATTTATGTTCTTGTCACAGGAAGATGATTTTTGGAATGATCTGTTTTTAGGCTATTTTTCAGGAAAAAATGAGGACAGAACCGCAAAAGCGGTTCTGCCTCAGGCTGTTTATTCTCCTGTAGTTGTCAATCAAAATGTACCGGCAAAAAATGTACAGAAGAGAAGATTTATTGTTAATGAAAGTCAAGAAGTTCAATATGCTGCAAGCAGAATTGTTGTTGAGAAGAACAAAAAGCAAGCTGAATTGGAAAAAGAAATTGTACCACATCTTTCCAAAGCGGTTGATGCTTTTATAAAAGCTAAAAGTTTGGTATGGACTCCTGGCAGTGCTAAAGAAATTCCTCCTCATGTAAAGCAGTTTACAGAAATTATTACAGAAATTGAAGGAAGAGATATTTCTGTTGCTGAACTTTCTCGCGGGCATATTCGTTCATATTTTAATGTATTGAAATATTTGCCCAGCCGAATAATACCTAAACTTCATGGAAATAAAAAATGGAAACAACTTGCTGAAATGGGTAAACAAGGAAAATTTGAAAGGCTTCTCAGTGCCAAGACTATGCATAATCGGCAAATAAATGTTCGCAGTTTTATTAATTGGTGTGAACTGGAATATAAAGGCGTAATTCAAGCTCGATATATTAATAGTGGTTTCCAAAAAACATTGGAGGATAAACAAGTTGTCAGGAATAAAAACAAGAGAGAGGGATTTTCTCAAGAGGAACTGGAAAAACTTTTTGGTGATATGACTCAATATATAGCAGAAACTGAGGGCTCTGATGCTCGCTTTTGGGTTCCGCTTATTGCCCTCTATTCAGGTATGCGTGTAGAAGAAATCTGTCAGCTTTATATTGCTGATATTGTGCAAATTGATAATATCTGGTGTTTTTCAGTTAATGAAAATACAGAGAATAAAGAACACTTTAAACATGTAAAAAGTTTGGCTGGTATCCGTTATAACTTCTTACCATGGATTCCCGTAGTTATTGCAGTCCTGGAAACTGTAAAAGAACATTGGGATGATTAGTATGAAAAAGAAAACGCAAACTATGCAAGGGGCTGAGGGCGTATCCTCAGTCCCATTGCTTTATGAAAGTGGTGAAAATGATAATACAAATTGTAGTACCTTTGATTCTCAAAATACTTCGTTAACCTTTTACCCTCAACCCTATAAGGAGAAATTTATGGGAAATTTAGCATCATTCCTGGCAGGAGTAATCTCAGGAGCAGTAGCCCTTGGCGTAACCGCCTGTTATATTGATAAACTTGATAAAAGCTCTTCATGTGAAGATGAGCAAGCAGATGATGAACAAAAATCCTCTTGCCTACAAGATGATAAATCTGCATCTTCAAGTGAGGTGACTACTAATGAACTAAGTTAAAAGTTACTATAAATAGTATAAATTATTCTAAGGGAGTTTATACTCCCTTAGTTGTAATTAATTGTTTTTCTTTATTTTTCTTTTGGCTTGTTTTTTATTATGAAATATTATTAATGTATGATAAGTATTTAAGAAATAGACAAAGAATATATGTATAACTTAAGAAAATAAATAGGAATTAATATGAGTACATCAAAAGTGTTGACTAATCGGGCAAATGAACGAGTTGTTGATGAATTGAAAGAATATATAGGAAAGGGTTCAAAGATTTCTTTTGTATCGGCGTATTTTACCATATATGCCTATTCTGCTTTGCAAAAAGAACTTTCTAAGATAGAAAAAATGCGTTTTATTTTAACGCAGCCAGTAAAGCAAAAAGAAGCAGTTTATAAAGAATTTGGATTAATTCGTAAGTTACCTTCTTTGTTTCAGGAAGGTATAAATAGTATTTCAGGTACGGAATATGAAATAAAATTAAAAAATGAAATGTTGCAGTCCACAATTGCAAAAGCGTGTGCAAAATGGGTGCAGGAAAAGTGTGAAGTTCGTGCCTTTTGTGAAAAAGATATAGCAACTGCCCGTTATATTTGTGTAGAAAATAAGGAAAAATCTTTAACTATTAACGGTACAGTTGACTTTTCAACTGATGGTCTAGGTATAGGTTCATCTAAACGTCATGACGTGAATGTTGCGTTGTATGATAAAGAGAATTTGTCGGATTTTTTAAAAAGTTTTGATGAATTATGGAATGATAATACAAAGGTTGAAGATGTAAAAGCTGAACTTTTATCTCAATTACAGGTACTTTATAAGGAAAATTCTCCTGAATTTATTTATTTTATTATGCTTTATAATATTTTTTATGCTTATTTGGATGAGCTTACAGATGAAAATATTGTAAAAACAAAAACAGGTTTTAAGGATACTAAAATATGGAATAAATTATACCCATTCCAACGTGATGCTGTAATGGGAATAATTGATAAAATTGAAAAATATAATGGATGTATACTTGCGGACAGCGTAGGTCTTGGTAAAACATTTACAGCACTTGCCGTGATTAAATATTATGAGCTTAGAAACGATAGAGTTCTTGTCTTAGCTCCAAAAAAACTCCGTGAAAATTGGACTAT
Source organism: uncultured Mailhella sp. (assembly GCA_910577155.1). GTDB lineage: Bacteria > Desulfobacterota > Desulfovibrionia > Desulfovibrionales > Desulfovibrionaceae > Taurinivorans. Next base: position 108,043 of record CAJTMS010000001.1, read on the forward strand.
GTATACCCAGAATGATAATCGTAATCAGTTTGAATCTGATAGATTTAATTATACTGTTTTGAATCATACGGATTTAAGTCGGCAATCAGGTACTTCAGGGGAAGTAAACTTAGCCACATTGAACTGGAGTAATTATGATTTGGTTGTCATAGACGAATCGCATAATTTTAGGAATAATCCTCCTGTAAAAGGACGTAAAACTCGCTATGAACGTTTAATGAATGATATTATAAAATCAGGTGTCCAAACGAAAGTATTAATGCTTTCAGCAACTCCAGTTAATAATAGAATGAATGATATTAAGAATCAGATAGCGTTTATAACCGAAGGAAAAAATGATGCATTTTCTGATCTTGGCTTACCTAATATTGAAGGTGTACTTCGTAAAGCACAGCTTATTTTTAACAAATGGTCAAGTTTAAAGGATGATGAGCGGACAACAGAGCTTTTTATTCAGATGATGGATATGGATTATTTTAAATTATTGGATACAGTGACCATAGCACGATCTCGTAAGCATATAGAAAAATATTACAATATAAATGAAATAGGAAAATTTCCTAAGCGATTAAAACCTATAAATTGTAATCCTGAATTGGATAAAAAAGGTCATTTTCCTCCTATTGCAGAAGTCAATAAAGAAATAAAAAATTTAAATTTAGCGGTTTATTCTCCGCTACGTTATGTTTTGCCTGAGAAAAGAGGAAAATATGAACAGTTGTATGACATGGAAGTAAAGTCAGGTTCATCTGTTTTTCGTCAGTTAGACCGTGAAGCGAGCTTAGTAGGGCTTGTTCGAGTGGGACTTTTGAAGCGCATGGAGAGTTCTATACATTCATTTTCTTTGACTGTTGAAAATATTATTGAAAAAATAGAAACAACTTTGAAACTCATTGAAAAAAAACAAGGCAGTTTTCAAAATATTGATGTTAATGAACTTGATTTTGATGATGAAGATTTAGAAAGTCTTTCTTTTGGTAATAAAATTCAAGTTGCACTTGGTGATATGGATTTAATAAAATGGCAACAAGATTTGCAAGAAGATAGAGCAAAACTTACAAAAATTCAAAATGAAGCACAATCCATAACAGTTGATAACGATAAAAAGTTTTTAGCGTTACGAGATTTAGTATTAGATAAAATCCATCATCCTATTAATGGACAAAATAGAAAAATAATAATTTTTACAGCATTTGCTGATACTGCTCTTTATTTGTATGAAAATTTGCATAACGAATTAGAAAAACTAGGTATATATACGGCGTTAGTAACAGGTTCTGCTGATAATAAAACAACTCTTCCATTAACTGCACAGGATAAAAAGAAAATAAAAATACAAGATTTAAATACGTTATTAACGCTTTTTTCTCCTCTTTCAAAGGAACGTCATAAAGTTTATCCAGAATTTGAGAAAGAAATTGATATTCTTATTGCTACAGATTGTATATCTGAAGGTCAGAACTTGCAAGATTGTGATTATTTAGTAAATTATGATATTCACTGGAATCCTGTACGTATTATTCAACGGTTTGGCAGAATAGATCGTTTGGGGTCAAAAAATGCCAGTATTCAATTAGTTAATTTTTGGCCTATGGATGATTTGGATGGTTATATTGATTTACAGCGTCGAGTAAAAGGACGTATGGTGCTTTTAGATGTGTCTTCTACAGGAGAGGAAAACGTTATTGAAGAAACTAAGGAAATGAAAGACCTTGAATATCGTAAAAAGCAACTTGAACGTTTAAAGAATGAAGTTGTTGATTTGGAAGATATTTCAGGTGGAATTTCAATAACGGATTTAACTTTTAATGATTTTAAAATAGACTTACAAGAATATTTAAAGGAACATAAAAAAGAACTTACTGAAGCTCCTACTGGTTTATATGCTTTAGTTGATATTTCTGAACAGGAAGAAATGGAAGAAGGCATGCTTATTACTTTGCGTCAGGTACAAGGAGAAGAAAAAGGCAAAGAAAACAATGCACTCTTTCCTTTTTATATGTTTTACATAACGGACAGCGGAGAAATCCGTCTTAATTCCGTGCAGGCAAAACAGATTTTGGATTTTTCCAAAAAAATCTGCAAAGGAAACAGGGAAACGGCACAGGAAGCAATAAAGCTTTTCAATGAACAGACAAACGACGGGCAGGATATGGCTAAATATTCCGCACTGCTCAATCAGGTGATTGATTCTGTTTTGGGCAGAAAAAGTCTGTCAGGTAAAGCAAGTATTTTTAATCGCGGAGGCACAAGTTTACATTCTGTTCAGGAAAGGGCTGAGGATTTTGAGCTTGTTAGTTTTCTTATTTTGAAAAAGTGTAAATAAGAAAATATAAGGAGAAAAACGTGCTTTTTTATTCGCAAATAGGAATTTGGAAGCGAACAGAACTTTATCAGTTTTTACCAAAGAAAATGTTTTTTGAAAAATCTTCTTTGTCCTCAAAGGAAAAAGATTTTCTGTCTTCAGCTATACAAAAAATTATGGTTAAATATTGTCTAAAACCAGATTTAATAAATATTCCTAAGTTTCAGGATGAAGCCTATTGTTATGAAGAAATTTTAGTAATTGAAGTTCAAGTGGCTGAAGACATTTTGGAGCAAAAATATAAGCAAATAGCCTCATTTATTATGTCACCAGTGCCTTATCCCATGATTTTGCTTTTGTGCAGACAAAATGCATATCAGGTATGGCTCGCACACCAGCAGTTAAATACGGTTGACAAGAACAAAAACATTATAGAAAATTACATACATTCCCATTGGTTTGAAAATAATGCGGAACTTCCAAACAATATGCGTTTGGAAAACTGCAGGCAAAAAAATCTTTTTGTCTTGTACGATGATTTGATTAATGCCGTTATTGTCAACAATGCCAGACAAAAAACAGGCATACAGGGAGAACTTTCGCCCGAAAAGGCAAAACAGCTCCTACAGGAAACCGAGTTTTTGGAAGAACAAATCCAAAAGCTCAAAGCACAGCTGAAAAAGGAAAAGCAGTTTAATCATAAAGTTGCATTGAATATGCAGATAAAAGAATTGGAAAAGAAAAAGAAAAGGATAAAATGATGCGTAAGCTATTGTTAAATCTTTTTTTTGCTATGAACTCATGTAGTTGGATTTTTTTTGTTTTTTATGCGAAAACTTATCCTTTTTCATGGAGGGAGTTATTTTATTTGTTAGGAATTGGAGTAAGTATTGTTGGAACTGGATTTATATTATCATTATTTTTTAAGCAAAAAACAATTGAAAATCTAAAATCATCTAAACGTGTTGAAATTAATAATGATGTTTTTTTGCCTATCTATTTAGGATATTTTTTTGCAGCATTAAGTATATCTTGTCTACATACATTAGTTATTATTTATGTTCTGTTAGTTTGTTTTAGTTGTTTATCAAAAACAAATTATTATAATCCTACATTATTTTTGTTAGGATATAATTATTTTGTTGTAACGACAAATAATAATGCTACGATTTATATTCTTTCGAAAAAAGAAATAAAAATTAATGAAAAATGTACTTTTAATGAATTATCTCGTGTAAGTGATTACTTTTTTATAGATATAGAAAAAAGAAAAAAATAAGGAGATTTTTATGG
>CAJTMS010000002.1:0-9240 GCA_910577155.1 uncultured Mailhella sp.
GAAACTGCTCTAATAAAAAGGAACTGGCTCAAAAAATTTTTCAAAACAACAATACTAGAAAAGTAAACCCAAATTTAACAAGAATAAACTGTGCCCTGCAATTATTTAATAATCATTCAGAAAAAGAAGCTCTTTTATTAATTATAAAAAGCTCTTCCATACCAACAGAAATAAAAAATCGTGCTCAGGAAATTTTATCAAACGAAAATGTATAGCAATTTAGCTTAGTTAAAAAGTTTTTGTGGGGGAGTGTGAGGGGAGAACTTTTGCAAAAGTTCCCCCTCACATACTCATAAAAAATTTAACAGTTAACCATGGACACTGCCAGTCCGCCAAGAGAGGTTTCCTTGAATTTGGCATTCATTTCCCTGCCTGTTTCACCCATGGCTTCAATGGCAGAATCAAGGCTTACCCGATGGCTTTTGGGGTCTTCGGAAATGGCGAGCAAAAAGGCATTATAGGCTTTGACAGCTCCCACGGCATTGCGTTCAATGCAGGGAATTTGCACATAGCCGCCCACAGGGTCGCAGGTCAGTCCCAAATGATGTTCCAAGGCAATTTCCGCGGCATTTGCCGTATACACAGCATTATAGCCGCGGGAGTGCGTCAGCATGGCGGCAGACATGGCAGAGGCAACCCCCACTTCTCCCTGACAGCCCACTTCAGCGCCTGCAATGGCGGCATTATGCTTTGCCAAAAAGCCAATCGCCACAGCCGCAAGCAAGCCTTCCCTCAGCGCCCTGTCACCAATATGCATATCATAGCGCATGGCGTACAAAAGTGCAGGCAAAACCCCGGACGCTCCGCAGGTCGGCGTTGTGACAATTACACCGCCGTCCGCGTTTTCTTCAGCCGTTGCCATGGCATAGGCATTTAAATTGGTTAAAAACCGTTCATGGGCAACCGTATGTATTCTTGCTTTTTCGTGCAAAACACCGGCTTTTCGCTGTACATTGAGCGTTCCGGGCAAAACGCCTTCCTTGCCAAGCCCGCGTTTCACACTCATCATCATGGTTTCAATGAGTTCATCAAGATATTTCAGCACAGCAACGCGGGAGTAGCCGGTAATGGCTGTTTCATTATCCAGTAAAAGCTCATGGATAGTCAGCCCTGTTTGTTCCAGACGGCGCTGCAAATCCCGCATGCTTTGATAGGGATGCACAGGTTTGCCGAAAGTAGGAGCTTTCCAGCCTTTCCACTGGATAAAGCCGCCGCCCACAGAATAATATTCCCGCTCGAGCAGTGTTTCGCCTGCACTGTCCATAAGCTCAATAATAAGGGTATTATTATAAGGAAAATCATGCACCACATTATCATAAATAATATTGTGCAAAGAAAGAGTAATGGGAATTTCCCCCAGCATTTGTGTATAATGCTCGTCAGGATTATTGCTGATTTCCTTGAGAAGCCCGGCAGGGCATTTTTCAGGACTGTGTCCCAAAAGCCCTGCAAGCACGGCAGAACAGGTGCCATGCCCTTTGCCTGTGGCACTTAAGGAGCCAAAAAGGCGCACCAGAAAGCGATTGGGTTTTTGCTTAAAAGACGGGAGTTTTTCACGGCTCAAACATAAAAAATCATAACCGGCCTTCATAGGACCAATGGTATGGGAACTGGAAGGACCGGGTCCTGATTTGAGCAAGTCAAAAATACTGGTTTCAACAGGGGAAATCACAAGGCTTCGTTTATTTTGCTCTTGAAAAAGCTTACTGAGGGTCGCCATAAAAACCTCCGCGTGTATTTTGTTTTCTTATATAAGAAAAAAGGCTGTTCGTAAACAGCCTTTTTCCGCACACGTGCAGTATTTTAAAAATTAACCTTTGAGTTTGTCCATAAGATTGCTTATTTCCTGCATTTGTTCATTGAGCTGTCTTGCAGCATTATTGGCATTGGCAATGCTTTGCGCCACATCCTGCAAGGTAGTATCAACAGTTTCAACAATTTCATTAATCTGGGCAGAAGTTGCAGACTGTTCTTCGGAAGCTGTGGCAATAGCCCGTACCATATCCGCAGAAAGTGTTGTTGCATCAACAATTTCTTTCAGACTTTCTCCGGAAGAATGGGAAAGGTCGGTGGCTTCTGCAATACTTGTTACCGCGCGGTTCACATGTTCCATGTTGCGGTCTGTGCCCTCTTGGATATTTCTGATAGCAGAGCCTACTTCCGAGGTTGCATTCATGGTTTTTTCGGCAAGTTTCCGTACTTCATCGGCAACAACGGCAAAACCGCGCCCTGCTTCTCCTGCTCGGGCAGCTTCAATAGCAGCGTTTAATGCCAGCAGGTTTGTTTGATCGGCAATATCGGAAATAACGGTCATAATTTGGTTAATGCTTTGTGCTTCTGTGCTGAGTTTTTCCATTTCTTTACTGAGCTCTTCGGAATTTTTCTGCACAACGGTAATGGCGAAAACAGACTGTTCAACAATATGCTGTCCGCCTGTTGCCGTATTTCGCATGTTTTCGGCATTGACAGCAGCATTGCCCGCATTTTTGGAAATATCAAGCACTGCCATGTTCATTTGTTCCATGGCTGTCAGCGCATTATGCATATGTCCCGAGGTTTCGGTTGTGGCAGTATCCGTTTTGACAAGCACATCCACAAGCTGTTCGCAGTTGCCGTGGGCTGAGGCAATAAGATCGAGTACGGACTTAGCAACAGTCTGCATCATTTCTTCATTTTTCTTGATTTCTTCCTGATGCTCCATAATGGCTGTTGTATCCAGCAAGATAATAATAGCGTGAGAGAGCTCACCGTTTTTATCATGCATAGGTTTTACATAGCCATCCATGTGCAGGAACTTGCCGTTTGCCCGTTCATAGCTGAAGGAGGCATTGTCGCTTGAGCCTGTTTTCAGGCATCTGGCAACCATGGTTTCGCGGGAATGTTCATTATAGAAGAATGTGCCGGAGCTTATGCCCACGGAATCTTCCATTTTTCCTCCGCGGTTGAAAGCCTGAAGCATAGGTTCATTGGCAAAAACAAGCTGATTATTAACATTAAAAACCGCACAGGGAACAGGAAGGCTTGTAAGGGCTCCTCTTGAAAAGAGCAGCTGTTTCTCCAGTTCATCAAGCATGCCGTCAAGAGCATTTGCCAGCGTTCCTATTTCATTGGAAGAATGCATGTTCATGCGGGAGCTGTAATTTCCCGTCATCACATTTTTTGCAAACCCGGACAGCTGTGCCAAAGGACGGCAAACCCCTTTATTTCCGTAAATAGTGCCGCTGATACAAAGAATAAGGGTAAGAACAAGGGCTACGCAAAGATACATGCTCGTTCTTTCCACATTTTGTTTACCGGCTTCTACAAGAGCATCTGTACGCTTATCCAGTGCAAGGAGAAACTCATTGAGAGGAGCCATAATTTTTACTGTTTCTGCATTATAGGCAGAACCAAAAACAAGATTGCGGGCACGTTCCATATCGGGTTCACCCTTTACGGTATAATTGCCCTCATTATCTTTAAATATGCCTTTGACAGCGTTCATTGCTTCTGTTTCCAAAGCAATTAACGCATTGGAAAGAGCGTTTCCTTTTTCAACTAATGCCAGTTCTTCGGTTGTAATACCGTACTGTTTCATCAAATCTGTTAACGCAATACTCTGCCCGGGGGCAACAGCACGATTTGCAGAACGAGGCTTATTGCCGGCGCGCTCATCAACAATATTAAAATACACTGTCTCATACTGACTGTCACCGGTTGCCGCATATTGGCGTACATTACTGGTTAATTGTCTGGAGGATTCTATCAATTCATTTGCCAGCGCTATGGCAATTTCTCTGTTGCTGTTCTGCTTCCTGCTATTCTGTATGGAGCCATAAAGTTGATAGAAAAAAAATCCAACCAGCACCGTCAAAATAATAATCCCGACATTGATGCCAGATAGGGTTTTGTTTATACTCATACATTTCCTCCCTGTGATGAGATAACAAAATAAATTCTGTACAGGAGTTATCGGTTATATTGAGAATTTATTTAGTTTGTTCCAGATTGTTAAATATTTAACAAAGAAAAGACTGTTTGTAAACAGCCTTTTTTCTCATTTTTCGAGCCAAAAACTTAGAACATTCCGGGAATTTTGATGCCGCCGGTAATTCTTGAAACTTCGCGTTCCATATCGGCTTTTGCAATGCGGTTTGCTTCGTTGACGGCACTGACAATTAAATCCTGCAGCATTTCAACATCACCGGTAACTTCCGGAGAAATGACAATGGATTTCAATTCATTTTTGCCGTTGACACTGACTTTTACCATGCCGCCGCCTGCACTTGCTTCCACAACGCGTTCAGCCATTTCTGCCTGCAGTTTTGCCATCTTATTTTGCATAACTTGTGCCTGACGCACCAAATCATTCATGTTTTTCAAGGTGATACTCCTTAGTTTTTTCTCTCATGTTTGATGTCGTAACATCTGTATATTTCAGCCCCAAACTCTTTCATGAGCAATTTGATTTGTGAATTATTTGAAGCTTTTTCACGCAGTTCTTCATCACTGACAAGTTCATACGCCACAATTGTGACCTGTATTTTTACTTCTCTTCCCAAAAAAGTACAGAGCAGGCTCTCAAGCTGATTTTTGACCTTATTGAAAATTGTTGCCTGCGGTCCGGAAGAAACTTTTACATGGCAGTTTTCTTTGGTTAAAATAACTGTGAGCCCCTGCATAAGCGGAATATACTCTACAGGAAAATCGTGTTCTTCGCAATAGGCTAAAAAAGCCTGCCAGTCAAAGGGTTCTTTTGCCTCTTCCGGAATACTGTTTTCATCAAACAAATGGCGGGAATTTTCCATTCCTCCGGCATGAGCAGAAGCGGAGAGGCGTTCTTCCTCATCGGAATAATCAATTTGTTCCTGTTCAAAATCAGGCGTAAAATCCCGCAGCGGCGCGTGAATAATATTTTCTGCATCAACAGGAATAATTTTTTCCTGCGGCTGGGGGCTGTATTCCCGCTGCCTGCTTTCAGCCTGTGCTTTTTGGGCTTCTAAAATTTTTTGCCGAAAAGAATTTTTGTCGGGTTCTTTCTTTTTGACAGACTCACTGACAGGTTTTGCCGTATCCTCCCGCTTTTCTTCAAAAATGGGCGGAGCAAAACGTTTTTTTTCCGTTTGCTGTATAAAAGAAGGTTCAATCTGTTCCGTTACAGCGGGAGCAGCAAATGAAGGAGCGAAAGCAGGCTCTGTTTCCGTAAAAGAGTGTTCGTTATGATAAAGGGCATTTTTTTCATTTTGGACAGTCTTTTCACCCTCTTCGGTATTTTCGCCGTATCCATCGTGAGAACATGTTTTTTTTGCCCCTCTTTGTACAAGATTTTCCTTGTCAGGGGCAACTACTCCCCCGGCTTGTTCTCGTGCTGTTTATCCTCATTTTTCGGCGGCATTACATTTTCAAGGGGCAGCAGCCGAGGCAGCAGGGTCAAATTCAAAAGGAGCAGTTCAAGGGCGGAGGCGGGTTCATAACTTTGCAAAATACGGCGTTGATTTTCCAAAACCATTTGCCAGCCTGCATGAAGAAATGCCGCAGAAAAATGGCTGGCCTGTTCCTCAAGACGGACAACTTCCCTGAGGGGCAAATCTGCAAGCACTTCTTTGCCTGCTTCTTTCAAAACAAATAAATTCCGAAACAGCCGAACAAGCTCCCCTAAGAAAAAGCCAATATCAATGCCTTCCGCCAAAACATCACGCACAAGCACGGTTGTTTTTGCCACATCCTGATTTTGCATAGCCTGCAAAAGCCTGTCCATAACCTCAATACCTGCAAGTCCCAAGGTTTGGCGGACAACACGGCTTTCCAGCTTATACCCTTCGATATCATCCGGAGAAAGGGCAAGACATTGCCCAAGAAGCGACATGGCATCCCGCACACTGCCCATGGCACGGCGGGCAATCAGGGCAAGGGCGTCATCATCATAGGCAATTTGCTCATTTTTCAGAATTTTTGCCAGATGCTGTTCAATATTATGTTCAGGAACCTGTTTAAAGACATACAGCTGACAACGGCTTAAAATCGTGACAGGAAATTTGTGCGGTTCTGTTGTGGCAAGAATAAAAACAACGCCGCGGGGAGGTTCTTCCAAGGTTTTCAGCAGGGCATTAAAAGCTTCTTTGGTGAGCATATGCGCTTCGTCAATAATAATAACCTTATAGCGACCCTCCAGAGGAGAATATCCTACAGATTCCCGAAGCCTGCGCACATCATCAATACCACGGTTCGACGCACCGTCAATTTCAACCACATCAACAAATGCCCCCTGTGTGATGCGCTTACACGCTTCACACCGGTTGCAGGGTTCACCTGTAGGGGCATTTGCACAATTCAAGGCTTTGGCAAATATTCTTGCAAGGGTTGTTTTCCCCACACCGCGCGTTCCGCTCAAAAGATAGGCAGGAGCAACCTTATCCTGCAACGAGGCAAGAGAAAGTACTTTTTTGACAGTATCCTGTCCGACAACTTCGGCAAAAGTCTGCGGACGGTATTTTGCTGCAAGAGAAATATTTGCCATACGATACTCAGCTTAGAATGTATACGGAGTGAGCCAATCCTGATATTTCGGATTGGTACCCTGTACAATTTCAAAAAATGCTTTTTGCAGATGTTTGGTCACATCACCGGCTCTGCCTTTACCGATGGTACGGCGGTCAACTTCCCGCACAGGTGTTACTTCCGCAGCAGTACCGCTGAAAAAGACTTCATCGGCACAGTAGAGTTCATCACGGGTGAATTGTGTTTCCACAACTTCATAGCCAAGGTCTTTTGCAAGAGTAATCACGCTTGCTCTGTTGATACCTTCCAAAATGGAGGTCAGCGGTGTTGTTTTAATGGTTTTGCCGCGGACAATAAAGACATTTTCACCTGTTGCTTCAGAAACAAAACCATTGGTATCGAGCATAAGAGCCTCATCGTAACCGTCCTGCACGGCTTCCACTTTTGCAAGCACGGAGTTGACATAGTTGCCGCTGGCTTTTGCTTTGCCCATCATGGTATTAGGGTGAAGACGGCTAAAGGAGCTGGTTTTTACGCGTACTCCCAAATCGAGAGCTTCAGCTCCAAGATAGGCTCCCCAGCTCCAGACAGCAATAATGGTGTTGATAGGATTATTGCCGGGATAAACACCGAGAGAACCATAGCCCACAAAACTTAAAGGGCGGATATAGGCTGACTCCATTTTATTGGCAACAAGCGTATCAATGGTTGCCCTGCAAAGTTCATCAACAGTATAAGGGCAAGGCAAAGCCAAAATTTTTGCGGAATTAATCATACGTTGGATATGATCGCGAAGCCGAAAAACAGAGGATTGTCCATTTGCACACTTATAAGCACGAATACCCTCAAAATAACCGGTACCATAATGCAAACCATGAGTAAGAACGTGAATTTTTGCTTCGTCCCAAGGTACAAGCTTCCCATCAAACCAAATGTATGGGGTTGGTTCTAATCCTGCCATATTTTTCTCCTCCGATCTATAGCATGAAACGTAAGATATGTGACAAGAAAGTATACGTATCAAGTCCGTAAAGGTCAAGCATTATGCGTGATACCTGAAAAATATTCCTGAGGATTTTTTATTTTTAACAATTTTGTCTTTTTTCAGCATAGGGCGGACATAGACATTTTCCCTTGGAACTTCCTGTCAAACATGTCCTCTTATCTGCTTTTTTTCCTTGCAACTTAGCAGATACTTTGCTAAAAATTATCTTTCAGCTATACCACTATTAACCTGTTTTAATAGGAGAAGAAATGGATCTCAATACCTGTTTTAAAATCAAGGAAAAAGGCTCCACTGTCCGCACGGAAATCCTTGCAGGTGTCACCACGTTTATGACCATGGCATATATTTTGGCAGTGAACCCTGCAATTTTGAGTGCCACGGGCATGGACATAGGCTCTGTTTTTGCAGCAACAGCAATAAGCTCTGCCATTGCCACCATTATTATGGCTTTTTATGCCAACCTGCCTATCGGGCTTGCTCCCGGCATGGGCATTAATGCCTTTTTTGCCTACAGCGTGTGCCTTGGCATGGGCTATTCATGGCAATTTGGCTTAACCATTGTGCTTATTGAAGGCTTTATTTTCGTTTTCCTGACAATTACCAATTTGCGGGAAAGTATTTTAAACTGTATTCCTATCCCCCTCAAAAAAGCTATCTCCGCAGGTATTGGGCTTTTTATTGCTTTTATCGGACTGCAGGCTTCAGGCATTGTTGTGGATCATCCTGCCACCCTTGTGTCCATGGGGCATATTGCAAGTCCTACCGGTTTCGTCACCGTTATCGGGCTTCTTGCAGCTTCCATCATGCTTGTAAAAAAGGTCAAAGGGGCTTTGCTTTACAGCATTTTATTCGCCACATTGGTAGGCGCTTTTGTCGGGGTAACAAAAATCGACTCTCTTTCCGTATCCAATTTCGTTTCCCTGCCGAACGTTGCTCCAACCTTTTGGCAATTTGACTTTTCAAAAATACTGAGCATCGATACATTTATCATTTTATCCACCCTGCTTTTCGTTGACCTTTTCGACACGGTGGGAACCCTTGTGGGCGTTGCCACCAAAGGGAACATGCTGGATGAACAAGGACATCTCCCGCAGGCAAAACAAGCCTTTTTCGCGGACGCTATCGGCTCCATTGCCGCTGCTGTTTTTGGAACATCTGCGGTGACGTCCTTTGTGGAAAGTGCCAGCGGTGTTGCTGTCGGCGGACGGACAGGCTTAGCCGCACTGGTTATTGCCGTTTTATTTTTACTTTCCTTATTCCTCTCTCCTCTCTTTATCCTTATTCCTTCGGCTGCCACTGCACCAACCCTTATCATCGTGGGTCTTTTTATGATTAGTTCACTGAAAGACGTGGATTTTGACGACTATGCCCTTTCCATTCCCATGTTTGTGACAATCATCGGTATTCCGCTTACCTACAGCATTGCCCATGGCATTGCATGGGGCATTATCAGCTATGTCTTTACCTTCCTTTTTATTGGCAGGATAAAAGAAGTTCACCCCTTGGCAACCATTCTTGCTCTTATTTTTATTATTAAGTTTATGTTTGAATAAACACAAATACAATCATGAAACCAAAAAGCCTGTTCGGGAAAACGAACAGGCTTTTTGCTGTCGAAAACAATTCTGTATGACAGTTGCCATATTTTAAAAATTAAATGCTTTATTTTTGTATCAGGTTGATTTCATACTGCAAAAGATAATTATGAAATTTTCTTTTTATGAGGAAATGATTATCTCTGCTGCCGCTATCCGCAG
>CAJTMS010000002.1:9275-19435 GCA_910577155.1 uncultured Mailhella sp.
ACCCCACATTCCCTGTTTGTCTTTCTGAAAAACAGGAGGATATGTTTTATAGGTAATTGATTATCAGCCTCTTTCTATAACAAAGCAAAATTAAAACGTTTCGAAAAAAGTTCAAGGGGCAAACTTCTCTAAAAGTTTGCCCCTTGAGAAACTGTATTCTTCGTATTAACAGGAATTATTCTAATAAACCTTTGGAATACTGATAAGGTGCATGCTTGTTTCCTGCACGGAAGGACAGCCCACTAAAACCATGGTGGATTTTAATTGTCCTTTGAGCATTTCAAGATACGCCTTGACCCCCTCTTTTTCACCTCCCACGGCGGCAATACTGAATGGTCTGCCAATCATCACCGCATCGGCACCAAGAGCCAGCATTTTTAAAATATCCACGCCGTCACGCACGCCGCCGTCTGCAAGAACAGTGACTTGTCCTTTGACGCGCTGCGCAATTTCCGGGAGCACATCGGCAACGCCCATGGCATGGTCAAGCACACGTCCGCCGTGGTTTGAAACAACAATGGCATCGCAGCCTGCATCTGCAGCAGCACGGGCATCAGCAACGGTCATAATACCTTTCAAGATAAATTTTTTACCCTTTGCATGGATTTTATCCACAATATTTTTTAATTCCTGCGGACCTTTCGGAGAAACAGGACGTCCCATTTTTGCAAGGGTAATAAGCCCTGCTGCGTCAATATCCATACCGATAACAGAACAGCCGGTTGCAGCAGCCTTTTCTAACTTTTCATCAAATTCCTTTGCTTCCCAAGGCTTAATAAAAGGAATACCATAACCGCCTGCGTCAGTAATTGCCTGAAAACCGCTTTCATGGATAAAGGGAGGAACCCCGTCCCCTGTACAGCCAATGGTTCCGCTTTCCCTGCAGCCTTCCACAATGGCTTTAACATATTGTTCTTCGGTAATTTTTCCGCCCATATTAAAAGATACGCCGCCAATAGGAGCAGCAAGCACGGGAATTTCCAAATTCAAGCCCAAAATAGAGCAGCTGATTTCAGGTTCACGCACATCATGGACAAGACGCATATTCACATGAATATTTTTCAATGATTTCATATTATTATGAAAAGCAGCCCCGGTACCGCAGCCGCCCATTCCGGGGGTTTCGCCGGCACAGGCTCTTCCGTCACACACGGAACAAACACGGCAATAGCCCTGCATACGTTCTTTTGCTATTTTTCGTACTTCTTGCATATCCATAGGAAAGCCCTCTTTTTTACATATTCTTATTTTTTTATATCACAAGCGATTTTATTTGTCACTTATTCTTTTTCCGAACAAAAAATTATTTCGGGGAAAGTATTTAACATTGCGTTAATAAAAATAATTACTTATAAAGAAAGAAAGTTTTTATTGAAGAGAGGAAGTATGGTCTTAGCAAATCAATGTTATCAAAACCTCGCAGGAAGTTACCTTTTTTCTGAAATTGCAAGAAGAGTAAATAAATTTTCAAGCGAAAATCCTGACAAAAAAATTATCCGCCTCGGCATTGGCGATGTGACAAAACCATTGCCTCCCAGTGTTATTTCTGCCCTGCATAAAGCTGTTGACGAGCAGGCTACCCCGGAAGGTTTCCGCGGCTATGGTCCGGAACAGGGCTATGACTTTTTGCGCGAAACCATTGTGGAAGATATTTTCAAGCAATTCGGGTTTACAAAAGATGAAATTTTTGTGAGTGACGGAGCAAAAAGCGATATCGGCAACTTTCAGGAACTTTTTGACACTTCCTGCAAAGTAGCCATTACTGACCCCGTTTACCCTGTATATGCCGATTCCAACGTCATGGCAGGCCGTGCACAGGCTCAAAAAGACGGACTATTCCAAGGCATTATTTACCTTTCCTGTACTTCTGAAAATAATTTTGTGCCGGAACTTCCAAAAGAACGCCCTGATATTATTTATTTATGCTATCCCAATAACCCTACAGGCACTGTGCTGACAAAAGAACAGCTCAAAGTTTGGGTTGATTATGCACGGCAAAACGGCAGTATTATTCTTTTTGACTCAGCCTATGAAGCCTTTATCCGTACCGCGGGTGTGCCCCACAGCATTTATGAAATCGAAGGAGCAAAGGAATGTGCAGTAGAATTTAGAAGCTACTCCAAAATTGCAGGCTTCACAGGGCTTCGCTGCGGCTATGTGGTTATCCCCAAAAATTTATGCCTCAAAACAAAGGACGGCAAAGATGTGCCTTTGCGTGATCTTTGGGTTCGCCGCCAAACAACCAAATACAACGGCACACCCTATATTGTGCAGCGTGCCGCCCAAGCTGTGCACAGCGAACAAGGCAAAAAAGAAGTCAAAGAACTCATTGACGCATACCTTATCAACGCAAAACATATCCGCGAAGGCTTTGCCAATATGGGATTAACAGTGTACGGCGGGGTTGACGCTCCCTATGTCTGGCTTAAACTCCCTATCCACGATTCTTGGAAATTCTTTGATGAGCTTTTAACCCAAGTCAATATTGTGGGCACTCCGGGACAAGGCTTTGGGCTCTGCGGTGAAGGGTATTTCCGCTTAACCGCCTTCGGCAGCTATGAAAATACCCTTGAAGCTGTCGAACGCCTCAAAAAATTCAAATTCTAGAGCATTTTCTGATAACATTCAGAATATGTTATCAGAAAGATTAAAAAGTTTTGTAAAGGGGTGCAGGGGGAGAAACTTTTATAAAAGTTTTCCCCCTGTATAAAAACTCCTCATGTTAAATGGAAACGCTCTAAAAAAAGCATACTAAATTGCAACAAAATTGTTCATAATCAGATAGTATAAAATTACCCTGCAAACCCAAACGGAGGACAGTGTCCTCCGTTTTTTTATGCTCTCTTCCGCAGTATTCCCAGTAAAAGAGTATAAATACAAAAAGCGAATACGACAATGCAGGCTCCGGAGGAAATATCCAGCGTATAGGACAGCCACAAGCCTAAAAAGCTAAACAAAAAAGAAAAAAGGACAGAAAGGAAAAGACGGCTTTTAAAATGCCCGGAGCAAAGGGAAGCACTTGCCGCCGGAGCGGATAAAAGCGCCAGTACAAGGATAATCCCCACCACCCGTATTAACAGAATAATGCATACGGTTACCAGCACATAGAGAAAATAGTGGTAAAAATTCACGGCAATGCCCTGTAGGCGGGCAAATTCCTCGTCAAATAAAAAAACCTGCCAATCCTTATAAAAAGCCAAGACACTGACCAAAATAAGCAGGCTTAAAAAAAGCATTGCCCGGACGTCATTTTCTGAAACTGTCAAAAGATTGCCAAAAAGGTAGGACTCGATATTGGGGGTAAAGCCCGGGCACAAGCCCGATAAAAATAATCCCGAGCGCCATGCCGAGCGCCCAAAATAAAGCAATAAAAATATCATGGGAAACGCGGGATTTTTTATGCAGATACGCAATAAACAGTGCAGAACAAAGGGAAAAGAAAAATGCCCCCAGCATGGGATTAAATTCCAGCAAAGTCGCAAGCCCGATGCCCCCGTAGGCAGTGTGCGCAAGTCCCCCGCTTATCATGAGCATTTTTTTCTCAATAATCAAATTGCTCATGATTCCGCAGACAATACTGCTCAGAACAATGATACAAAAGGCATACTGCAAAAACTGGTATTCAAATAACGCAGAAAACATTTTTTACTCTTTCATACAACGTAGTCTTTTCATTTGTTCATGGCAATGTTCCGCCCCCATTTCATAACATTCCCCTGTTTTTTCATCATGCACATGATAGGGCAAAACACGATGCGGATGTCCATGGGCGATTAAATCCACCGGACAGCCATACATTTTTGTTAAAATTTCCGCATTGAGTTTTGGTTCGCCGTGATAAATGAGGGACTGGTTCAGACAAGCAATGCTTTTGACACAGGACGCAATGGCGGATAAATCATGGGTGACCATAATTATTGTCATTTTTTGGTTAAATTTTGCCAAAACTTCAAAAATATGTTCCGAAGACTGCGGGTCAATATTTGCTGTGGGCTCATCCAGAAGCAGTAATTTCGGCTTAGTAAGCAGAGTACGGGCAAGGAGCAGTTTTTGAAATTCCCCGCCGCTCAGTTCCGCAATGGAGCGGTGAGCCAAATGTCCAATACCCAAAAGCTCTAAATATTCCATGGATTCTTCCTGCATAGCCTTGGTATAACGATAAAAAAAATGCCACTTTTTATGCAGATTGGAACTTAAACACACTTCGAGAGCGTCAATGGGAAATTCTCTGTTCAAACCGCTCGACTGCGGCATATAGCCAAGAGAAGCATATTCCTGCTCTTTTCCGAAGATTTTTATTGTCCCTGTATAGGGTACACTGCCGATAATAGCTTTAATAAGCGTTGACTTCCCCCCGCCATTCGGTCCCAAAATACCTAAAAAAGCCCCCTCTTCTATTTCAAGGTTGATATTTTTGAGTGCCTGATGCTTTGCATAAGACACGCAGACATTTTGAATAGACAGTGCGTTCATTATCGTAAATTTCTTACATATTTTCTTGCATGGTCTTTGCCATGATTAACATGTTTTCCCCATAATTTTTTGCAAGGGGATTTAACAAAACAGCCTTGCCCCCGATTTCGCGGGCAAACGCCTCAACTTGGCGGCTGGAAATTTCTTTTTGATAAAAAATTGCTTTCACCCTGTTTTTTTTAGCAATATTGATACATTCCTGCAAGTATTTTGCACCTGCTTCTTTACCGTGCTTTTCCAAGGCATACATAGTCAGCCCGTATTCGTCAGCCAAATACCCGAAGGCAGGATGAAAAGACAGAAAAATCTTTTGCGGCGTTTGGGCAAAAATCTGTCTTATTTCTTCGTCAACAGCCTGCAGCTTTTCTTTATACTTTTGGGCATTTTTTTCATATTCAGCCTTATTTTCCGGGTCAAGCGCCGCTGCTTCCTCCGCTATTTTCCGCACCATAACCATAACCCGTTTCGGAGAAAGCCAAATATGCGGATCACGGCTTGTACCAAGCATTAAATCAGGATAAACCTTTGCAGCTTCTTCATGCAGCGGCACAATACGGATATTTTCCGGCAGCCGCCCCGCAATATTCAGCCCTTCGCTGGCAACACCAATAGTAAAATATACATCTGCCTGTCTTAATTGCAAAAGAGCCTTGGGACTTGGAGAATAGCTTGCAGGACTTCCCCCTTCAGGAATAACGCAGAGAATATCAGCCCTATCCCCCACAACTTCCTGTACAAAGGCTATTTCCGGCGCAATGCTCACCGCAATGCGCAAGTTTTTCGCCTGTGCCGTACAAATTGTCCCTGTACAGGCTATTGCCGTGCCCGCCGTCACGGCAAACAGTATATATCCTAAAAAAATAAATAATTTTTTCATATTCTTACCCATTGCTTGAAATATAATTTCAAAAATAGGTTTTAAAGCCATTTCCCTTAAATTGCAATAAAAAAATGTGCAGGGAAAGACTTTGCAAAAACACGGTTATTTGTTAGCATAGTTTTAACACGGAGTTTCTATGTATTATCAGCACAATATCGATCCTGTTTTTCTTTCCATCGGATCCTTTATCCATATACATTGGTACGGGATCATGTATATCTTTGCTTTTTTTATCGGCTGGAGTATCGCCCGATATTTTGTTGCAAAACCCTATGCAAATTTTACCAAAAACGATGTAGAAGATTTAATTACCTATATTATTCTCGGTGTTATTTTAGGAGGCAGAATAGGTTATATTCTTTTTTATGATTTTCCCTATTACAGAGAACATCCCCTTGAGATTTTTAAAATATGGCAGGGGGGCATGTCTTTTCACGGCGGTTTTATCGGTGTTTTGCTTGCAGCCTTGTACTGGGCGTATAAAAACAAAAAAGATTTTATAGAACTCACTGATTTTATTGCGCCGTGTGTCCCCATCGGGCTTTTTTTCGGCAGAATAGGAAATTTCATTAACGGAGAATTATGGGGAAAAGAAAGCACGCTCCCTTGGGCTGTTATTTTTCCAAGCGGGGGCAATGTGCCCCGTCACCCAAGCCAGCTTTATGAAGCAGGACTGGAAGGACTTGTGCTTTTTTGTGTGCTTTTTTTTGCGGCGAAAAAAAATCCCCCCAAGGGATTTGTTTCAGCTCTTTTTTGCATTGGCTATGCCCTTGCCCGCTCCTTTGTGGAATTTTACCGTATCCCTGACGCCCAATACGGCTATTTCTTCGGTTTTATTACCATGGGACAAATCCTCTGCCTGCCCATGCTGCTGCTTGGAATAGTCTTACTGTATTTGAGCAAAAAATGGCAAAACAACCCCCATTATGACACTGTTCGTCTTCAAGACGGCTCAAATATTCGTGTGAAGCGGTATCATAAAAAATGATAAGTACAAGTATTTTTGTTTTCTGCGGATTACTTTCAGGATTTTTTTCAGGACTTTTAGGCATTGGCGGCGGACTTGTGATTGTTCCTCTGCTCATTATTGTTTTTGAACATACTGCCCAAATCCCTGCGCACCATATTATGCATGTTGTCGTCGCAACGTCACTTTCTGCGTCAATTTTTACCTCATTTTCCAGTGCCTACGCCCAAACCAAACGCCAATGCGTCGCTTGGAAAATTGTCCGCACCATGACGCCGTTTATTAACTTGGGAACGCTGCTGGGAGCCGGTTTAGCGAGTTTTTTTTCTGCTGATTTCATGCGCTGGCTTTTATTGACTTTCCTTTTTTTTGTGGCAACACAAATGTTTTTTGAATTATATCCAAAAAATTCCGCAAAAAACTTTTCAAACACAGCCTATCGCGTGACTGCCTTTATTATCGGGGCATTTTCCAGTTTTGTGGGACTTGCCGGAGGCAGTATTTTTGTCCCCTTTCTCCGCTACACCACAGGGGATTTGCGCAAAGCTATCGGCACTTCCTCTGCCCTTGCATGGACACTGGCCTTGGTCGGGGGTATTGGGTATATCATTTCCGGCTGGAATGTTACGGACTTACCCAAATCAAACCTTGGCTATATCCACGTTCAGGCACTTTTTTGCATAGCCCTGCCCAGTATGCTGATAGCCCCTTTAGGGGTACGGCTTTCCCATGCCCTTCCTGTGCAGCTCTTGAAAAAGCTGTTTGCCTTGCTGCTCTATGCTTCTGCCGTCCGTACGCTTATCACGGTATTAAATTAACGTACAGGAGTATTTTCACTTGCTGCAAAGAATTATCATTTTACAAGGGGAAAATTTTTCCAGCTACCGAAAGCGGCGAAGCCGTTTCTCTTATGTCGGGCTTGCGAGACTTGCGGCAGCCTTTGTCAACTTTGTTGACTTACGGACAGCAACAGCAGAGATAGAGAAATAGACAGCAGAGATAAAGTTTTCCCCTTTGACCCTCTTTCAAAACGTTTTAACTCTTTGAATGTCATAGGGAAACGCTCTCGTTCTAAATTCTGTCAGAATACAGATTTTCTAAAAATTCTTCCATTGCCTCGTCCATTTGAGGAATAAAATCGTTCAATGCAAAGGACTTGCGGCAATGGCTGCAATACATATATGCCTCATGGCATGTCCGTTTTACCAGAAGCTTCCTGCCGCAGTCAGGACAAGGAATGCTTGTCTGTTTTTCTCTTGCAGCGCAAAAAAACATGTTTTCTCCTTAATGGGCAAAAAGATGACAGGCAGTTTTATGCTCTTGTTCACCTTTTAAATACGGTTTTTCCTGACGGCAGATTGCCTGAGCATGGGGACAGCGTCCGGCAAAACTGCAGCCGACCTGCCGCTGCATAAGGCTGGGCATTTCTCCCTGCAGCACAATATTTTGCTTTTCTTTGCCGATATAAGGGGCAGAGGCAATAAGGGCTTTTGTATAGGGATGCAAAGGATTTTCAAAAAGCACAGCCCGCGGCGCCTGCTCGATAATTTCCCCTGCATACATCACCATGATTTCATCACACATAAAGGATATCACCTGTAAATTGTGAGAAATAAACAAATAACTCAAGCCATATTTTTCTTTCAAATCCAAAAGCAGATTTAAAACCTGTGCCTGATGGGAAGCGTCAAGAGCGGAAACAGCCTCATCACAGACAAGAATTTCCGGGTGCGTGATAATAGCCCTTGCAATGGCAATACGCTGGCGCTGCCCCCCTGAAAATTCATGGGGATAGCGGTAATAATACTCTTTTTCCAAGCCCACTTCCTGTAAAATGTCTTCCACGGCGTTTTGAACATCTTTTCGGGAAAGATGAGCATTATTTATTTTGAGAGGCTCTCCAATACTTTTTCCCACGCAAATCCGAGGATTGAGGGAAGAAAAGGGATCTTGAAAAATCATTTGCAGCACATGGGGATGATAAAAAAAATCCTCAATGGGTTTATCCTGATACAGAATTTCTCCGCCTGTTTTAGGGAGCAAGCCCACCAGCATTTTGGCAAGCGTTGATTTGCCGCAGCCGGATTCTCCCACAAGCCCCAGACACGTCCCTTTTTTGAGCTGAAAACTCACATTTTGCACAGCAAAAAAATCCTGCTTTGTGGCAAAACCGGTTTTTATGCTAAAGCTTTTATTGAGATTCTTTGCTGTTAAGATATTCATTTTATTGAGGAATATATGTACTTATTTCAATATTGGCGTCTTTAAAAGTTGCCATTTCATTATAAATAGCCTGTGCGGAACGAAGGAGCTGCAGCGCAAGGCATGCCCCTGTGCCTTCACCAAGCCGCATGCCTAAATCAAGCATAGGCTTTTGCCCTAAGCACTGCACTATTTTTTGATAACCCGGCTCTGCAGATGCATGGCTTAAAAATGCATAATCCTGTACATTTTTATCCATGCAGCAGGCAGCCGCATAGGCAGCAGTTGCAATAAAACCATCAATAATAACTGGGCATTTCATGGCACTTGCCCCCAGCACCACCCCGCAGAGCGTTGCTATTTCAAAGCCGCCGAGGCTTGCTAAAATTTGCAAAGCGCTTGCCTTGCCATGAACGTCTTTATGACGCTTGAGCGCCTGTGCAATGATTTTTGCCTTATGTGCAATTTTCTCTTGGGATAAACCTGCACCCGGTCCCGTAATCGAAACAGGCTCAAGCCCAAAAAGTTCGGCAAAAAGAGCTGTTGCGGGGGTGGTATTGGCTATGCCCATTTCCCCAATGGAAAAAATCCGGTAGCCATTTTTTATGCCTTCGTGGACAGCATGTGCCCCCAATACAATAAGCCGTTCACAGCATTCAAGACTCATGGCGTCTTCTTTGGCAATATTTCCGCTCATCTCAAGGGAATTTATCCGCACTGCATTGGGGCATTTGGGACATGTTCCTTTATGCCCCGCGTCCAGCAGCAGAAGATGCATATTGTTTTGTTTTGCCAAAACACTGATAGCTGCCCCGCCCCGCAAAATATTTAAAATCATCAAATGCGTTACTTCCTGCGGATTTTGCGCCACGCCTTCAGCATACACGCCATGATCGGCTGCAGCAAGAATATGCATAGCCGGATCAAGAGGAAGAGGAAATTCTCCGTTATAAATAGTAAAAAGCTTGGCTGCAAATTCTTCCAAACGTCCGAGGCTTCCCACAGGTTTTGTCAAATTATCCAAATGATTTTGCGCTGTTATTAATAATTTCTTATCAGTTGCCGTTATCGCAGAACATAAATCCGTATATGTCGTAAACATTTTAAAACCTCATGGAACAATTAAATTTTTCTGTCTTTTCTATACTGCAAAATGACAAAAAAATAAAGCAAATACCTGCATACTGTATAAGAATTTTTTTTCCTGCCAAAAATTTTCTGCCGCATTCCTTTCTTGCTTTTTTAAAAAATTTAGTATTTTTCCTTTGACAAAGAAATAATTTCTATGTATTTTTACTCCTGTGCCGATGCCCGGATGGCGGAATTGGTAGACGCAAGGGACTTAAAATCCCTGGACTGGAAACGGTTGTGCGAGTTCAAGTCTCGCTCTGGGCACCACATCTGCAAAATATTTTAAATCCGTTGTGTATTGTACATAAAGACACGACGGATTTTTTATTCAGCTTTTTTAATATAGGGAAATAAAAAGATTAACCTCTTTATTTCCCTTTTTATTATTCTGCAGCATATTGTATTTTGTTTTTAAAGAATAATCATGTGTTTTTCCTGAATAAAATATTGTGCATACCACGGTCGCCGGGGAAAGTTTCACCATTTTCCTAGGTCGTGATATTCCCC
>CAJTMS010000002.1:19445-81354 GCA_910577155.1 uncultured Mailhella sp.
GTCCCATGGTTTTTAATATAATCGGTTTTTTCGCCTTTTTCTCAGTTGTCGCATCATTTGCATACAAACAAAAATGGCTCCTTCTGCCATGCAACAGTACTTAAGAGAGCAAACAATTTTTATTGCCATATTTTTACCCCATGAAGATTTTTCATAATTTATATATTTAAATCAACTAGTTATACAAAAAATATTTTTATAAGGCAGTATACAAGTATTTTTCTTTGTTTGCTGTATTGAGTAATTTCTTTTTTTATGGCATAGTTACTTCAAATACTTTGCAGGGGACGTATTATGAAAAAAGATCGCTTTTTATCCCAATTAGAAGAACTTTCCACCAAATTTAATGATACAAAGGGAAATGGGGTAACCCGTTTTTCTTGGTCGCACACAGCCGCGCTTGCCCAGTCATGGCTTGAAAAAGAATTTTCCCGCATGGGGATTTCCCTTACGGCAGACGGAGCCGGCAACCTGCACGCTTTTTATAAAGGAAAAACCAATCTTCCCCGCGTGATTATCGGTTCGCACTTGGATACTGTCCGAAACGGGGCAAAATATGACGGAACCTTTGGGCTTGTGGCAGCGCTGGAAACGCTGCGTTCTTTCCGCGAAGAAGGCTTTATCCCAAACCGAAACATTGAATTTATTGCCTTTGCGGAAGAAGAAGGGGCAAATTTCGGCACAACCTGCCTTGGCAGTAAACTTATTACCGGCATCGTCAATCCCGAAGATTTAAATAAAATCAAAAACAGTACGGCAACAGCATGGGATATGCTTGAAGACTATGGGTTGGAACCCAAAAATCTTGCCGGTCAGCAAATTGATCCCCAAAGTGTGCATGCCTATTTGGAAACCCACGTGGAACAGGAAAGACGCCTTTTTAAAAATAACTATAAACTGGGCGTTGTCAAAGCAATCAGCGCCATGCGCAGTTATAAAATTACCTATCGCGGAGAATCTGTTTTTGCGGCAACCCCCCTTAAAGACCGCAAAGACCCTGTGATTAGTTTTATCGAATGCCATATGGAAATCCAAAAAGCTATTGCTTCCGGAGCATTTCCCGAAAATACCCGCTTTACTGTCGGGCAAATTTCCTGTAATCCCGGCACGCCTATTATGGTTCCGAGTGAATGTATTTTTACCATCGATATCCGCAACTTGGAAATATCCAACCTGCCTGCAATCAGCGAAGCCATGAAAACCATTATTACAAAAGTTGCGGAAAAAAATGGCATTGGCGTTGAAATTACCCCTCTTTCCAGAAGCGGCGGCGTAAAAATGTCGGAATCTATCCAAAATGCCTACAAAAATGCCGCAAAGGAACTGGGCTTTGAATATTTTGAAATGAACTGCGGCACTGCCCTTGATGCGGCTTCCATGGGAACTATTGTTCCTTCGGGGCTTTTGCTGGTTGTCAATCAGGTTGACCCTGAAACGGGTGAAAAATATGCTTTGGCGGAAGATTTGTACAATGGCGCTCTGGTTTATGAAAAAGCTGTCCGTCAGCTTGTCAATGAATAATTTTTAGCAGTTCTTTTTTTGAGAGGAGAATTCCTCGTACACAAAACCGTTATAGGCAATGTCTATAACGATTTTGTGTTTATGTTTTTGATAATCCAGCCGGATAATCATTCTCGATAATCAACGGCAATGCTTGAGGGCTTTTTCGTATCCTATGCAAAATATTTTAACGTTTAAAATATTTTGCAGGGGTGAAACTTCCGCAGCTTTGGCTGTCAGCGAGCTTTGCAAATAAAGACAGCAAAGAGAACGTTTTTCCTCTGTCTAAAAAATTCCTTCTGTGAAAAGAAAGACAGCAGAGATAATCATTTCCCCCAAGAAAATAAAAAATATTAAATCTTATTGACGTGTTCCGAATGTTATACAAAAGAGTTCCGGAACATTTCCGATAAATCTTGCTACTTTTCTATGCAGGGGAAAAACTTTTGAAAAAGTTTCTTCCCCTGCACCCCTTTACAAAACTTTTTAAACTTTCTTATAAAAATCAGCTGCATTTATTTCCGGAGATGCTCTAATGCCCTAAATAGGCTTTTTGCACGCTGGGGTTGGCAAGGAGATTTTCAGCGCTGTCTTCCATAACAATACGCCCCATTTCCATAACATAACCGCGGGTGGCAATTTTGAGGGCAGCTTTGGCATTTTGTTCCACAATTAAAATGGTAACGCCGTTTTCATTGACTTTTTTGACCGTTTCAAAAATTGCCCGCACAAGAAGGGGGGCGAGTCCAAGAGAGGGTTCATCCAAGAGCAGAATTTTCGGCTGTCCCATCAGTGCCCGCCCAATGGCAAGCATTTGCTGTTCACCGCCGGAAAGTGTGCCTGCCATTTGGCTTCTGCGTTCATAAAGGCGGGGGAACAGCCCATAAATCCAGTCCAGACTTTCCCCAATGAGCTTTTTATTTTCTATGGTAAAAGCACCCAGTTTGAGATTTTCAAGAACTGTCAGGGAATTGAAAACACGTCTGCCTTCAGGGGATTGAGTCAGTCCGCGGGTCACAATTTCATGGCTGGGGAGTTTGCTGATTTCTTCACCTGCAAGGCGTATACTTCCGTCCATAATGGTGGTCAGCCCGCTGATGGTGTGCATGGTCGTGGTTTTTCCTGCTCCGTTCGCTCCCAAAATGCTGACGATTTCCCCCTCATTCACATGGAGGCTGACGCCGTGTATGACTTCGATTTGCCCGTATCCTGCGCGTAAATTTTTTAATTCTAAAAACATAGGTTCCACCGTAAAAATCTCTTAATCATCACGTCCAAGATAGGCTTCAATAACCCGGGGATTATTGCGGACATCTTCCGGTTTGCCTTCGGCTATTTTCATGCCGTATTCAATGGCAACGAGTTTTTCGCAAACATTCATGACAAGCCCCATGTCGTGTTCAATAAGCATTATAGTAATGCCGCGTTTTTGAATTGCTTGTATGAGTGCAATGAGCACCTCTGTTTCGGGCTGGTTCATACTGCCGGCAGGTTCGTCAAGAATAATAAGTTTCGGATCAGAAGCAAGAGCCCGTGCTATTTCCAAAAGACGCTGATTTCCATAGGAAAGGGAACCTGCCCGTGCGTTCCACATGGAGGTAAGCCCCACAAACTCAAGTTCCTGCATGGCGCGGTCAAGGGCAAGTTTTTCTTCCATTTGCTGGCTTTTGAGCCGAAAAAGAGAGGAAAAAAGCCCGCTCTTCATCCGGCAGTGAAGTCCTGAAAGCACATTTTCAATGGCAGGAAGATTGGAAAAAAGGCGGATAGACTGGAATGTCCGTGCTATGCCGTGTTCCACAATTTCATGGGGTTTGAGCTTGATAATGGATTTATCCTGAAAACGGATATCGCCCCCGTCAGGAACATAATTACCTGTAATAAGGTTAAAAACCGTTGTTTTTCCTGCTCCGTTCGGACCAATAATGCCAATGACAGAACCGTCAGCAACATCAAAACTCATATTGTTGACAGCTTTGATTCCGCCAAAGGTTTTTGTGACATTTTCTAATGAAAGCAAGGGGGTATCCATAATTTATCCTTCATCACCTATAAACATGCATTGCATTTAATCCTGCGTTTTTTCAGAGACAATTCGGTTATTCAGTTTTTTTAGCCATATCTCCGGAAGTATATAGCTGCGGGGAGCAGGAGGAATAATTCCCTGCGGGCGGATAATCATCATGACCATAAGGGCAATACCGAAAATCAGCATACGGGCGTCTGCAAAGCCCCTGAAAATTTCCGGCAGTCCGAAAACAAGAAAAGCCCCGAGGATAACACCTGCCTGACTGCCTCCCCCTAAAATAACCGCGGCGAACAGAAGCACAGAATCCCAGAACGTGAAAGAGCCGGGAGAAATAATCGTCATTTTTGCGGCAAAAAGTGTTCCTGCCATACCCGCCCAAAATGCCCCGAGCATAAAGGCAGCGGTTTTATAATGGGTAACATTGATACCGCAGCCTTCGGCAGCAATATCGTCTTCTTTGATACAGGAAAGAGCCCGCCCAAAGCGGGAATTGTGCAGCCAGTAAAAAAGGATAAGGGTCGCAAAAACAAAAGTCCAGATAAGGTAGTAGAATTGTATATCTTTTTTGATTTTTATGCCAAAAAGTTCCGGACGGGAAATACCGAAAATGCCGTTTGCTCCGCCTGTGAGCCCTCCCAAGTCATTGACAAGGGCAATACGCACAATTTCGACAATGCCAATGGTTACCATGAGCAGATAGTCACCGCGCAAGTGAATGATGGGACGGGCAACGAGCCCTGCAAAAAGAGCAGAAGCAATACCCGCAACGGGGATAAGATAGAAAACAGGTATCCCGAAACGCGTATTTAAAATTGCGGTCAAATAGGCGCCGACAGCATAAAAGGCGGCGTGCCCCATGTGGAAAATGCCTGCCTGTCCTAAAATAACATTCAGGGAAAGGGAAAGCAAAATGCCAAGTCCGACGCTCACAAAAACCGCCGTCCAGTAGGTATTGAGCATACAGGGCAAAAATGCCATGAACAGGGCAAAAATGCCAAAGAGGTAAAAATAGGTATTTTTTGTGTTTTTGAATATCATAACTTGTCAGCCACCCTTTCCCCTAAAATACCGGTTGGACGGATAATGAGGATAAGAATAAGCACAAAGAAAGAAATAGCGTCTTTCCATGCAATGGTAAGGTAGGCAGCACCCAGCGTTTCCACCAGTCCTAAAATAAGTCCGCCGATCATAGCTCCGGGAATATTGCCGATACCCCCTAAAATAGCAGCAGTAAAAGCTTTGAGCCCGTAAGAAAAGCCCATATTATAATCTATTTGCCCGTAAGCAAGACCCACCATAAGCCCTGCAACGCCGCCAAGCCCCGGTCCTATGAGGAAAACAAGTGAAATAATGCGGTTGACATTTATGCCCATGAGCTTGGCTGCTCCCTGATCAATGGCAGCTGCACGGATTGCCGTTCCTGTTTTGGTTCTGTGGATAAACCAGTATAAAACGAGCATGAGCATAACGGACGCACCAATAAGCACAAAACGGATAACAGGCACCCCCATGCCAAAAATATTGATAATGGTTGTCGGACGCACACTTTCGGGATAAACGTAATAATTACCGCCCCACAGGAGTAAAATGGCATTTTGGAAAAAAATAGAAGCACCCACCGCAGAAACAACAGCAGAAAGCCTGTTTGCATTGCGCAAGGGGCGATAGGCAATGCGTTCCAAAAGCCCGCCGATAAGCGCAACAAGCCCCATTACCATGAGGGCAACAACAATAATTGCCGCATAAACAGGCAGGGCATTTGCAAGGTTAAAGCTGACAAAGAGGGTTAAACCAAGATACGCCCCAATGGTAAATAAATCCCCGTGGGCAAAGTTAATGAGTTTGAGAACGCCGTATACCATTGTATAGCCAAGGGCGACAAGGGCATAAATACCCCCAATGGCAAAACCGTTAATAATTTGCTGAAAAAATTGCTCCATAGTTATCCGTGCCAAATGAAAATGTTAAGCAAGAAACGCTTATTATTTTCATAAAAAGCAGAAAAAAGCAAGTTTTTTCCTTTGCAAAAAAAGATTTTAAGGGAAAAAGCAGCCTCATACTCGGAACAGCTGCCGATGCCCATGAAAAGAACAAGGGTAAAGAAAAGGATTATTCGTATTTTTGGATAATACTTTTATTCCTGCCACTGTGTTTTGCTTCGTAGAGCAAGTAATCGGCATAATTGATGATTTCTAAAAGTTCCTTTTCAGTGATTTCTGTTTCCGGGGTAAAATACGTTACCCCAGCACTGTATGTCATGGAAAGAGCCCCTGTGGGAGTATCTATTTCTTTTTCAGTAATTTCTTTCCGTAACCGTTCATCAATATTGGAGATAAAACTTTCAATGACGTTGGGAAGAAGAATAAGAAATTCCTCACCGCCAAGCCGGCAGCACAAGTCTGTATCCCGCTTGCATTCATAAATCCTTGCTACAAATGTTTTGAGTATGACGTCGCCTATGGCATGCCCGTAGGTATCATTAATTTTTTTGAAAAAATCTATATCCATATAAAAAAGAGCGCAGCTGTACTTTTTTTTGACAGCATTGTTGACAGCGTTAACAAATTCATTCTGCAGAGCATTTCTGTTAAAAGCACCTGTCAGCGGATCACGGGAAGAAATTTCCTGATAATCTTTTTTGGATTGGCGGAGTTTTTGTATCTTGGAGGTAAGATTTCCCATCATGGAGTTAAAGGAACTGGTCAAATGCGTGCTGCCGGAGGTTTCGGCATAGTCCTGCCCTTTGCTAATTTCTTTCATTTGCCAAATAAGATTGCGCAGTTCCATTTGCACGGCTTTAAGCTGGGAAATAGTATAGCCTTTTGTCTTTGTAAGGTGATCAATTTCCCCTTTGCGCAGGGCATCGCAAAAATCCTGTGTAGCGATGAGAATGGCAAGAATTTGTTTAAATTCTTCATTTTCCTGAATAAAGTCAGGCGGAACAAAGGAGCGTGTGCCATTTTTTAAAAGCGAAAGCATGATGTCAAGAATTTCCTGCGCATCATTGCTTAAAATTGTTTTTTGTTGGTCAGGCTCTGGATTATTATTTTCTTCTTCCGGACACATTTCTCACTCAATCAGCTGTTTTTCGGGCTTCAAAACGGCAAGTTCTTCCTCCAAGGCACCAGCAGTCGATTTCTTTCACAGAATAATCACATTCCAGCTGATATTCTAAAATTCCTTTCAAAAAGCCCTCATCGTAGTGACAGGTTTCCATATCAAGATCAGGAAGTCCGGAACAATCAAGATCTTCTTCAACAGAAAGAAGAAGCCGCATGTTTCCGTCTGTCACTTCTTCAATCCGTAAAATACCGATTTTAAATTCTTCTAATTTTTTTTGAACAAGGGAAAGGAATTCGTATATGGAGTTTTGTTTTCCAACAAATTTTTCAACAAATTGTCTGCCGGATAATTTGCCTGCTTCAAAGAAAATTTTATCCGCTTCCTCTTTGGAGCCAAGTTTTTGCTCTAAAACGTCACGTATTGTAAACTGAAACAGCCTGTAAACTTCCAGCCGTGTTTCATTGCCCAAAGTGGGGCGTCCTTCTTCAATATTGCCAATAAGATCCCATGTAAAGTTATATACTCTTTTTGTCATGATAATTTTTATACTCTCTTATTGTGGGAGTATTACCATTAACCTTATTTAATAGCAAGTACAATTAATTTTCAGTTTCGGATTGTAACTTTTCTATACAATCACGCAAAAGAACACGGGTTGGGGTAATATCTTGGGGAACCTGAATAGCGATACGCTTTTTATGGTTGATAAAGATAGGTCCGGAAAGGTTCAGGGTAATATCTTCCGGTCTGCCGTGGGGAACAATAACCGTGACAAAAACATTGACATCTTCTGCGGATTCCGCTTCCAAAAGGGCTTGTTCCGCTTCATTGAGTTTGACGGTATATTCATTCATGAAGAAATACGGATCGGTAATCAGCACGGCAAAATCAGGGGTTTTGATGCTTTGATAAATATAGAAAGGAGAATGTTCCTTATATTCAATAATAGTATATTGTTTTTCATCTTCATAGCCAATAAGTCCCTTCGGCATGGAAATGAATTTATCCTTATCCAGCTTGAGGCTGCCCACGCGGGTTTCGATGAAGCTGGGGAGCTTGCTGTCATCGGATAATTCCTTATTTTCACGCTGTCCTGCGGAAATATTATCCTGCATAACCCGCTTATAGACTTCTTCCCGATAAACCGTCATGGTATCAGGAAGGTTAATCCCGATGCGTGCTTGTTTTCCCTGCACACCAATAAGAGTAATTCTTATATCATCGCCAATATAAAGGCTTTCGCCGGCTTTTCTTGTCAAAATAAGCATAGGACACCTATAAAACTGTTAGATATAATTTAACAGGCTTAAATTCATAATCATGCTGGAAGTCTGCAAAACCCCCTGATAGGTAACTTCCTGCTTTTTAATATTATTGAGAAGTGTAGGCAAGTCAACATCTTCAATATTGCTCATGCGTTCCTGCTGGTTGAGCTGGTGGGTAGTCATAACCGTTAAATTGGCTTCAACCCGATTATACTTTCCGCCGACACTGGCAAGCTTTGTCAGCAGGTGATCACTCATTTTTCTCAAATCTTCAACAGATTGTCCGCAGCCATCCTGATTATTGGTTTGGCAGTACGCAATTAAATCTGAAACCGTTTCAAAAATATTGGGATCCTTGACAGGCGTCACATGGTCGCTGCCCTTAGCCTGATAAATACCGCCAAAAATATCCTTGCCGTCATTGGTGATATGGATAAAATCACCGGGGGCAATTTCATAGCCCTGTTCTTCTGCACGGTTTGGACGAACAACAAATTGAGAACCTGCGTCAATACTTACCCCATTCCCTGCTTCCACGTCAACATAACCGCCGGGGATAACAACGCGCACGCTGGTACTTCCTGCCGTGGTTGTTGCCCGCCCTGTCTGCCACGTAATACCATGGTCAGCACTGTATTGAAATTCAACGGTGCCGTCTTGCCCTACGCTGACATGCTCCGGAAATTTTACCTGTACGTCTGTTTTAAAGTCACCCTGCGCTGCGGCAGTGAAATTGTTTCCAAAGACATCCACTTCCGGCGGAAAATCATTGTCATCGCCGATATACTGAGCAGAAGGACGGATATAGAGCATGGAGCCATTGGTGGGAGAAGTGACAGCTTCCGCATCATAGGCTTTTACATTGATAGGCTGATAGGTAGGAGGATTGGTAGGCGGCACGGTTTCTTTCAGCGCTATATTGACAACAGCACCGTCCACATCAAGGGTTGTATCGCCTGCGGCAAGGGTCTTTGTTTCCCATGTTTGTCCGCCGTCCTTGGAGTATTCATAAACAAGGTCATTTGCTCCGCCAATTTCACCGTCAGCGGGAAAGCGTATCATTGCGGTTTGGGGAAGACCTCCTTCTACCTCAAAAATAGCATCGTTAAATTCTTCATTCTTCGTCATAATGCCAAGTTTCTGGACATAGGAAGAACTGTCGGTTTTATGACCTGAAAAAATATGCGTGCCATTGTATTCGGTATTGGCAATATTCATCAAAAGTTCAAATTGTTGTTTGATTTCATAGGAAATTTGCATTCTGTTTTCCGCAGATGCAGTACCGGTAGCCGCTTCTTCAGCCAGTTCCGTGATACGCTTCAGAACAGTTTGAGCTTGCTGCAAGGCACCGTCGGTACTCTTCAGCCATGAGGCGGCTTCTTTGGAATTGTCGATATAGGTTTCGTTAATAGCGATAGAAGCACGGTAATTGAGGATATGTACAGTTCCTGTCGGGTCGTCAGAAGGATTGTTTACACGCTTTTGGGTGGACATTTGTACGCCGTAATTCATGTAATCGCTGAGAATAGAATTCATATTATTAGTCATTGAGTTGTACATCATATTATGAGTAATACGCATACCGTTCTCCTTTCACCCTGCTTTGCCTATTGCTTTAAGCCGAGGAGGGTTTCAAACATTTGATCTGCCGTTGTAATCAGCTTGGCGGCAGCTGTATAAGAATGTTGGAATTTAATCAGTAAGGTAAGCTCTTCATCAAGGTTGACCCCTGAAACGGACTGAGCTTGTGTTTCTGCTTCATTGGCAAGAGTTTGATAATAATCGGCATTGAAATTCGCATTTCTGGTATCAGAACCGATATTGCCAACTATACCGGCATAATAGGACAATAAACTTTCCTGTCTTGTTTCCCAGACTGTGTTGATGGTCACAGGAGTTTCTGCCAGCTTGCCGATACGCTGGGCTATCATGCCGTCACCGATATTGCCTTCTGTTTGTCCGTCAATGGAGGCTGAGTTGATATGTTCCGGATTATCAATCAAATGAGGATTGATTTCAATGGTGGAAGCACTGTCACCGGCAAAAAAGGTATTGATGCCAAGAGCTGCCCAAATACCGGTGGTATCGGCACCAAACTTGAATTCCACACCTTCGGCAGCCGTCATTTGGAGCATACCGCCTTCAATGGTTGCGGTGACTAATTGTCTGCCGTTTGCATCAACAAAACTGTTATTAATGGCAGCGGCAACATCCTGCAGGCTGTGCTTTGCGGGGTCAAAGTTTTCCGGATCGCCCACACCGGTAAAATTGAAGTTCAAAGAACCGGACAAAAGAGGTTCACCGGTCTTCTCATTGTAAAAATATAAATTTGCATTGCCTTCAGTCAATCTGTCGTGGAAAGCAAAGGTTTGCCAGTCACTGCCAAGGGCTAAATCCGTTCTGTCAAGCTTGGTTGTTCCGATAATGTGATTGAACCCGTCAAGTCCTGAACCTTGGCTATGGATACGGTTTACTTCCCAGATAAGGCTTTCAGCCAAGGCGTCAAGCTGTGCTTCGTACTTGCCAAGTCTTTTGTCACGCACTTCACAGTATGCACCAAGCTTACCGCCAAGACTTTCCATATTGAGGTTTTTGCTGACGTTGATAGGATCACGGGTTGGCTTATGCCAAAAAACGCTGTCCTTTGGAACAATATAAAACTTATCATCAACATCGAAATAAGGAGTATCGCCTTCCCTCAATCCTTCACCCGTGAAGGAAATAGAAAGCTCACCGATATCAAGCTTTTCCCCGACAGGAGGAACGGTAAAAATATTATTGCCGTTTTTGTCCTCCACCCATGTCTTGCCATTGTCAATGGAAACCTTAAATTCCGTTGCACTGACAAATTCCATGGTATATTCATAGGAGCTGGAGCCTTCAAAATGCAGCTCACCGGTAAAGTTCTTACAGTCGTTTTCGTAGAAAGGTCCCTGATTGGAAATGTGGTACTTGATTTGATTTTCAACTAAAGGCATGCCTTCCTGCAGATATACCTTGAAATCACGAGGACCTCTGTCTTGTACCTTAATATCAACCAGCGTACTGAGTTCTCTTACCAGCGCATCACGTCTGTCTAAAAGGGAATTGCAGTTATTGCTGGGCGGATTGTAGGTTTTTGAAATTTCCTGATTAACATCGGCGAGCTGGTCAATAAGCTCATTGACATCGGATACGGCAAGATTAATGTAATCATTCATTTCTCTTTTTGTATCGGCAAGAGATTGCTTTGCATTCTGATAAAGCATGGTCAGATTTTGTGTCTTGGAAATTAAATCTTCCCGTACCGCCGTGCTTTGAGGACTGGTACTGAGCTTTGTCCAGCCCTGCAGGAAATTTGATAATTGGTCGTGGATACCGTTCGTATTTGCTTCGTTGAAAACAGTCTGTACCGTTTGCATAATAACGGACTCTTCATTCCACATATTATACAGTCCGTTTTGTGAAAGAAAATTATTTTCCAGAAAACGGTCAAAATTACGGTAAATTTCCTGAGCATAGGTGCCTGTGCCAATTTGCCCCGGTCTGTACTCAAAAGGAGTTGATTCTTGGAAACGTACAGATTGGCGAACATAGCCGGTAGTGTTGCTGTTTGCAATGTTGTTGCCGGTAGTGTTAATAGCTACCTGATTTGCCCGTATTGCATTGTTTCCTATATTGAGTAAGTTGGTTACCATAATAATGCCTCAAAAAATTTTAATATCTTGCACTCAGAATTGTGGCTTGCGGATGTTGGTTTGTATAGGTTCCGCGTCTGCTGTAACTGGTGCGCTGCGGCGGGATAATCCGTTCATGCAGGTAGTTCAAAAGTTCCTTGCTTTGGTCTAAAAGTCCTAAAGAAAGACGGGTATTCATAGAAGCTTGCCTTGCACAGGCTTGTTCTTTCTTATCAATGCTCAGCCATAAGGAAATAATAATTTCCTTTTTATCTTCGGGAAGCATTTGGGCATAGTCCTTCAGGCGTCCGCCGCCCAGTGCCTTGATTATGCTTTCTTTTTCCGTTGCCAGTTGTCTTAAAAGTTCATGAATAGAAAATTCAATAGTCATAATGGCGTCAGTATCACGTTTCATCAGCAGGGAAAATTCTTCCTGCAAAAGGTCTTTCATCAGGTCAAGAGCTTTATCCTGACGATTAAGCGTTTCTTGAATGGTTGTAAACATGTGATCCTCCGTCAAATTTATGTCATCTATTCGTTTTGTTTTAAAGGGTTATCAGGAAATTTTTTCCTTGCTGAAATACGGTTCAGGGTTGATGGAAAGCCCATTTTGTCTGATTTCAAAGTGTAAGTGGCTTCCGTTTGTTCTGCCGCTTGAACCTACTTTTGCAATTTGTGTGCCAGAATTGATAATGTCCCCCGCCTTGACAAGCAGTTCGCTGTTGTGACCGTATACGCTTTCTATACCGTTGCCATGATCGATAATCACCATATTGCCAAGAACCGCATCTTCTCCTGCATAGGTTACCGTGCCTGCCATGCTTGCAGTAACGGAGCTTCCGTTTTCTGCCTGAATATCAAGCCCTGTATGCCATGCTCTCGTATGATTGATAGGATCCATTCTCCAGCCAAAAGGAGAAGAGATGCTGCCTTCAACAGGCATGCTGAAATCTGCCTGCGGAGCGAGGGCAGAAACAAATTCGGCAACAGGAGTATTCTTTAACACAGCTCCTCCGCCAATATGCTGTTCCTGTACTGCTGTCTGGCTGTTTGCCTGCATATTTTGGATTTGTGCTTCTTCTTCGGGAGAAAGGGAAGCAACAAGAGTTCCCATGCGCAGGGCGTCTTCCAGACTCGGAAGTTTGAAGGCGGGCTTTGTTTGACTTTCTGCAGTTTGCTGTGTGCGTTCCGCTTCAAAACGTTCCGCTTCCAGACGTTCTTCCTGCTGTCTTTGTCCTTCGCTTGCCAAAATCATGGCAATCCGTTGATTATACGGAATATAGGTTGTACTGATACCTGCGAGCATATCTCCCGTTTCTGCCTTTGTATCTGCCTTTGGCTGTTCAGCTCGGTTTTGCATAACAATGGGCATTTCAGGGATATTTTGCAGATTTTGCGTTGTCAGACTGTCAAAATTTGTTTGTACATCGGCAGTACGCGTATTTCTTTGTGCAGCATTTTCCTGAACGGGTCTTGCTGTTTGTGGTGCAGTCTTCTTAATGGGATTTCCCTTTGCGTCCAAAATTGCATTTGTCCGCTTATTCGGGGGCAAATTGGTAATATAGGTCGTACGGACAACTTGCGGCTGTTCAATTTGACGTGCCTTTTCTTCGTTTTCCTTGCTTATGTTTTGTGCCGTGCTTACGTTTTGTGCCATATTGGCAGGCTGTACCGCGATATCACGGGAAGCAGGAGTAAACTCTTCGTATAATTCTTCCGTATTAATAGTTTGCGGCTTTGCTGCTGCAATCTTTTGGCTTTGCACCGGATTTTGCGTATTTGCCTGATTTTCGGCAGAAGCTGAAGGAACGAGGGGAGCAGGCTTTACTGCCATACGGATACGGCTCAAAGCACCTGTTTGCGGAGTGCTCATGGGGCGGGTCAATTGTTCGACCATCATATCCGCAAGTCCGATACCGCCGACACTTGCCATGCTCTTGCCAAGTTCCTGACTGTACATGGACTGCCAATATTCTTCTTCCTTGCTGTAGTGCATACCGTTCTTCGGAAGAGAGGAGCGCATTTCGTCCCACATCTTTTGGATAAATATTGCTTCAAAGCCTTCTGCAGCTTTGCGTAATTCCTTTTCCTTGGTTGCCTGATCCTCTGACTTCGAAATGTTTTCCAGACGACTTCTTTGGGTATCTAAGTTGGCTTGACCGGCATTTTGTACTGCCATGTCAGATATCATATTCATTGCTTGACTCATATTATAATACCTCCAAGTCCGCATAGAGAGAACCGGAACTCTTCAAAGCTCTCAAAATGCTGATAAGGTCACGAGGAGATGCTCCAATGGCATTTAATCCGTCCACTAATTCCTGCAATGTCGCACCTTCAACAAGAAGCAAATTACGGGATTCTTCTCTTGACATCAGGTCGGTTACCGGAGAAGCAACGGTTGTGCCCTGCGCAAAGGCATTAGGCTGGCTTACGTCCATGCTTTCCTGAATAGTCACCTGCAAATTGCCATGAGCAATAGCTACACGGGCAAGCTTGACGTCCTTACCGATAACAATGGTCCCCGTCTTTTCGTCCACAACAACCTTTGCCGCGTTTTGCGGGGTAATATTCAAATTTTCAATAGAAGCCATGAGAGGAACAAGGTTTCCGCGAAATTCACCGGGAATTTGCAGTCTGATTGTTGAGGCATCATTGGCAGAGGCATATTCACCGCCAAGACTGCTGTTGAGGCTTTCAACGGTTTGCTGGGTGGTGGTAAAATCATGCACATGCATATTAATGGTTAATTCACTTTGGTTATTGAAAGAAAAAGGGACTTCCCGCTCAACGGTGGCGCCGTTTGGAATGGTTGCTACCGTAGTATGGTTCTTTTGGGCAGAAGCGGCATTGCCCGCTG
Organism: uncultured Mailhella sp.; assembly: GCA_910577155.1. Lineage (GTDB taxonomy): Bacteria > Desulfobacterota > Desulfovibrionia > Desulfovibrionales > Desulfovibrionaceae > Taurinivorans. The sequence goes on from CAJTMS010000002.1 coordinate 33,816, forward strand.
CAGAAAAACCGCCGACAACCAAAGGTCCCTGCGCAATGGCATATACCTTGCCGTCAAGACCGGTCAGGGGAGTTTGCAAAAGAACGCCGCCCTGCAGACTGGAAGCAGAACCGATACTGGAAATAGTCACGTTAATGGCGCTGCCTGCCTTGGCGGAAGCAGGCAAATTGGCAGTGACCATAACAGAGGCAACGTTGCGGGCTTCCACTTGTGCAGAACCTGCGGCAATACCCATGCCTTCAAGCATATTGGTTAAAGAAGAGGCGGTTAAATCATCTCTTCTGTCACCTGTGCCGCCAAGCCCGACAACCAGTCCATAGCCTGTTAATTGGTTGTTGCGGACACCGGAAATACTGGAAATGTCCTTCAGCCGAATAGCATGGGCAGCGGGTACATACGCCACGGCTGAAAGGATAAACATTGCTGTGAGGCAAAGAATAAAATATGTCAAAGTTTCGACAGAAACAACGAACGGACTTGTTTGTGCGTTTGCGGTGTTATTCTTGATATATTGCATGGTTACCACCTTTTTGTTTCTCTTTTGAAAAGCTGTGTGAAACAAGAAAATTAATGCTTGCTTATAGTAATGCTACTATCGTGCCATTAATAAAATACTATTATTTTTCAATTAGATAGAAATAAAATTTTTTATACCGGAGTTATGTTTTTGGCAGAAAGAAATGTATCCGGACTTTGTTGCAAAAACGCTGTCAAACAGGTTAATCCTGATTGCTGTTTTTGAAAAGAAAAATATTTCAAAACAAATTGTTTTATAAAGCAAGCCGGCTATCAAATAAATTTTGTACGGCAATGAAATTAAAATTTAATGCTTTTGCAGACAACACGCTTGTTTTCAAAAAGAAAAGAGAAAGGCAGAGGAAGAAAAGAATTCTTTTTCCCATGAAAAAAAGCAACCTGAATTTTTACGCACGGATGCATAAAGAGGACTGCAATGCAGAGAAAAAAATTGTTGACTTGCTTTTATTTCTTATGCTACTAATAGTTCGCTGACACGGAGAAATGGCAGAGCGGTTGATAGCGGCGGTCTTGAAAACCGTTGAGGATTTGCGTCCTCCGGGAGTTCGAATCTCTCTTTCTCCGCCAGCAGATAAAATTTTAACCTCTTATAACGAATTAGTTTATAAGAGGTTTTTATGTTTAATAAGCTAAAAAATAAAAAAATATATTTAGCTTTACCTTATTCGCACAGCGACCCGCAAGTCAGAGAGGCACGCTACAGAACTGCAACCAGTATTGCTGCTTTTTTGATGAGTGAGGGTGCGACTGTCTTCTCCCCTATTACATACGGACACCAAATTTGCCAATACGGCATAGATACAAGCTTTAGAAGATGGGCTGAACTTGATTATCCCATGATTTCATGGGCTGATGAGTTTTGGCTTTTAGAACTTGACGGGCATGACATTTCTTTTGGAGTTCAAGAAGAACTTAAACAAGCCATGCTTGTCGGTACGAAAATAGTTCGTATTTCTCAACAAGATATTTCAAATTTCCTTTCTCATACCTCTGCCTCTCCTTATGATGTAGTAGCGGCTTCTGCTCCTCGCGTTGCAGAAGTTCGCTACCAATTCATTATTAAGTCAAAGTACAAATATGGTGATATCATATTTGTAATTGATGACAATAATCAAATTTTAGAACAAGAAGTCACTGAAATTGCTATCGCTGTTCTTCAAAACGGCGGTCAGTCTATTTCTTATAACGGTTTCCACAGCGAACTTGTGTTTTCCTCAAAAGAGGAAGCCGGGAAAGCTCTGGAAACCGTTTTTGTTTAATGGGGTTAATTTTATGCAAAATTCAAATATGGAAAAGAAAATACAAACACTTGTTTCAAGATTTTTTAAAAAATCTGAAAAAGAACGTAACACTATAATTGTAGAAGTGAAAACAACATTAAAAGATAAAACGATAATTCTAAAACATAAATTTAATAAAGTTAATGAGAATGAAATTCGGAATGAAGTTTCGCTTTTCGAAAAAGATAAAAAAAAGATAGAAAGTGAAGACTTATGCCAATTATTTGTTTTATTTGGTTTTTGTGAAGATAATAAAATTATTTCTGATGACTTATCAAGTCTTCAAAAAGAAAAATTTGGTGAAGTTAATGAAGAATTTTTTATAAAATCATGTGATTTTATTGCAAAATTTTTCCATATTCCAAGAGAAGACAATTCAAACAAAAACAAGGAGGAACAAGAAGAATAGGTACAAACGACAAAAAATAATAGCAAAGATTTGACGAAACGGTTCTTCGGAGCCGTCTGCCTAAAGTGGTGTTTAGGCACTGATGAGTCAGCCGCTCAAACAACGTTTTCAAGAGGATACGAAAACAAAAATATACGGAACTAATAAAAAGTAAATCCGTAAAAGCGGGAACTTTTACGGATTAGAAAAATAAGACGTTTTACCGTCCTATGTTCTTATTAGGATGAGTAAAATATACGTCAAATCGTGCCTGTTGTCAAGCAATTAGGGTCTTATTTTTCATACTTTTTTTAGGTTCTTATTAGGAAAAAAGCTATGGAAAGCTATGTTGAATTTGTGCCGGCTAAAATGGCACGAGGAACCATTATGACATCTTATATAATGAGCAATAAAGAACTATCAAATCATGCAAAGGTGTTATTTACGCTGCTTTGTGAATATGCCAGAGATAAACATTTTTGTTATCCCGCACTTAAGACTTTAATGCAGCGTATGAACTGTTCTTTAAACTCATTAAAAAAATATATCAGAGAATTAGTAAAATTACGTTTTGTAATTATTGAAAATCACAAATTCTTTTTGTTTTGCCCAAAGGTGTCAAATTTTGACAAGCAAGTGTCAAATTTTGACAGTAAAATTAATATTAAGAATATTAACAAGTTAACTCCCCCTACCCCCTCATCAGAAAAAGTAAACATTGGTAGGCAAAAAGAGACAACTAATTCTTTTGAGGGGGACTTTAATAAATTTTGGGATTGTTATCCCAGAAAAGAAAATAAACAGTTTGCAATAACGCAATTTATCAAGCTCAAAAAGAAGCAGCTGCTTCCACCGTTTGAATATTTCAAAAAAGCTGTTTCATTTTTTATGAACTCCAAGCAGTGGAACAGAGAGAACGGCAGATATATTCCTTGTCTTTCAAAGTTTTTAGCAAACGCAAAGTGGGAAGAAGTACCAATGCAGTATTTTGAACCAAAGAAAGAACACGCCCATCAGTTTAGTGCTGAGGATGTGGAACGTGCAAATAAACAATGGGAACAACAAAAAAAGGCTTTGGTTAATAACTCCAAAGAAAAAGCAAAATTAGAAGATATTGAAAAGGCATGGCATGAGTTTGCAGGAAAATTCAAGCCTGAATTTGGTTTTAGGCAGTTCGTTACTAAGGCAAGATTTATTGAATTATACAGCAATGGTTTTTCTTTTGGAGTGATTGAAAAAAATAAAAATATTACTGCTATGCAGTTTTTACAAAATATAACAAATCAAGAGGTTAGATAAAAAATATGTCAAAACTTACAAGTTTTAATACACAAATTCCGAACCGGATTTCTGTAAGTTTTGACGACAGGACAGAAAAGTTCGTGATTGAGAAAAAGGCAGACGGTAGTTTGAAAGTGGAACACAATCGGAAAGTTTTGAAAAAAGTTAGCAGCATGCAGGAAGTCTTGAACTGTATTGCTGAATTGCTGGGAAATAAAACACCTAAAAAACCGGATTTGAGAAGAAATGATGAAATTAGAGTTCCACTTGATAACGGCTATTTTGAACGAACTTTTATAAGCGCTGATCCAGTTTTAACATATGAGGGCAAATGGGTTGTACCTTGTTTATTGTACGACCAGGGAATGCAATACATAGACACAGACAAAATACAATTATTCAGAAGAAGACGGTGAGGTGATAAATGGCAGAAAGGATTAAAAGAGGAATGGCAAGAGTTCAGTTCTTAGCGGTTAAAGAGATAGTGCAAAATAAATTAATGCAAGGTTATACCGTGAAACTGATTTATGATGAACTTTGCAGTGAAGGTAAAATTGCAGGTTCTTATAAAAGTTTCTCACGATACATAAAAATCTATGAGTTAACTAAAATTAATAATGCTAAAATTGAACAAAAACAACCGGTAAATTCAAATAACCAAAAAGAACAAAGACAAGAACAAACTCCATCACAAAAAGTTTCTTTTACAGATGGTGCAAGTTATTCAACTTTAATAAAAAATACTGAAAATAAAGAGGAGAGTAACTAATGGCAACAATTCATTTCATTTTACAGGGCAAAGGCGGTGTAGGTAAAAGCATGATAGCGTCAATGCTTTTCCAATATTTTGCAGAAGCTGACTATGTTACATATGGGTATGACACTGACCCTGTAAACAAAACGCTTTCTGCGTTTACTGAATACAGCAACTCCATAAAGCAAATCGATATAATGCAGGAAGACGGCGACAATATCGATTCTCGTAAATTTGACTTGCTGCTTGAGGAACTGGCAAATGCACCTGAAAATTCACAAATAATCATTGATAATGGTGCAAGTTCTTTTATTGCTCTAGGTGCGTATATTGCTGACAGCGACATGCTCTGTATTTTAGCTGACAATGGACATAAAGCTTTTTTACATACTGTTATAACTGGCGGACAAGCTCTTCTTGATACACTGAATGGTTTTAATAAATTAATTTCCAATTTTTCTGATGCTGACATTGTTGTTTGGAAAAATCCTTATTTTGGCAAAATCGCTATTGATGACATGCAATTTGATGATTTCAAAGTCATAAAAGAAAATCAAAATCATATTTATGCAACGATTGAACTTCCAATCGGCAATAAGGATTTAATCGGTAAAGACCTGGAACTACTTTTTGCTAAAAAGCAAAGCTTCCAGGCGGGTATCAATGGCAGCAATCCTATTGCTGTGAAATCACGGCTAAAAAAGTACTGGGCAGAAATTAAAAGCCGTATTGATAATGCCTGTATCTATTAATTTGGAGTAATCAATGGATATTTTAGAAGATATGCAGCAAGAACAGCAGCATGAACAAGAGCCACAAAAGCAGGAAAAGGAATATTTTTTGCCTGACGGCTTTGGCATGAGCCTTGATGAGGTGCGGGCTTTAATTCTGAATAAGTACGACATAAAGGTTGATAAGGACGACCCAATTTTATTAATTGTTCCAATTTTAAATGCTTGCTTGAATGAACAGCAGAAATTGCAAGAGGAATATAAAGAAGGACTGGAAAATGTTTATCAACAAGTTTTGAATAATTTCTTAACTGAATTGGATAAACATTTACAAAACAGTGGTGTCCAAAAAGTTGAAGTTACCCATAAAGAAGAAAATCAAAAAGGTAATTTTAAACCTGTATTAGGACTTTATCTTATTATTGTAATTCTTTGCTTACTTTTATTCGGTCAACATTTTAGTAATTTATTGGGGCATTTTTATGGTTGATATAAAGCTTTTGGAAAGTCTGCGTTTTGCTTGTGGTGAGCTTATTTTGAATGCATTAGAAAATCCTAGTGTAGTTGAAATTATGCTTAATCCTGACGGTAAACTCTGGATTGAAGAATACGGAAAAAACCAGGAACACATTGGCAATATAGATGAAGATAAAGCAAGGCTTATTCTTAGTCTGGTTGCAAGCGGACTTGATGTAACTATTACTTCTTTAACTCCAATAATAGAAGGCAATTTTCCTCTGGATGGTTCACGATTTGAAGGAACGTATCCACCTATCGTGACAAAGCCTAGTTTTTCAATTCGTAAAAAAGCCAACAAGATTATTCCATTATCAGAATATCTTTCTCATGGAGTAATCACAGAAAAAGTCATTGAAATAATCAAACAGGCTGTACTTGATAAAAAAAATATAATTGTAGCAGGTGGCACATCAACAGGAAAGACAACCTTTGTAAATGCTGTGATTGATGTTTTTTCCGAACTCTGCCCAAAAGACAGGCTGCTTATTATGGAAGATACGCCTGAACTACAATCCGCAAGTGAAAATACCGTATTTTTTAGAACCAATGACCTTGCAAACATAACTATGCAAAGTTTGACAAAAGTTTGTATGCGATATGCACCCAAAAGAATTTTGGTTGGCGAAGTCCGTGACAGGGCTGCTCTTGAGCTTTTGAAAGCCTGGAATACAGGTCATCCTGGAGGAATAGGGACTTTGCACGCCAACAGTGCAGAAGAAGCCCTTATGCGTATGGAAGAGCTTACAGAGGAAGCCGGAAACGGCGAAAAGCGTAAACTTATAGGTCGGGCTGTAGATTTAATTGTATTCATGGAAAAAACAAAAGACAATCTCCGTCAACTATCCAAAATTATTGAAGTAAAAGAGTTTAATCCTAAAACGCAGGATTATGAAATAAACACTGTATACGAGGTATAATATGAAAAAATTCAACACAAGAAAAATTTTTATTCTTGGTTTGGCATTAGCAATTACAGTAGTTCCTGAACTTGCATTAGCAAGCGGCGGTGTAAGTGAGTTTAGCACTCCGCTTCAAAAACTGATTGACTTGTTTACTGGACCGTGGGCAGTAGCAATTTCAACGTTATGTTTTATTGTCGCTTTTGTTGGTTATATGATGCAAGGCAGTGAAGCTTCTGACACCATGAAAGGGGTCATAAAAGTTGCAATACCTGCAGGAGCTCTGACTGGTGCTGGACCATTGGTTAACTGGGCATTTCCTTTTTCTGGGGCAATTTTATGAGACCAATAAATAAGTCTCTAATCCGTTATCAGACAATCCTTGGAGTTGAAAAAGAGTTATTCTTTTTTGCGTTGCTGGTCTCAGGAATTATTCCTTATTCCGTGCGTAACTGGATTAGTCTGGTAATAGGAGCAATTATTTGGTTTATTTTTATTTTTTTATTACGCCAATTATGCAAGAAAGACCCTATTTATTTCAAAATAATCTGTAAATCTATAGGTTATCAACGTTTTTATGCAGCAAAAACACCACGGTGGAGAAGAGACGGTGGCTACAAAGCGAGAAAATAAAGAAAACGAGCTTACTGAAGATTTTTACGATATAATTAGGGCTTGCATTGAGACTGAAAAATTACCACGAGAAGATATTCAAATTTTGCTCAAATTTGCTGAACTTCTTAAGCAATATAAAAATGATATTGCTCAGGTAAAAAAGAAGTTGGATAGCAGTCGTTCCAATGTAAAATGTTTGTCTAATGAAGTTGTTTATTACAAGAAAAGGTATAGAGAAGAACGAAATAAATATATAGAAGTGATAAATGAAAATATCAATCAACAGAAAAAGATTTCACATCTCAATGGCTTTTTAAATAAACAAAAAAATGATTACCATCTTCTTTTTGAGGATGTTATCCTGAAAAAGAAACAGATTGAAAACCTCAGTATCTACAATGAAAAAATTGTTACTGAGTTGAAAGCAAAAAGAGCAGTAATTGCAGAACAAGCCTATGCTTTGGACAGTCAAAGGACAAAAGTTCATTTCTTATGCTATCTTATTATTTTTATTATTTTTATTATTGTTATGGGGTTGCTTTTTTTAGATATTGATTTTTGGAGTATGTTCAAAGGTCAAGCAGAAGTTTTTCAAACAACAGAGGAAATAACTCCTCCTCTAGAAAAGTTGGTCAATATCCTCACTGGAAATTGGCTGAAATATTTGTCTATAACGGGAGTACTTTTATTATTGTTACTGCAATTTTATAAAGAAGGCAAAAACTATAGTGAATTAATTGATGGTATTATCAAAATAGCTTTACCCATCTTAGTTATTATATGCTTCTTCAGCATAGCAAATACGTTTTTTTTCTCGTTTGTAAAAATATAATTGGAGTTAATGTAAATGCTAAAATTGCAAGATTTTCGTCAGAATGTAAAAGGGTTGTCAGACCTTCTCACGTATGCTGTATTTGTTGATAATGGCATTATCCTGCAAAAGGACGGATCATTTTTGGCAGCTTTTGAATACGAAGGACAAGATACTGCCAGTATATCAGACAATGAACTTGAATATTTAGTTTTACAGGTAAGTAACGCTATAAAGTATCTTGGCACTGGATACTGCATCCATGTTGACGCTATCAGAAGTTCCAAAATGGCATATCCGGATAAATCACTTGGTTTCTTTCCTGATAAAGTTACTCAGATGATTGATGATGAACGCCGTGAGTTCTTTGGCTCTGGTTTATGTTTCAAGACAAGGAATGTTTTGAGTATTACTTATAAACCTGAAAAACTCCTTACCAAAACAAGCAAGAAAAGCAGCTATGAAAGAAATTTCCAGAAAGATTTGCAAGAGTTTAAAAATACTCTTGCAACTATACAGGATTTTCTTTCACCTGTTCTTGTTCTGTCCAGACTGGAAGAATACGAATTTCAGTATGATGAACAAACCAGCTTTATCCAAAGTGATCTGCTGACACATATTAATCAATGTATTACTAATGAATTTCAGCTTTTCAGATTGCCAAGTATTCCCATGTATTTGGATAGTCTAATAGGAAGTGCAGACCTTATTGGTGGAAACTGCCTGAAAATTGGAAACAAACATATCAAGGTAATCAGTGTAGATGGTTTCCCAACCGAAAGTTATCCCTGTATTTTACGTTGTTTTGACAGTGTTTCTTTTGAATTGCGGTTTAATACACGTTTTATTTCATTAGACCAGTATCAGGCAGAAAAGGAAATAGAAAGCTATGTAAAAGACTGGAACAGTCAGGTTGTCAGTCTTAAGGATCAAATTCTTAACAACAAAAATCCAAAACTCAACCAAGATGCATTAGCCATGCGTGAAGATGCTGAATATGCAAAAGTACAAGTGAAATCTGGAGATCTTGGAGCTGGTTATATTTCTACAACTATTTTGATTTTTGATGAAGACTTGGAAGTTTTGGAATACAAAGCAAGAGATGTCCGCAAGGTTTTACAATCCTTAGGTTTTGCTTGCAGATTTGAAGAAGTTAATGCCATGGAGGCGTACCTCGGATCGCTTCCCGGAAACAGTTATGCGAACATTCGCAGACCTATGATAAAAACAGATAACCTTGCAGACTTATTGCCATTATCCAGTGTATATGTTGGCGAACAATACAATCCTTGCCCATTTTATCCAGAAGGTTCCCGCTCATTGGCTGTATTTACAACAGATAATACAACTCCGTTCTGGTTCAATCTGCATAATAGGGATTTGGCTCATACTGCCATTCTCGGACCAACAGGCACAGGTAAATCTACGCTTATTGGTATTATTGCTGCCCAATTCTTTGCTTATGAAAATGCACAGGTTTTTGCTTTTGATAAAGGTAATAGTCTGCTGCCGCTTTGTTATGGCGCAGGCGGTTCTCATTATGAAATAGGTGTCGGCGATGAACTTTGTTTTTGTCCGTTGCAGAATGTCAGTGTGGAAAATTCTGGGGAAATGGCTTTTTGTGAAGAATGGATAGAAACATTATTAGAGTTACAAAATTATAAAATTACTCCAAAGACAAGAAATGAGATCCATGACGCAATGATAAAATTATCCAATCAGCCAGAACATATGCGTTCCATTACTGACTTTATCAATCTGGTACAGAACTTGGAAATTAAAGAAGCCATAATGCCCTATACACGCAATGGAACATACAACAATCTGGTTGATGCTGATAATGACACATTGGGGCTTTCACGTTTCTGTGTATTTGAAATGGAAGAAATCATGGGAATGGGTGACAAAATTCTTATCCCAATCCTTACTTATATTTTTCATAGAATACAAAAATCACTTAACGGACAACCAAGTCTTTTAATTCTTGATGAAGCTTGGATAATGCTTGGTCATCCGGTTTTTAAGGAAAAAATCAGGGAATGGCTCAAAGTTCTGCGTAAAGCAAACTGTGGAGTTGTGCTTGCAACACAAAGTCTAACCGATTTGGAAAATTCGGGTCTTATGAGTGTTATTGCTGAGTCTTGTCCTACAAAAATCCTTTTAGCTAATCCTAATGCAGTCCATTCACAACAATATTCTCTTTATACACAATTAGGGTTGAATGACAAAGAAATAGGCATAATTTCCCAAAAAGCACAGCCTAAAAAAGACTATTATCTAGTTAATAATTACGGTCGCAGGCTTGTACAGCTTGCGCTTGGCAAAAAGACGCTCTCGTTTATCGGTGCAAGCGATAAAGAGAGTATCAAACGTATAAAGGAACTTCGTGCCGAATACGGTGCGGAGAATTGGCAGGAACAATGGTTAATGGAAAGAGGAGCTTTATAATGAAAACAAGGAGAATTTTGGCGGCTCTGCTCGCATATATATATATATATACGATTACAGCAGTACCGAATGCATGGGCATTACAGGACGCAACAAGCTTTAATCCTGAACCAGTCAAGGTTGAAGCACAGTCAATTGGCGTACCCGTTGGAACTGTAATTGTTTGGACAAAGGAAGAAATACCCGAGGGTTGGCTTGAGTGTGATGGGCAGAAAGTAAATGAGGTTCTATATCCTGAATTGGCGGTACTTATGCCGAATACTCCAAATTATAAGGGTATGTTCCTAAGAGGTGCGGGAAGTCAGACTGTAAATCATGGCAAATATGGCAGCGTGGAACACGAAACAAAATTAGGAGAAGTTCAAAGTGATACTATAAGAAATATTACGGGAAGGTACTCTGGACAAGGAGCTATTTCCCCATTTTTTATAAATGATTTTTCAGGGGCTTTTGTGTCATCAGGAACAACTCTTCATACGGCTGATACGGCTGCATTTTATACTGGACACGGATTTATGTTTGACTCTTCAAAAGTTGTCCCGACAGCAAACGAAAACCGCCCGGTCAATGTAGGTGTGAAATATATAATAAAGGCGGAGTAAAAGGAGTTATAATATGTGCAAAGAAACTGGTTTTATATGGAAAGATATTTATATTTGGGGTGAAAACGGTCAAGTAAAAAAGGTTGAAACCATAGAACAAGCTTTAGAACAAGGTAAAGCTGGTTATTATGTTGTGTGTACTATTTGCTCAACCAATAAAGACAAAAAACTTTCTTTTGACATTATTGGATGCGGTAAAACTTTAGAAGAAGTTTTACTGGATGTAATGGAGTTTGGATTAATCCAACATAATAATGAATTTTCTTTTCAAAAAATTTTAGAATGTTCTACGACATTACCTTCTTATTTTGGAGCGGAATTATATTTGTTTCCTGCAACAGATGAACTTGTTCATCTAGTTGAATGTGAACGCACACTGAAATTATATAAAGGTGATTATGTAAGTTTGTCTGAGTGTAATACATCTATAACTTGTACTTTAAATTTAAAGCTATCTCTCGCTTGTATTGGTTAAATGTAAACACCTTTCCCTGATAATAAATTTTCTAAAATTGGTAAGTTAATCTTTTTATGCTCATTTGGATGTAAACGATAAAGGAATTCTCTTATGGAAGAACAATTTTTAACTTCACAAAATGGTTTTGCGTTTTCATTTAAACGTATTGCGATGTTTTCTGTCAATTCTTTATTTGGAAATTGTATAAACTGTAAATTTAAAGCACAAGTAAATGCTAAACCTTTTTTTACTCCAGCTAAAAGAAATAGTCTTGTTATGAGCAATCCTTCTTCATTGCTTGCTATGTTTTTTGTTTTATTACAAGAACTATTGTTTTCAGTTTTTGAATTTTTTTGTTTGTTATCAGTAAGTTCTTTTAAAAGGTTTGTTAATTTCGGAGGATTTTGTTTTGTTATTTCAAAAACAATTTCTCCGCATTCGGGACCAGTATAAAAGAACAAAGGATTTTGTTTAAGGGTGTCATTACTTTTGTAATAAACAAAAGTATAATGCTTTTTTTCCATCATTCTTTTACAAAAATAGCATTGTCTTTTTTCTATCGCAAAGGGGTCATAGCTAGTACAGACAGGCTTATTAATCTGTATAAAATTTATAAATTCATTTTTATCCATAATAACCTCAAACAATAAAGTATATTACTACATAATAAACAAAATATCATAAAAATAAATAAAAGTAAAATAAAATTAAGGAATTAGCTATGTTCAAAAAATTTTTAGCAATGGCGTTAGGGATTTTTCTTTTTGGAGTGGGTCAGGCGAATGCCGGCGGGGCGGTTTATTGTGTCAACTGTTCTAATTACTGGACACAAATGCTCGAGCGTATCACCAATATTGAAGAGTTGAAAGTTCTATACTTGGAATACGGCGAAGCCATACAGCAAACTGCCCATCAGTTGAAAAATATCCAGCAAAATGTGGAAATGATTACAGACATGGTTCACAATACCGCCGCACTTCCCAGACAAATCATCAGCAAAATTTCTGACGAGATGACGCGTTTTGCCCAAATCACAAACACCATCAACACAATCCGGGCTGATATTGAAGGCTTGGAAAAGGTGAAAGATGAATACTACAAAACAAAAGATGAAATCCAAAAACTTGTCAATGTCCCAAATTCAATGCTTACAGAAAGAAATGTGGCGATTCGGGCAAGCATTGATAAAATGGCGGAGCGTATTGACGAGGCAACGGAGGCGACCTTCAAACTGTCAGGAAGCCAGTTAAAAGACTTGGAGGAACGCGGAAAAACAGAGGATTATATAAACGATCTTATCAATAACGCCGAAGGCAGGAACGGAATGCTGCAGGCTGCCAACCAGTTGGCAAAGCTACAATATTCCGAAATGCAGCAAATGCGGGAACTTGTGGCAACAACCGTTCAAAGCAATCTCGCCACGCAAATGCGTGACGAGCAACAAAGGCAAGTTTCAGAAGAAATTGCAGATAAAGTAACAACATTCAAGGATGAGTATATTGTTTTACAGGAATTACCTATGTTTTAATTTCCAAACAAAGGAAGTTCTTTTACAGGTTCACATTTTTTAGGAGTATTTCGTATGGTTTTAAATTCTTCATCAGTAATTTTTACATATGTGCCAATAAATTTTTCTTGTCCTTCGCTATGTCTTATATATTCAAAGGTATTTTTATCAATAAATTTTAAAACTGCAAAACGGGTTGGTCCATTGGGGTTTTCTGCAATCCAGTTGTCATCTTTTTTGACATATTTTTTAACGGGATAATTAATGGCAGAATCCGTAAATTTTATCTCTTTTTCAGAAACAGAGAGTGTATAAATATATCCCCACATATCACGTTTTTCATTTACATCCTTATAAATACCATAAATTTTATCAGGACTATCCGTGCAAGCGGTTATTGAGGTCATAAAAATGCAAACAAAAAGCAGTACCATAATTTTTTTCATCATAATAATTTTCCTTTGTTCTTGTATTTTAGCAAATGAAGCATTTGCCGTTGATGAAACAAGTATAATGCAGATTGTTAATAAATTCAATGAAGAAAGTAGTCGTTGGTACAGTAAATTCAAAGTTGTTGCCACGGATTTACTTTATATGGTCATTACTTTTCAAATTTGCCGTACAAGTATAAACGCTGCACTTCAAAGTACGAATACACAGGAATACTTAGGACAAATTATTTGGGTATTTTTGCTTGGTATGGTCTTTTTGTTAATTATTGAAAACTATCAGGACTGGACACGTATGGTTGTCAATGGATTGAATAATATTGCTGTAAGTGCAGTTGGAAACATTAATTTTAATCCTGATAAGCCGTTTTTGGCTGGTTTAGAAATAACCAAGATAATAAATAATACCGCTAAAGATATGTCATGGGAAAAAACAGCTATTGTTATTGTCATGTATATCAGTGCGTTTATTATTATGATTATTTTTTCTTTGATTACAGCCCGAACTATAGTCATAAAGTGTGAACTTTTTATTGGAGTAACAGCAAGCGTTATTCTTATTCCCTTGGGAGCAAGTGATTTATTTAGGGGTAAGGCTATCAATGCTATTGAGTATGCCGTTGCTGTTGGTTTTAAAATTTTCACTCTAACACTTATCTGTGGTATTGGTTTCACGTTATTCCAAAACTTTCAATTTAATGATGATAATCACATTGAAACCTGTTTAATACTTATCGGTGTTTCCATGGTTTTGCTTTCTGTTACCTTTACCTTGCCAGAAACAGTTTCAAGCCTAGTCAGCCATGCAAACGGTACAGCAGGGGGAATGCTCCAGGCATTTAATACTGTTGCCAATACAGTAACAGCTGCTGCCGCTGTTGCCGGAACTGCATACAATATGGCTAAAGGTGGTATTGGCGGAGCTGCAAGAGGCATTGATAATGTAGTTTCTTCAAAAAATTTGGCTAAAGAAAGTCTAATGGGTAAAGGTGCAGACGACAAATGGACGGACGCAAGTAAATGGCAAAATTTAGGCAAGTTCGGACAGGCAAAAGAAACGTTCAGGAATTTCAATGCAAGCAGGCAGCAAGCAAAAATAAACCATTCAACAATAGCTCAGGAAGCAAAAAACAATATTAACTTAATCCGTCAAGCGCGGGGATAATTGAGGTAGAATATGGCATTTTTTAACAGTAAAGACAAAGAAAAAGCAAGTATTAAAAAAACTTCTGACAACCCTTATCTTGATGGTCGTGAAGAATGGCTTGAACGCTATGGCAACTATATCAAAGCAAGGGACGGCTGGAGATTTTTTGCCATTATCAGTTGGCTTATTGCCATGATATGCATAGGATTGTGCGGTTATATGGCTACACAGAACAAGATAATTCCATACGTAGTTGAAGTGGACAAACTGGGCAGAGCCAATGCTGTATCAGCCATTGATGAAAGCAAGAGGACAAATTTGCAAAATGTCATTCCGTCTGTAGTTTCCATGATTATCAGCGATTGGCGAACAGTTACGGCTGATGTTTTACTCCAAAAGAAAATGATTGGAAGATTAAGCCATTTCACGACAGGAAGCGCAAAGGGATATTTCAAGGAATGGTACGAAAAAAACAACCCTTATGAAAGGGGCAAAGAAAATCTTGTTTCTGTGGAATTAAAATCATTACCTTTGGCTATTTCCCAAGACTCATACAAGGTTGAATGGACGGAAATAATCAGAAACCATGCAGGAAAAGTTCTGGATAATGTCCGTTATGAAGCCACGGTAACCATTCAAATGAACAATCCAACATCAGAGCAAATGATTTTAAATAATCCAACGGGGATATTTATTTCATACATAAACGCAACAAAATTATTTTAATATAAATTTCAAGAGGTTATATTATGAAAAAGATAATTGCAGCATTATCTTTGTCTATCTTTGCAAGCCAATTTTGTGCAAACGGCTACGCAGCAGAAGCAGATCAGGACTTAATCAACCAATTACAAGTGCCTAATTTTTCTGTAAATATGGCACCTGTGGCACTACAGCCAAAAGAAAAAAAGGCACTGGAATTATCCAAAAAATGGATAACAAAATCCAGTATGCCCTTTATGGCAGGGAACGGAAAATTAACCTATGTGCATGGTGCAAGCATGCCCACAGTCCTTGCAACTCCTATGCAGGTTTGTGATGTGGAACTTCAACAAGGCGAAAGTATTAACAGTATAAATGTGGGCGATACAGCACGCTGGCAAGTTGTAGTTGCTAATGCAAACAATAGAGAACATATCCTTGTGAAGCCAAGCTACAGCAATATTGAAACGAATGCCATTGTTGCTACAAATCGCAGAGTTTATCACTTACGGCTAGTGTCTACAGAAGACAGTTTTACACCGTATATCGGTTTTGTATACGCAAACGAAATGCTCGCATACCAAAATCAAGCCAATGAGCAAAAAACAAAGCAGGAACACTTCAATTCCTATTCTTCCGAGGAAGTGGAAAAGACTATCAGCCTTGAAAATCTCAATTTCAATTATGAAGTACGCGGCAATGCTGATTGGAAGCCCGAACGCGTCTATGATGACGGAACTAAAACTTATATAAAGCTGCCAAAACGCACTTATACAAGCGAAATGCCTATTTTGCTTGTGTCCAAGGGCGGTCAGACTGTTCTTGTTAACTACAGAGTAAACAGAACAGCAATGGTTGCTGACGGTGTTTTTGATGAGATTATTCTTGTCTTGGGTGTGGGAAAGAACAAAGAACAAATAAACATTGTGAGGGCTGAATAATGAAAAATTTAGTTCTTATTGTGCTAATTTGTTTAGTTTCTGCATGTACCGGAATAAAAAACTATCAATTAGGTAATTCTTATCTTGGAGTTGTACCGGAAGAAAAAAGCATTTTAAAAGCTATTGCCGATGACATGGCAAATTATATTGCCATGCAGTATGCCCCGGGGCATACAAGCTTTGATTTAATAACTCCAAAAGAGGAAAAGGCAGAAGTTGTTGACGATGTGGTGATTGATACGTTTTCCGTGATTTTTGAAAATGCTTTGCGTCAAAAAGGCTTTGAAATTTCCAAAAAAGGCATGGAACTTTCCTATACCATTGATAGCCTTGAAGAGGGCTTTTATACGCAAATCCGCTTGGGTGACAGCAACAATTTTTCTTCCATGTATTCAAAAAGCGGAAACAGCATTTCCCGCAGCCGTTTAGGGGTGGAACATGAGTAACTCTCCTGACAGTTTGGAAATACGCCCAAAAGTTAATGCTGTATTAGGCTCTAAAAAAATCTTTTATGCTGTTATTGGTCTTGGAATTTTTACTGCTATAATGGTAATTTTTGGTATTTCAACAGCTGGGAAAAAATCCAATAAAGAGCAAGAAGAAAAGCCAGTTCCAATACAAATTGAAGATATAAAATCTTTTGCTCCTGAAAGTCCTGATGGCGGTTTGCTTGCCCCAAAAATTGAGGAAAAGCCTGTCGAAGCACAAGTTATAGCTGACAAGGATATTCCTATTTCAGAAATAAAAATTTCACGGATGCCGGAACCTGATGAAAAAACAAAAAAATATATTCAAATGCGGGAACAGGCGTATCTTGCTGCTTTGCAGGCGAACTTGACGGCATACACAGGCAGTAAGAACAGTTCTGCGCCCGCACAACCGGAACAACAGGAATTCACGCCGATATATGCGGCGGAACGTCCTATGCCTCCAAGTGCGGCAATAAGTGCAGGACAAAACTATGACGTTTCTGCCGATATTGACAAGGAACAGTTTTTTGAACGCTCAAAACCGGATAATCAATGGATAAACCAAAATATCAGAACAGCCGGGCAAAAATATGAAATAAAAACAGGTAGTGTAATTCCTGCGGCTATGGTTACGGCAATTAACTCAGACCTTCCCGGAAACATGATAGCCCAAGTCACGCAGAATATTTATGACAGCGCAACAGGCAGCTATTTGCTTATTCCGCAGGGAACAAAGCTTTTTGGCGTGTACGACAGCCGTGTGATTATGGGACAGCAAAGAGTACTTGTTGCGTGGAACCGGATAATTTTTCCTGATGGTTCAGCAATGACAATACCGAGTATTCCCGGCACGGACATGGCAGGAAACAGTGGTTTTAATCAAAAAGTGGATAATCATTATTTTCGGATTTTCGGCTCAAGCATTTTGATGGCTCTGATTACGGCAGGCACAGCATATGCCGTTGATGAAAACAATAATACTGACAATGAAAACAGCCTGTCTTCACAGCTTAATTCCGCTCTTGCCCAGCAATTAGGGCAAGTCACAACTTCCCTTCTTCAAAAACATCTCAATATCAAACCAACGCTGGAAATAGAACCGGGCTATCAGTTCAACATCGTTTTAACCAAAGACTTGGTCTTCGGCGGAAGTTATAAAGGATGGAAATAATATGGAAGAATACGGATTATCAGAAAAGAAAAAAGTTTTTAATGTTAGTTTTAGACTGATTTTCAGCATATATTTTATATTGTCAATAATTGTCGCTTTACACATGGCTGCGCAATATCTTGGCTATTATTTCAAAACAGAACCAATTTCTTTATTTGGAGTTAATTTTTATCCGTTTTGGAAAGCTCCCGGCTGGTATTATGCTGCACAAAATTACCCTATTGGGGACAGGGCGTTAGATATTTTTTACTTTTGGTTTGTATTGCCTAATATAATCGTATTTGCGGGGATACTGTATTTTCAATTTTATTACAATAAAGGCAATAAAAAATTGCATGGCTCTGCTGCTTGGGCGACAAAAAAAGAAATAGAGGAAATGGGCTATTTTGGTTTGGAAGACGGAGTTTATATTGGCGGATATAAAGATAAGAAGAACCTGCTTTATCTCAAGCATAATGGACCCGAACATATTTTAACCTTTGCTCCTACACGAAGCGGTAAAGGCGTAGGGCTTATTTTGCCGAGCCTTTATGCGTGGCAGGGCTCAAGTATTGTATTGGATATTAAAGGCGAAAACTGGGCTTTAACCGCAGGTTATAGACAAAGTTTAGGGCATAAGGTTATCAAATTTGACCCGACAGATATTACAGACGTAACAGCAACTTTTAATCCTTTGGAAGAAATCGATTTAACTGATTACGGCTGTATTAAGCAGGTGCAAAACATTGCACTTATGCTTGTTGACCCTGACGGCAAGGGATTGACGGATTATTGGAATAAAGCAGGTTATGCGTTTTTAGCAGGGGTATTGCTGCACTGTCTTGTTTGTATAAAAACAAGCTCACCGGACGAACGAACAGCGACACTGCAAGACTTGGTGCTGATGTTGTCCGGACAATGCCCTCTTACCGGAACGCCCAAAAGCTTGGACGAGTTATTCAAAGAAATGCGAAAAATGGATCATACCCTTTTTCTCGATGATGTATTTGCGGATTTCAATAAAGAAGTCGGCAAAGAAATACACAGATTTATTTCTTCTTCTGCCACGGAAATGGAAAACAAAGGCGATCAGGAAGTTAAAGGCGTTGTTTCATCAGCGTTGGTCAATTTATCTTTATTCCGCGACCCTGTTATCACGAAGAATACGGCAAAGAGTGATTTTAGACTGCATGACTTAATGAACCATGACAGCCCGGTTGATTTATACCTAGTTGTTTCCCCTGCTGAAATTGACCGTGTAAAGCCGCTTATCCGTCTTATGGTGGATATGATTATACGTTATGTTTGCCGTGAAATGGAATTTAAAGACGGTAAAAGCGTCAAGGGCTACAAACACAGAATGCTTTTATTGTTTGACGAATTTACCAGTATCGGCAAGCTGCCTGTCATTGAAAAAGCCATTGCGTATATCGCAGGATACGGCGGTAAAATGTACCTGATTGTGCAGGATTTAGGGCAATTAAATGACGCATACGACAAAGAAAACAGCCTTATGGCAAACTGTCATATCAGAATTGCATATGCACCTAACAAACTTGAAACAGCTCAAATGCTGTCAGAAATGACAGGCAAGACGACTGTTGTTGAAAAGAAAACCAGTTTTTCTTACTCCAAAGGCGGAAAAAGCCGTTCTGTCAATGTTCAGGAAACAGCCAGACCGCTGCTTACTCCTGACGAGTGTATGCGTTTGCCCGGTGCTAGAAAAGACAGCAACGGCAACGTCCTTGAGGGTGGGGACATGCTGATTTTAACAGCAGGACGTTCTCCGATATACGGCAGGCAGATTTTATATTTCAAAGACCCGACATTTAGTGCCAGATCAAAAATGTTGGCTCCGGAAAAATCTGATTCCATTTATTTTGAACGCTATACGCCTACAGATTTTGCAAAAGGTGTTAATTTTGCTGATTTCATGCATAATAAAGGAAAATCTGATGAAGAAGCCGCTTAGTATTTTTATTGGCAGTATTGCTTTTCTTGTTTGTGTTCTTTTTGGAGTATCGACAACATTCTACAGTGTTGGCTTCAATACAACCGCCAGCATGGAAAAAGGCTTTTATTACCAGACAATGGACCAAGGCACGCTCAATTATGGAGATATTATAAGTTTTAGACTTGATGAAGAAACAGCAGAAAAAGTCCATGCAGAGCGCTATATCGGCTCTCATCAGAAATTGCTCAAGTTTGTCGGCGGACTTCCCGGAGATAAAGTTGACATTATAGAAAATAAAATTTGTGTCACTCCAAAAGGAAAAAACATTGCGTGTTTATGGGGTGAAATCAAAGAAAAAGACAAAGACGGAAATAATACAGTTTGCCTGTTAAAACCCTGTATTATTCCTCAAAATAAGGTATTGGCGATGGCGACACATTGGGGGAGCTTTGATAGTCGTTATTTTGGATTGGTTGAAATATCAACCGTAACAAAAATGAAAAAATTTTAGGAGAAATTTATGCAAAACTCAATGAATGTCACACGTGAACAACAACTGGAAGCAGCAGGAAATGCAGTATTCCGTCAACTTGCAGAAGAAGAAGCCGGATTTCAGATTGAACTTGACCCGGATCTTGCCGAGTTTATGGGTGCATTTGAAGAAACAGCTTTAAACGGTGAGGAGTTATAATATGAGCCAACAACCGACTAAAAAAGAAATGTTCCATGAAACCTTGTCTAAGCAAGTTGCAGAGCAAATTAAGCGTGGCACTGTTTCATGGCTTAATCCTCAGGAAAACGAACATATAGACTTGCCCTATAACCCCGTAACGGGAAAAAGTTATAAAGCTGCCAATAATATGCTTTTGTCTTCCAAAGGGTATAAAGATAACCGCTGGCTTACATACGAACAAGCAGCCGAACAAGGCTGCCATGTCAAAAAAGGCGAAAAAGCAACGGAAATAGCATTTTACCATTATGTTGACTATAAAACCAAAGAAAAATTGGAACGTCCAACAATTCAAAAGGTAAAGCTTTTTAATGCCGAACAGCTGACAGGTATTGAAGCAATGCCTGTAAAAGTAACAAGTAAGGAAGAAGCACTGGCAAAGGTGCAAAGTATTTTTGAAAACTCACAAGTAAAAATTGTGAATAATCAAAAAGACAAAGCCTTTTATCGTTCCAAAGATGATACCATTTATATGCCTCCAAAGGAAGCGTATAAAGACGAACTTGCTTACAGTTCCGCTGCACTTCATGAGCTTTGCCGTTGGGCTGGAAACGGTGAAGACCGTTTGAATTATGAAACCGTGCCATTCGGTACGGAAGCTTTTGCTCGTCAAAAACTCCGTACAGAAATGGCAACCTATATGCTTTGCAAAGAACTTGGAATTCCATTTGAACCGCAGGGACAACAGTTTGCTGACCAATGGGCAAAAACTATTGAAGAACATCCTTTTGAAATTTTAAACGCTGCCAAGGACGCAGAAAAAATGAAAGGGTTTGTAATGGAATTTGATAAGACTTTGGAAAAAGCACAGGAACTGGAACAGCAGCAAACTGTTGCCCAAGAACAAACAGCTGTACAGGAGCAAACGCCGCAAGCTGAACAAACTCAGGAACAGGCACCGCAAGCCGAACAAACACAGCAAGAAGCTCCTAAGAAAGAATCAATAGAAATAATTAAGCTTTCTGTTCTCTATGAAGACAAGGAAGAAGCCAAAAAACTCGGTGCTAAATGGTCCGCTAAACTGGGAACATGGTATGTACTTGAAGGAACAGACTTGCAGCCGTTCAACAACTGGCTGCCAAAGGAAGTAAAAAAAGACCTTATCATTGCAAGCCGAGATTATCTTGATGTGCCGAAAGAAGAAAAGGACGAAGCAAAAGCCCTCGGCGCCAAGTGGGATAAATATCAAAAGGCTTGGTATGTGGAAAAAGGCACCGACCTTGAACCGTTTGCAAAATGGGGCAAGCTTGATTTTGAAAAAAGAGAAATGGATCAAGAAGAATGGAAAAACCTGTCAAAAGAGGAAAGGAAAAACATTATTCTTTCAAGCCGTGATTATCTTGATGTGCCGAAGGAAGAAAAGGACGAAGCAAAAGCCCTCGGCGCTAAGTGGGATAAATATCAAAAGGCTTGGTTTGTGGAAAAAGGCACCGACCTTGAACCGTTTGCAAAATGGGGCAAGCTTGATTTGAATGAAAGAGCTGCTCAGCTTGAACAAGCAAAACAAGAAGCAGAACAATCCCATGAAAAGCCTGTTGAGCAAGCTCAATCAACGGAACAGGAGCTTGACCAAGAAGCCGAACAAAATCTTGCCGAAGAGAAGACTTTTATCGCTGTTCCGTATGATGAAAGGAATGACGCTAAAAAGCTCGGTGCAAAATGGGACGTTGAAAATAAATCTTGGTACGTGGAAAAAGGTACTGACCTCAATCAATTTAAGGAATGGCTCATTGATGAAAACACTGTTGTCCCTGCAAAACAGGAAGCAGTTGCTCCTGAAATTGAATTTGCACAGCATTTGCGGGACTGTGGGCTTGATGTGGACGCGCCGATTATGGACGGACAAATCCACAGGGTACCTGTCATTGGCAGACCACAAGGCAAAGACGGTGCGTATTGTGCATATCTTGACGGCGTTCCTGCCGGTTGGGCACAAAATTATGTTACCGGCGAAAAATCTAACTTCATTTCTTCCGGAGCTCAATTAACAGAGGAAGAAAAAGTAAGACAGCGTGCGGAACAAGCTCAAAAGTTACAGGAACGAGCAGAAAAAAGACAACGTGATTATGACATTGCAGCCAACAATGCCAAAAAAGTTTTGAGCAATTCTTTTGAAGCGGATAAAAATCATGCTTATTTGCAGCAAAAAGGCATTAAGCCTTATATTGCAATGCAAAATAATTACAAACAGCTTGTTATTCCCGTCCGTAATATCAATGATGAAATTCGTGGCGTACAGTTCATTGAAGAAGACGGCACAAAAAAGTTTTTAAGCGGAATTGAGAAAAAAGGTAATTTTGCTTTACTCGCAGAAGAAGCCAAAGACCTTTCAAAATTACTTGTTTGTGAGGGCTTTGCCACAGGCGCAAGCTTGCACGAAGCAACAAAACTTCCGGTTGCGGTTGCGTTTGACGCAGGAAATATTGAAAGTGTTTCCAAAGCGTTATCCGAAAAATACAAAGGCGTTGAAATCACCATTTGTGCGGATAACGACCAATATAAGGGCAACAATGTAGGGCTTGAAGCAGCTCAAAACGCTGCCAAAGCAGTAAACGGCAAACTTGCAGTTCCTCAGTTTACAGATGACGAAAAAGCACAAAAACTCACTGACTTTAACGACCTGCATAAATCACAGGGACTTGAAGCTGTAAGACGTCAAGTAAGCCAAGCGAAAGCATTGACGCAAGCTGTCACACAACAACAAACCAAGAAAACTCAACTTGCAAGATAAGGATACAGTTATGAAATTACTTATTGTTGAATCGCCCGGAAAGATTGAAAAGCTGAAACATATTCTTGGTAATGGCTGGGACGTGCAGGCAAGTTACGGGCATATCCGTGACTTGCCCGTCAATGGCATGGGAGTTGAAGCTCCTGATTTTGAGCCTCACTATGTGGCTACAGAAAGGGGCGTAAAAACTATTGCCAAACTGAAAGAAGCTGCTGCAAAAGCTGACGAAGTATATCTTGCAACTGACCCTGACCGTGAGGGGGAAGCTATTGCCTGGCATTTGGCAGATGAACTTAAATTGACCAATTATAAACGTGTAACATACACGTCCATTACTCCAAAGGAAGTAATGGCAGGAATTGGCAATGCACGCGAAATCGACATTGCACTTGTAAAAGCGCAGGAAGCGCGAAGAGTGCTGGACAGATTTTGCGGATACGGCACTTCCATGCCGTTATCCAATGCCATTGGTCAAACAGTAAGTGCAGGGCGTGTACAAAGTCCTGCTGTTCGGCTTGTTGTCGAAAGAGAGCGTGCAATACGTTCTTTCAAAACGATACAGCATTATGGAGTAAAAGCCACGTTTGAATATGTGGAAAACGTACAGGACGGCTGGACTGCAAAATGGGATACGGAGAATTTTTTAGCAGCAGGTCAAGAATATATCCTTGACAAAACTGTTGCAGAAAAAATTACTGCTATCCGTACTTTTGATGTTGTTGCTTTTGAAGAAAGCAATAAAAAAGTTGCTCCTCCGGCGCCCTTTACCACTTCCACCCTCCAGCAGGCTGCAAGCAATGCGTTAAAGTTTACTCCCAAGGAAACAATGGCATTAGCTCAAACTTTGTATGAAGCAGGGCTTATAACCTATATGCGTACAGACAGCCCTAATCTATCTGACGAAGCATATGAGGAAATCAAATCCTTTGCTTTAAATGAAAATCTGCCCGTTGCCGACCAAAAAAGAACCTGGAAAAGCAAGGAAAATTCCCAGGAAGCCCATGAAGCTATCCGTCCCACGGATATAACTGTGTATGATATTGAAGCAGGCGACAAAGAACGCCAGCTGTACAAACTCATTCGTGACCGTGCATTGGCTTGCGTTTTAAATGATGCTGTATTTGCTGTGAGAGAAGCAAAACTTAAAGCGTTAATTGAAGAAAAAGAAGTCTTTTTTGATGCAAAAGGAAGCACACTTACCGACCAAGGCTGGAAAGTTATTTTTGTGGAAGACCAAGCTGATGAAAAAACAGACCCAGAACCAAGCAACAACATCCCGGTGCTGAAAATCGGCAGTCAAGTTACTGCTCAAAAACTGGAAGTAACCGAACACAAGACAAAAGTTCCAAGCCGTTATACACAAGCGTCACTTATTCGTGACCTTGAAAAAGAAGGTATTGGCAGACCTGCAACCTATGCAAGCATTATGTCCAATATTCTCGACAGGGAATACATCAAGGAAGACGACAAGCATAAACTTTCTGCAACTGCCCTTGGTGAAAAGCTTTTTGACGCAATGCTTGGCAGTTTTTCGTTCCTGAATTTGGAATATACCAAAAATATGGAAGAAGAACTGGACAACATTGCAGAAAATAAAAGCACATATTTGGACTTGGTTGCAAAGGTGCATACTACCCTTTCCGAAGAAGTTGCAAAATATGAAGCAAAATCCGCAATCCCCTGCCCTAAGTGCGGTTCACCGCTGAAACATTTAAAAGGTATAAATAAAGACACGAAAAAGCCTTATGACTTTTTTGTATGCGAAAATGAAAGCTGTGAAGCCACGTTTAATAATGTGGACGGCAAGCCCGTGGAACGCAGTTTTGAAGTGACGGAACATACTTGTCTGAAATGCGGTGCAAAACTCGTACACAGAACCGGAACAAGCCAGAAAGACGGAAAACCTTATGATTTCTTTGCGTGTTCCAATAAAGATTGCGGCATGAATTATGCCAACAAAGACGGAGTACCGGTCGAACATGAGGAAAATACAGGTCGTCCGACTGAATTTACTTGTCCAAAATGCGGAAAAATGCTTGTTGCCCGTCCGACTGCCAAAGGCGGAATTTGGTTTGCATGCAGCGGGTATCCGAAATGCACGGCAAAATATTGGGCAAAGGACGACGGCACGCCGAACTTTGAAAACGCTCCAACAAGCAAAAAATCAACCATAAAAGCTAAGAGAAAATAATATGATGAAAAAAGCATTATTACTCCTCTTAATAATGCTCATAGCGATGCCCACTTTGGGCATCGCCCATGAGTTCAGTTTTGACAATGTTTCCGGCAAATATCCGCATGACGCCGAATATTTTGCCTTTGAAGCAAGTCAAACGCTGGCAAAAGCTTATGAAAAGCCCCAAGAAGTAAATTTAATTTTACTTCCTGCTAAAAATGACAAGCTTATCAATAATCTCAGTACCTATTTGGTCCGCAGCGGTTTTACGTTAAACGACAAAACCGATGGCACAGCTTTGAGTTATACGTTTGATTTTATAGATAAGAAAAGAGCATATTTGCGCTTGGAACTTTCTGACGGCAAACATGTTGGAGTGGTAAGAAATTTAGGCGAGCAAGGTCCTTTTGCCGCTCCTGCTGCCGATACTGCATCTACAGTGTTTGCTCCTGCAACAAAGGTTGAAGATATTGAGGAAAATCGGCAAGCACAGGAACATGTAAAGCCTGCTCCGCAATTAAACCGACAAGCGCCTGCTCAAACCGCCCTATCGGAGCTAAGCGCAAACCCAACACCGTTATTGCCAAGCGTGCCGCAAACAAAAGTATGGATACTTCGTCCGGGATCCCTTATGAACCAGCTTGACGAATGGGCAAGGGGTGAAAGCTGGAAGCTAATTTGGCAAGCCAATTATGACCTTGATTTGAATGCTGACGCAACGTTCTCAGGTGATTTTATCAAAGTTGTAGAGCAAATTTTCAACTCTCTGCCCCGTAAAAATAACGGACTTCGCGTGAGCATTTATAAACAGAACAAGGTCGTTGAAATAATAGGTGAATAATATGAAAAATATTTTTATGTTAATATTTATGCTTTGTTTGTCTGCTTGTTCCGTTCCGCTCCATACCATGGATAAGCAAGTAAAGGAATATGAAGACATTGCCAAGTCAAAAACCGTACAGGTTTTTGATAAGCCCTATTTAGGATCCACTGTTCGGGAACTTGACATAAGAAGTCCGCTTTTTGATAAAAAGGCACTTCTTTCTCAGCGCGGGACAATTTCAGAAATTGCCCAAAGCATAGAGATGCTGTTTCCGCAGATGAGTTTTCAGGTGGATGGTTTTGATACGCAAAAGTACCATATTTTTTATGACGGTACGCTAAAAGGCTTGCTTGACAGTATTTCAACAACTACAGGCTATGGCTGGACGTTTGCCGATAATATGGTGACCTTTTCAAAGGTAATAAGCAAGACATACACGATTATGGCAATACCGGGAACAAACAGCTATCAAAATACGCTTACCAATAAAAACAAGAGCAATGAAAATTCAGGCAGCGGTTTGGGACAAAGCGTATCAACAGGCGACAGTTCCGCCGATACTGCCCAGACAATCAAGAACAGCTATCAATATGATACCTATAAAGAAATTGTTGAAGAAGTAAAAGGGTTATTATCTTCAACAGGCACGGTTACTGCCAACCAGGGAGCAGGAACAATTACTGTCCGTGACAGCGCCGACAAAATTAAGCTTGTGGACAGCTATGTTGATGAAATCAACAAAAAGATGTCACGGCAGGTTGCAATTAACGTGCAAGTGTATTCCCTGGAATTAAATGATGACAGCGAAGCAGGTTTCAATCTCAATGCTCTTTTTGAAAATGCGGATTTAAGCGTTATTGCAGGCAATGTTTCCAACTTAAGCAATAACATTACCGCAAGCATTGTTTCCGGAAAGCTCAAAGGCAGCAACGCTACACTAAGCGCTTTGCGTGAATTTGGGAATGCCAGCCAGGTAACAAGCGCAAGCGGTATTGTGATGAGCAATCAACCGCTGCCGGCACTTGCGGTTTCCAAGAACTCATATCTAGCCAGCATGTCAACCGAAACCACGGATTATGGACAGACAACGGATATTATTCCGGGCGAAGTGACGACCGGTTTCAGTATGACGGTTACGCCGCATATTTTGGAACGGCGGGAAGTCATACTCCAATACAACGTGCATTTATCCAGTCTTGATGAAATGCAGCGGTTTTCCACAAACGACATAACCGTTGATTTGCCGCAAACAAGCAACCGCTCATTTTCACAGCGTTTGCGTATGAAAATGGGTCAGACGCTTGTGCTTGCGGGCTATGCGCAGGAAACAAAATCCAACAGCACAAAAGGCGGATTTTTATTTGGCGGAAAGTCCTCCAATGACAGCAAGTCAATCCTGATTATAACCGTTTCGCTTGAGGGGGCGGATATATGAACAGACTTGTCCTTATCAATAAAAAACTCTATGCGGTCGGTTTTTCATGGCA
This sequence comes from uncultured Mailhella sp., assembly GCA_910577155.1. Classification (GTDB taxonomy): domain Bacteria; phylum Desulfobacterota; class Desulfovibrionia; order Desulfovibrionales; family Desulfovibrionaceae; genus Taurinivorans. The sequence continues at coordinate 61,405 of CAJTMS010000002.1, forward strand.
CAGCATCAGCTCAAAAAAGCAGATACCGCAAAGCTGTACGGAATATTTTGATGTCATCACGTTAAATGGCAAACAGCAGTTTGGTACTGCACTGACAGATAAAAACGAGCAGTTTTTAAAAGCGTCATGTTTAGCCACTGCAATGGATTTTGATGAGCCTTTTTTCGGCGTATTCAAACTTATTGACACAATAGAAAACAAGGAGATTTACTGGCTTTTTGCGAAAGACAAGGAAAATATCCTTGGACTTGGTGATTTTGTCTGCCATTCGCAGGAAGAACTGCAAAAAACCATCGAAACCATTAAAAGCTTTTCCGCAAAAGGCATAGAACCGATATTTTTTGATACGGCTGAGGAAAGCTTGGATTTTCTGTCAAAGCAATTAAAAACAAAAAAGTTTTTTAATAACAGCAAAATCCACCCGTTGTACCGAAGCAAAAAGCAAACAAAGCAAATAAAGACGATAATTCTTACCAGCTTGGTTTTTATTGGTTTTTTCTTTGGAGTAATGCGTTATCTGGATATTCGGAGCCTGAAACAGTTACAGGAAGCAGCCTTGTTTTCAAAACAGTCCATGGAAAATAAAATTGCGGATATTCGGCAGAATAGTCAAAAGTATTTTCCAATGAACTGGAAAAAGAACAACTACCCATTGGACGTGTACAATGTCTGCAAGCCCGTTCTGTTTTCATTGCCGGTCAATGAATTTGGCTGGGCATTGGAAAAAGGGGTATGCACTCCAAAGGAAATAACTTCCTATTGGAAGCACGAGAAGCAGGCAAGTTTTATCAATCTGCCTTTTAACGGCGAACTGACAAAGCCGCAGGAAGTGACCGCCAAGCATGAAATAGCGGAAATAAAACTTGTGCAAAGCGGTGTTTCGCATTCTCAGCTCCTTCATCAGGAAGAAGCCACAAAGCTTATGTACCAGCTGACGCAGAACATGGGAGCGAACTTGACGCTTACTTTTGATAAAAAGGACGTCAAGGAATTCAAGGAATTAAAATTTTCCATTCAGGCGCCTTTTTTAAAGGCAAAATATGAGTGGAAGTCCGTCCCTTCGAGTTTAATTTTAAGTGATTCATTATTCCAGGCATTAAATTCAATTCCTAGTCTTTCCGTTCAGGCGATTGAGTATAATAATGGACAATGGTCTGTTAAAGGAGATTTATATGTTCAATAAATTTCTATTCATAATATTATGTATGGGATTATTTGCAGCAAATGTGTCTGCAAATGAAATCCCAACACTTGGCTCTATCACTGCCCAGCGCGGTGTTTTAGAAGACTTGAACTTGCAGGTGCAAATCCAGGAACAAAGCCAAAAACTCAACCAGCTGCTGACGCCTGTTATTCAAACTCCAAGCGAACTGACGGCAAAGCAGCTTATGGAAAAATTAGAAGTGCCTGGACAAAGTGCTGATGAAAAAGATACTGCCGTTACTGACGGCAGCAGTGACAGCAGAAGTTCCAAAGTCATTGCTATTTACAGTAACAACAATACATTGAAAGCAAAAATCAAATACAAGGGCAAAGTGGATACCGTAACCAACGGGCAAGTTTGGAACGGACTAAAAGTGCAGGTTTTCCGCGACCGCGTTTTGCTTGGCAATAAGACATTGGAGTTGTGATTATGTTTTTTAATAAAACAAAGGCTTTTGATGTTGTTGAGCTCATTCCTGAGCGCTTGCGCAGCGGGCTTGCCATATCCGATAACAAGCTTTGCATCAGTTCTGCCATAAAAGCAGAACCTGTTGTTTTGGAAGTTTATAATGATTTATTGGCACAAAAGGTGGTGTCGGGTTTTGAATTTTTTCAGCCTACAATATTCAGCGATAAATTCAGCCATAATACTTTGTCTTCTTTTGAAATCAGCAACGAGATACAAAATTTTGCCATAAATGTCTGGCAGGAAGCTTTTAATCAGCAAGCAAGCGATATTCACATAAAAGACATGGGAACTTATGGGCTTATCCGTTTTAGAATAGACGGTATGCTTAATGATTTTAAAATCATTGACGCTTATAGAAGCCGTGAACTTATTCGTACCATATACAGCACCATGTGCGGAAATGGAGATACAAGTTTCAGTTACCGCATACGCCAGGACGCGCGTATCATTAATGATACCTATTTGCCGAAAGGCATGCATTCTTCACGTATTCACATCGAACCGACAGAAAAAAAAGACAGCCCTGAAGGTATTGGCTCTGGTTTATACGCAAGACTTTTATATGACATTATTAAAGCAACTGGTTCATTAGAAAATCGTTTGACAAAGCTCGGTTTTTTGAAAAGTCAGATCGAAACTATTCAATATTTGAAAATGCATTCAGGTATAAAAGTTTTAGCAGCTAAAACAGGACATGGTAAATCAACAGCATTAAAACATATTATTGAATGTTTACAAGAAGAAAATCCTGGGAAAGCTTTTTTTTCTGTTGAAGACCCTCCCGAATACCATCTTGAGGGTGTAGACCAAATTGCTGTTAATGAAAAAGACAGCAGCAAGCGTGAAGAAGCATATGCACAAACTATTGCAGGGGTAATGCGTTCTAACCCTGATTGTCTTTTGATTGGCGAAATGCGTTACGCACCCGATATATCAGCAGGTATTGAATTTGCTGTATCTGGTCATCCTGTATGGACAACATTTCACGCAAGTGACGCTATCAGTATTCTTTTAAGAATGGCAATAATTTTAGGTAGAAAAGAGATGTCTAATCCACTTGATTATATTTGTCATAATGATGTTATTTCAGGTTTAGAATTTCAACGCCTTATCCCCCAGCTTTGTCCTCATTGCAGTAAAAGGCTGCACGATGTGATTGATACTTATGATGAAAAAATGGCTAAAAAAATCAGCCGTGCATTGCATACTGAAGATGATGAAGTACGGGTTAAGGGCGATGGCTGTGAGCATTGTAAATTTACAGGAATTAAAGGGCAAAAAATAGCAGCTGAAATTATTGCACCTGACGTTACCTTTTTTAATTTGATTAGACAAAACAAAATTGAAAAAGCAAAAGAGTATTGGATAAAAGAACAAGGAGGAATAACACATCTACAACATGCATTGCAATATGTAAAAAACGGTAACGCTGATCCATTTATTACGGAAGACATCCTAGGTTTACCTCTTGATTATGAGGTGAGTCGATGAAAAGTTTTTTAATCCGATTAGCTTTCAATAACGCTCTGCGTAAAAAGATTTGGTCAAGGATTGCCATGCAATTAAAATATGGCGTTCCTTTGCTTATCATTTTTCAAAATTTAGCAAAGCAATACAAAAAAAATGCGGTATTGTCTGCAATTTTCAATGATATTTATGAAGAGTACAAGGGACAAGGACTGGCAGGGGCATTGAAACAATATGTTCCTTACGATGAACTCATGCTCATAGAGAGCTGCGAAAGCGGCGGAAAACTCCATGAAGGTTTTGAACTTGCCGAACGTATTATAAACGCAAAAGATACCATTAGAAAAGCCATAAGATCTGCGCTTACTTATCCAAGTTTTTTATTTGCATTGCTTATCATAATATTGCTTTTGGCTGCATTTGTATTAATCCCAGGTTTTGAGGGGATTGCCAATCCGGCAGAATGGCAGGGTTTTGGCTATCTTTTGTATGCGGTTTCAAGTTTTTTAGGTTCTGTTTACGGAGCGGTTTTTGGAATATTCTTTGTCTTCGGAGTAGCTTTTACTTTTTATAGTTTCCCAAACTATACCGGAGAATACAGAACGTTCCTTGATAAATTCCCGCCGTTTTCAATCTATCGCATGATTGTAGGCTCAACCTGGCTTTTTACGTTTTCCAGTATGATGAAAGCAGGCAAGCAGCAGGTTGATATTCTGCATGATATGGCAAGTTCTGACATCTCTACTCCATACTTAAAAGACAGAATAAACAAAATTCTTGAAAACTTCGGGAAAAAGAAATTCGGTGACGCACTGTTATTAGCTGATACCGGTTTTCCTGACGAGGAACTTATCAACGATTTAAAAACCTATGCGGAACTTCCGGAGTTTGAGGACAAACTCTATAAAATATCCGAGGACTGGATAAAACAGGGCGAACAAAAACTTATGGAGCAGGCTAAAATTGTGCAAACAGCGTGTTTGGTTTTAATAACTGTAATAATTATAGGTATTATTTTAGCCTATAAAGAAATATCAATGTCTTTAGGAGGAATTTAATAATGAAAAATTTGTTAGTAAAGAAAGTTTTATTTAAGAAAAGCAACGCTTTTCTGATTGCGGGAATAAGCGATTTGATGCTTGGTATTTTGGCTGGAGTATTTATTATTATAGCAGGGACAATGTATTTTTATTTTACTAAGTCAAGCGGAAACGTGCTCCAGTTTCAATCTGAAATCATACAACTTTCAAGCCGTGTATCTTCATTATTTACAGGTTCGAGCGGATATGGCGACTTAACCAATGAAATTGCCATAAAAGGCGGAGCTGTTCCAAAAACTCTTATAAAAGGCTCCAATCTTGTTAATGCCTGGGGCGGAACTATTACACTTTCCCCTGCTGATGATGAAAGCAGTTTTTTTATCGAAATTACCAATATCCCTGATGAGGAATGCAGCCAATTGGCAGGCAATCAGGTCAATAACTGGATAAGCCTGTCTGTCAACAGTTCTGTGTTATCTGACGATTCTTCAACGTCAGATGTTATTAATTTATGCAATGCAGGAAAAAACACCTTAAAATACGAAGCAAGGTAATTTTATGAAAATGTTTTTGTTTTTAGCTTTTGCTGTTATGCTGCTTTCCATTTATTCGCCAAAAGATTTTGAAGAAACGGATACTTCGGCAGAAGTAACGGCTTTGAATTTCCTTGTCTACCGTAAAAATGTCATGGATTATGTTTTTAAACATAATCCTGAGCAAGGAGTTATTGAGGACAAGGATATTGAATTTCCAAGCGGATTTGTCAATCAAAACTGGAAAGCCCGAATTCAAGGCAATGTCTTATATGTTTACGGCAAAGCCACAAAGGAAGAAACAGCGCAGGCACAAAAACAAACCATGTATTCCCATAGTGTGGGTTCAAAAAAGAACGGTCTTTTTTACCCGCACTATGCAACACCGCCGACTGTATTGCCCGGCTTCATCGATGAGGGCGATTTAGTCAGCATTTTGGAGATTACAGAATGAGAAAATCCAATGCATACGGCTTGGGCAGCGCAATGCTTGGCATACTTATATTATTGAGTTTGCTTCCGGCTATAGCTTCACAGATAAATGAGGGGTTGACCTATCTCAAAAAAAGAAGCGCTGCGGATCACTTGAAGCAGGTCAATCTTGCAGCCGGTGAATATATAAAACTTCATCATGCGGAGTTATTGCAAAAATGCACGGCAACAAAAGGCGAAACTGTCACTATCAAGGATTTGAAAGATGATGATTTACTGCCTGACGGTTTTGTGGAACGCAATGTCTGGTATCAGGATTATAAAATATATATCAGACAGCCAAAGGACAAGGAACTGCAAGGAATAGTGCTTACCGACAGCAATGGCAAAAATTATGACAATAATTTTATCAATACAATCATTCCCAGCGCGGCGACTTTTTTAGGCGGAGCTGGAGGATTTGTGCCGAGCGGACAGTTACCCAATCAGTCAACAAACAGTATCATGGGAAGTTACGGCATGTGGGAATTTGATTTAAATAAATCAGGTATCCCAAGTCCTGGCGCGGGGCATTTGGCTGCACTGGCGACCTTCGGTAGTTCTGAACTTGGGCTTGATTTTTTATACCGTGTGGCAGTTCCGGGCGAACCTGAACTTAATGCCATGCAGACAAACTTGGATATGACCGACCACGATATAAATGATTTGAGAAGTATCAAGCTTGTGTCACATAATTATGATGAGTTTTTATGTGATGACACGGAAAATGAAAACAGGCTTTTTTATGATGAGGACGAGGGCTTGTATATTTGCAGGAACGGCGAAGCTGTAACGGTAAACGATACGGGTAACAGTATTATGATGAAAGATGCCGCCATTGCAAGTAACGGAGATTATATTGACAAGCCGATTTGTCCAAGCGGTACAAATACGCAGCCATATATTTTTGTATCGCCAAGTATTGTAGCGTCAGGCGAGGAAGCTGTGCATTTAGCGTCTGTCCAAGCTTGGGCAACTGATGTGGACGATACAAAATGGCAAATTCATTTGCGTGTTTTGAATAAAAAAGAGGAATGGATTTATCCCGCTCCGGATTACAACAAGATGACGGTTGTGACATTATGTGGAAAAAGTATTTCAACACCTTAGTTTTTTTATTATTGGTTTTTACTCCAAATGTGGCAAGTGCAAAAACCATGCTTGACGATTTTATTAGTGCCGGAAAGCATTATAACATTGCTCCGCAGCTGCTCATAGCTATTGCTAAGACAGAAACAAGCCTTAATCCCTGGGCGGTCAATGTACAGGGAAAAGGATATTTTCCAAAGACAAAGGAAGAAGCTCTTAGAATTGCCGGAAAGGCGTATAATGAGCGGAAAAGTTTTGATATTGGCATTATGCAGATAAATGTTTGGTGGCTGAGGAAATACGGCATTTCTCTTGAAACTGCCATTGAACCGCAAAACAACATTATTATAGGTGCATTTATCCTCAAAAATGAAATCAATCGGCACGGGCTGAATTGGAAAGCTGTGGCAAGCTATCATACGCCGGTTCACCGCAACCCTACACGCGGCAAATACTATGCTGCCAAAGTGGTTAAAAATTTAAAAGGAAAATAAATGATTTTGGCTATTTTGCTGTTCTTTTTAATTATTTTGTCATGGCAGGATTATAAAGAACAGATGATTTATAATGCTATACCAATAACCGGCTGTGTTATTGGGATTATTTGCAATTATTTTGCAAATAATTTCAATAATGCCTTTATCGGTCTATGCTTTGGATTTATTGTCCTTGGTGTGATTTATTTTGCTATTTTGAAAATAAAAAAATTTGAAGGAATTGGTTTTGGCGATGTGCTTACAAGCGCAATGATAGGAGCTTTTTTAGGGGTGAACGAAACCTATTTAAGTTTATGTTTTGGTTTTTGTTTGGGATTTTTGTTTTGTTTTCTGTTTAAGAAAAAGAAAGTGGCTTTAATTCCATTTTTTACTTTTGGAGTAATGATTACGCAGATTTTAGGAGTGTTTTATGAAATTCATGTATTCAATTTTGGTTAGCTGCCTTTTATGTATCGGGCAAGCTCAAGCTTTTGATAAATTATTTGACGCAACAAGTTTTGACCCGCAGCCAATACTTGTGCAAGCTAAAAATAATTCTGTTCCTATCGGGACGGTTATAGCTTGGGCTAAAGAAATAATACCCGAAGGCTGGCTTGAATGTAACGGGCAAGCTGTAAATGAAACACTGTATCCGGATTTACATGTTCTCATGCCTCATACCCCCGATTATCGTGACAGATTTTTACAGGGAACAGGAATAAACCCGGTAGGAGAAAGAATTGAAGCAGGAATTCCTAATCTTAAAGGAGTAGCAGGTGCATTTTATGGGGATTTGGGAGGTAATTATGGGCTTTTTAGAACATATAATGTCGATAATGTTCCGGTAGGAGCAAGTTTTATAATGCCAAGAAGAGGTCAACTTGAATTTAACGCTAACCGCTACAATCCAATATATAAAGATAATGTAAATACAGTACAGCCTCCAACAGTTGTAGTCAAATATATAATAAAGGCGGAATAATAAGGAGTAGATTATGAAATCAGAACAACAAGAAATACTTGAAAATCGTGCAGCATATCAAAATAAAGCGACAGAAAATCAATGCCCTAACTGCGATGAGCCTCTTGTCTTTGCGTTAAAAGACAATTATCATGAGTTTTCAATGGGACTGTCAACAGTTTTACAGCTGCTTCTTGTTGCAGAAGAACAGGGATATGTGCCCAAATTGCCTGATGAATGGAAAGTACAAATTTTAAATGAATTTTACATGGTAAAAAGGGAGTGAATTTTAAAAATAAAGAAAAGCCCCAAAATTGGGGCTTAACTTATTATTTTTATTATATTTTATTTTTTAATAAACAAAACTATTTTTTTTTGAGTTCTCGCAATCCAAAAAATACAGCAATAGTTCCAACTATTACAATGAATGAACCAACAATAATATATTGCATTTACTTCTCCTTTTTGTTTAACATATTTACAATCCAAGCAAGTAATACTGCGAAAAATAAGGAAATACCACTTAGGTAAATGCTATTTTCTTTATTTTCGAAAAGACTGATTAAAATACACCCAGCAGAAACGTTAAAAAAACAATCTGCTAATTTTGAAAGTATTGTTTTCATTTATTCCTCTAGTGATAAATTATAAGTAGTTTTAGCCCAAAAAGCAATAGATAAAATTTCCTTGTCATAATTTTTACAATTTAATATACTCAGTTATCGTTAATTTTCTGCTTATTTTTTTTGCAGTTTTTACCTATTCTTATTTTGTAAAAACATTATTTTGTCTTTTAATCAATAATTGAAAGAGCATTGCTCAATTTTCTCCTGCTCAATTTTTATTGGAGCAGCGCTTATTTGTTTAATAAGACAATTTTCAATTCACCATATCGTATTTTCCCCCATCATTAAGCAACCTGTTTTTTTGTAAAAAGGTATACCTTTTTACAAAAAAATATTTGCACGAATTTACTTGTGGAAAAAGGTCTGTAAAAAATAAAAATAACATTTTGTAAAAAGGTTATTGACCTTTTTCCATTTTTCCTATAACTTCAAATTAAGGATTTTGTATGGCAAAGAAAAAATCTGCACAAAGGCAATTCAGCCTTCTGGAATTGATACCTGAGTGTATCGAAGAACTAAGGCAGGAATGTGAAAAGGAAGAGGCATACACAAGGCGTATGCTTGGAAGTGACCAACCTGTAACCAATAAGGAGAATGAACATGTTAGACAGACAAATGGCAGCCGGACAAATAGCAATGAAAGTAATGGACAGGGAAATATTCAACTGGCTGGATTGGATGATGCCAAACTTTTCATCAACAACAGCCCTGAAAATTCTGGACAGGTGGGCGCTGAACAGTCCGGAGAAATTGAAAGAACTAGAGAAAATAGGGAACGGCGGAGAATTGCTCAACAGGTTCGCAGGGCAAGTGGAACAGGAAACCGAAGCGATGGAAACGAGCAGGTATTGGGAGTTGATAGACAGCGGACTGAACCACTGGGAAGCATTGGAAATGATGGGGATAAAAACAGAACTTTAACAAACTATGTTATCACTGAAAGTGATAACATAGGAGTTGGAACTCCAAAGCAAAAGTACCGGGACAATATTAATGCTTTAAAAGTTCTTTATCATTTAAGAAAAGAAAAAGCGGTAGCTGCAACCAAGGAAGAACAGACGCTTCTCGTTAAATATGTCGGCTGGGGCGGACTTCCTCAGGTTTTTGACGAGCAAAATCAGGACTGGCAAAAGGAATATAAAGAACTCAAAGCATTATTGTCTGAAGAAGATTATAAGAACGCCCGCCGTTCCACTCAGGACGCACATTTTACGCCAAAAAACATTATTGATACCATGTATCAAGGATTAAAACAATTCGGCGTCAAAGATACAGTCAGGATTTTAGAGCCGGCAGCAGGGATAGGTAATTTTATAGGTTTTAAGCCTCAGGATTTTAATGCAAACTTTACAACAATAGAACAGGATACTGTTTCTGCTGATATTTTAGGATATTTATATCCTCAAGAAAAGAAATTTATAACTCCATATCAAGAAACATTATTTAAAAGCCCTCTTTTTGACATAACCATAGGTAATCCGCCTTTCGGGCAGACAAAACTCTATGACAGGAATTTCCCGCAGCTGGATTTTTCCATGCATAACTATTTCATTGCAAAGTCAATGGAATTGGTCAAAGAAGGCGGGCTTGGCGCATTTGTTGTCAGCCGTTATTTTTTGGACAGCGCGGACAGCAGGCACAGAGAATTTATTGCTGAAAATTCCCATTTTTTAGGGGCAATCCGTTTGCCCAATACGGCGTTTAAACAAAATGCATTAACAGAAGTGACAACCGATATCGTTTTCTTTCAAAAGAAAACAGAACAGGAAAAACAGAACAACGTCACAAAAGGTTATGCCGATTGGGTAAATACCGCTGAAAAAGAGTTTGAACAAAAAGTTAATGTTACTTTTTTGGGCAGACCTATCCCGTCATCTTTTCATTCTGAAAAAATCAATAAATATTTTATCGACAAACCTGAACAGGTTATCGGCAGCCTTGAATTCATAAGCAGCCGTTTTGGCAAAGAACTCAGCTGCGTTCCCAATAACGACGTTGATATGAATACAGCAATGCAAAACGCATTGCAGACGCTGCCCAAGAATATTTTTGACAATGCCATTACCCATAAAAATTTATTGACTGCTCCCAGGGAATATACGGAACTTGAAAAGCGTATTCTCAATTCCGACAGGTTTAAAAAATTAAAAGTTGATTCATTAATTGATAGTACAAACGGCAGGATTTATAAAAAGTCTCAGGGAGAAACCGGGGAATTCATACTCAAGGAAGTTCCCTTGCGGTATTCAACGGATTTTCAGCGTATTTCAGGATTAATTCAAATCCGTGACAATTTGCGGACACTTTTTGAACTGGAAAAAAGCCCTGAAAATAACGAAGCTGAAATTGAAAAATACCGTTCCAGGCTTAATGGCAGCTATAATCATTTTGTAAACAAATTCGGCTTACTGAACTCCGACAAAAACAGGAATATTTTTGCCGAAGACCCCGAAGCGACGCTTATCCAAGCCCTGGAAGTTGATTATGATAAAGGTGTTTCCAAAAAGACTGCATTAAAAGAAGGTGTTGAACCAAGACGGGCAAACGCAAAAAAAGCAAGCATTTTTTCAAAACGGTGTTTTTATGCCATTGAACCGGTAAAGTCGGCTGGAACTTCCAAAGAAGCTTTGCTTATTTCTTTGCGTGAACGCGGCGCTATAGATTTTGAACACATGGCGGCGCTTGTCGGCAAATCAGAAGAGGAAGTGAAGCAGGAACTGACAGGAACATTTATTTTTGAAAACCCCGAAACACAAAAGTATGAAATTGCCGACAAGTATTTGACCGGCAATGTGAGAAAAAAACTTGCCATAGCTAAAAAAGCGGCAGCAGACAATCCACAGTATCAAATGAATGTACAGGCGTTAGAAAAAGCAATGCCCAAGGATATTGAGCCTGCTGACATCAGCGTCCATTTCGGGTCAACGTGGATACCCGAAGAAGATATGAAGCAATTTATCAATGAAGTGATAGGCGAAATGCCCTGGAACAAGAATGAACTTCATTATCTTCCTGAAATTGGCAAATGGGCTGTGAATATCGGCTTCTATAATAATTCTGTGAATAAGTATATTTTTGGCACGGAAGAGTATCCGGCTTCAAAAATAATCAAATCATTGCTTGAAAATACCAATATAAAAGTAATGAAAGATTCCGACCAAACGGACGACAAAGGCAAGCCAATCAGAATTGTTGATACAGACGCAACTGCCGCCGCAATGGAAAAGGCGGAAAAAATCCAGGAAGCGTTTAAAAACTGGATTTGGAATGATGAGGACAGGCGTAACCGTTTGGCGAAGCTCTATAATGAAAAATTCAATACGCATGTGCCGGTGCAGTATGACGGCAGCCATGTGGAGCTTGTCGGTGCCTCTTATGGCATAACGCTTCGGGAACATCAAAAAAATGCAATATGGCGGGCTATGCAGGAAGGAACCGCCCTTTTTGATCATGTAGTTGGAGCAGGAAAAACATTTGAAGCCATTGGCACGATGATGGAAAGCAAACGGCTTGGGTTAATGAAAAAGCCTATGATTACTGTTCCCAATCATCTTGTGTATCAATGGCGGGATGAATTTTATAAACTGTATCCTGACGCCAATATTTTAGTTGCTGAAAAGAAAGATTTTCTCAAAGAAAACAGGGAACGTTTATTTGGCAAAATTGCCACAGGCAGCTGGGACGCTGTTATTATTCCTCATTCTTCATTTAAGTTTCTTGAAATGCCAAAAGAATATCGTGATAAATTTTACCAAAATGAAATTGACCAGCTGGAAACCGCATTAAATCATATTGATAAAAAGGATAATAAATTAACTGTCAAGCAGTTGGAAAAACAAAAAGAAAAAATAATTGAAGAGCAAAAGAAAGTCCTTGAAGACGGCAATAAAAGCAAAAATGTTGACTTCTCCGATTTAGGTGTTGATGCGCTTTTTGTTGATGAAGCCCATGAGTTTAAAAATCTCAAACTTTTAACGTCATTATCTGTCTCCGGTTTAGGAACACGTGAAGGGTCTAAAAAAGCCATGGATTTATATATAAAATGCCGTTATATCCAAGACCAAAATAACGGTAAAGGCGTTTATTTTCTGACGGGAACGCCAATCAGCAATAGTATATCGGAAGTATATACCATGCAGAAATATATGCAGACGGACGTGCTGGAAGAAAAAGGCATTATTCATTTTGACGCCTGGGCGTCCATATTCGGGCGGATAACTTCCAACTGGGAGCTTGACGCAACAGGCGTGAATTATGCCTTAAAATCACGGTTTGCAAACTTTGACAACGTTCCGGAACTTCTTTCCATGTACAGAACATTTGCTGATGTTGTTACCAGGAACGACATCAATGAGCAGCAAAAAAAGAATCATGAAAGGTCAATAACTCCGCCTTTGCTTGATAATCAGCCTATTAACATTGTTGTTGAAAGAAGCCCCGTGCAGGCGGAATATATGAATGATATTATTCATCGTATGGAAAATTTGCCCAGGGACACACGAATAGATAACCCGTTAAAAATAACTAATGACGCGCGCAAAGCGGGGCTTGATTACAGATTGATTGACCCTCATGCCCCTGATTTTGAAAATTCAAAAGTGAATGTATGTGCCGATAAAATTTATAAAATTTGGCAGGATACTATGGAGGATAAAGGAACGCAGCTTGTTTTTTGTGATTTGTCCACTCCAAAAGGTTTTACTAAACAGGATTTGAAAAAATCTAAAATCAAAGCTGACGAAGCAGAACAGGAGGACAAGGACAAAGAGCAAGAACAAGATGACGAAGATATTTTTGATATGGATGAATTACTGTCACTTAATAGTAATTTTTCCGTGTATGATGATTTGAAGAAAAAACTTATTGCAAAAGGTATTCCTGAAAAGGAAATTGCTTTTATTCATGACGCTAAAACGGAACTCAAAAAGGAAAAGCTCTTTCATGATGTCAGTGACGGAAGAGTACGGGTTCTGCTTGGTTCAACCCGTATGATGGGCAGCGGTATGAATGTGCAGAAGCGTTTAGTTGCAGCGCACCATTTGGACGCGCCCTGGCGTCCCAGCGACTTGGAACAGCGCAACGGACGTATTATACGGCAGGGAAATGAATTATATGAAAAAGACCCTGATAATTTCAAAATTCAGATTTATAACTATGCGACCAAGCAGACGTATGACGCAAGAATGTGGCAGACAATAGAATATAAATCTGCGGCTATTGAACAGTTTAGAAAAGGCGACATTTTACAGCGAAGCATTGAAGATGTGCAGTCAGAAGCTGCCAATGCTGCAGAAATGAAAGCAGCTGCATCAGGCAATCCGCTTATTCTTCTGGAAGTAGGTTATAAGGCTGAAGTCAAAAAGCTTGAAGCATTGTATAATCAGTTTTTGAAAAATCAGCATAGCTTTGAAAAAAGAATAAGCTATCTTAAAAAGGCTGATGAAAGAATTGCACTTATTCAGGAAAAGCATGATAAAGCTTGTGTACTGCGTGATAAAAACAAAATTGAACAGCCTGAAATAATGGTCAATGGGCAGCGTGTGACAGGGGAAAATTCCTCAGTCCTGGCAGCAGCGATTAAAGCAGGAGTTCAGGAAACACAAGCTTTATTTACTTCAAAGCCAACAATTGGAGTTTACAGGGGCTTTGAAGTAAAAATGCAAAATGCCCCTTGCAATGGCGAAAAAGGTTTTAAATTTGTCCTTTCCATGCCCGATGGCGGTGAATACAGTCCAAAGAATTTGGCATACACGGAAAAAGATAATTTCTCATTATCTGGCTTTTTTACCCGTTTGGATAATTTCCTCGAAAAAGGACTTGATGAGGAATTTCAAACGGAAAAAGCCATTTTTGATAATGAAAAGAAAGAGCTTGCCGTTGCCCGGCAATCTTTGCGGAATGCAAAATTTGAACAAATGGACGAGCTTGAAGTTGCCAGGCATAATCATAATGCCGTGCTTCGGGAACTCAATTATATGAGCAATGACAAGGATTATGTGTCTAAGTTTAAGCCTTTGACTGTGGAAGAACATAGGGCAAACAAGGCGAAAGAACAGGTTTTTATAAGCCAAAACAAAGGATTAACCAGATAAGGAGTTATAAATGGCTAGTATTGGTTATATTAGAGTAAGCACAGCGGATCAGGAAACAGGAAGGCAGCTTGATAAGGTTGTCCTTGACAAGGTATTTGAGGAAAAAATCAGTTCTGCTGCTCCGAACAGACCAATACTAGCCGAATGTCTGAACTATTTGCGGGAAGGGGATATTTTTTATGTTCACTCCATAGACAGGTTGGCAAGAAATCTCATAGAACTGCAAAGCATTGTCAGTTCTTTGGTTGATAAGGGGGTGGAAGTGCGTTTTTATACGGAAAATTTGACTTTTTCCAAAGGCAGTTCCCCTATGCAGGAACTTATGCTGCAAGTTCTTGGGGCGTTCGCTCAGTTCGAGCGTAAGCTGATCAAAGAACGTCAGCTGGAGGGCATAAAAAACGCCAAACGCCAGGGCAGATACCTTGGCAGACCGAAAAAAATCTCTGATGAAGATAAAAAGCTCATCATTGAAATGCATAAAGACGGCTGCACTCCAAGTTTCATTGCCCAAAAATTTGACGTGTCTGTTTATTCTATATATAAGCTCTTAAAATCTATAAAATAATAGGTTGCTATTTTTTTTGAAAATATTTATAAATATCCATAGAGGAATATATGAAAATAAACAGTTTAATTTTATTAGATTCAATAAGAAACTTTGCTATAAATTTTTCTGTAGGATGTTTTTTATTAGGGGTGTTTGAAAAAGCTAATTTAGGGATAACAATTGGATTTATATTTGTCTTTATAGTATTTTTAACAAGTTTGAATAGGAGGAAACAATGAATTATTGGTATATTCTTTTGGGAATTGCGTTAGCTACGCTAGTTTTAACTGTTTATCTTGTTTTTTATAAAATTCCTCATGAAGAAAATAATAAGTAATTATTTGTAGCAAAAAAATAAGTAAAAAAAGCAGGTTTTATAACCTGCTTTTTTTATCGTGTAAGACCTTGGGTTTTCCTTATATATTGTGCTGACTTGGTATTGATAATGTTTTTATTGATACAGTTATCTTGTGTGATTGTGATATTCCGCAAGCCACTTTTGACAGAAAAATATTCAGCAGCCAGGTCTTTTGCACTGTCAGCAAAGACAATACGTTTGCCTTCGTCTATGATTTTTCCTTGTGGAGTGTTATAGATTATTGCTCCAGTCCGGCTTATTTTATAGTCAACCGGCTTTTTGAGGATTTGCTCCATGACTTGAATATCCAGCAGTTTTTTCTTCACTTGGTGAGAATTGTTCGACTGTAAAATGTCTTGTTTTGCTTTGATTTGAATATCTCGGTTTATAAGCGACTGCTGGTACTTGGAAGTCAGGCGCTTATCCTTATAGTCCTGCTGTTCAAACCGCAAAATTGAGGAAACTTCCTTGCTGCCGTTTTTGAGTTCAGAACGCAAATAACGGATGAAGTTTTCCTGGTTCACTTCATAATTATTTTTGAGGTCTTGGACTTCCTCGATGAACTGTGCAGCAGGTAAGATTTTTCCTTTCAAGTCTTCTTTTGCAAGTTTGAAAGCGATAGCCTGGTCTTTCTCAAAGGCTTGCCATAATCGTTCCCTGGCAGTTTCAATTTGCGGTACTTCCTGCTTTTCTTCTGATTTTAGCAATGATATGGCTTTATTGTTGCCATTGTCAGCTTCGGTCTTAAGATAACGCATAAAATTCTGCTCAGTTATTGCATAATCATTTGCAATCGTCTGCAATTCCTCGTTTCTTTGTTCCGGAGTAAAGACTTTGCCTTTCATGTCAAGCCGTGCCAGGTGCATTGCCTGCTGCTGGTCTTTGATAAACGCAGTCCATAATTCGTCTTTGTGCGGATTGATTTTAGGACGTTTTGATTGCAAAACTTTTAATGCCCGCTCATCACCGTTGTTTGCTTTTTCCTGTAAAAACTTGAGCCAGTTTTTTGTTTGATTTCTGCTTAATTGCAAGCGGACTTCGTTTATTTCTGCAAGCTCTTTGTTCCGTGTAAACTTCATCAGCTCGCTTTTAGTTTTACGATTAACTCCCAGTGTAATGAGTTTGACTTTTTCTTTGTAATATTTTTCCTTGATTGCCTGGATTTTTTCCTGACCGTTTTGTTTCAAAAATTCCTGCCACAGTTCCTTAATCTCAGGGTTTTGTTGTGCAGGTTTCTTTTTATACCAGATTGTGGGCAGGATATTTTCAATATCCTTGGCTTGTTCAAATTTTCCAAACTGTTTTGAAAGACTTGCAAGTGACAGTTTTCGGTCAAGACTGCTTGCTTTAATAACTTGTTTTCCTTTGGAGTTTTTGATTGCTAAACCGTTGCCTGATTGTTTTAAATGCAGTCCAAACAAAGCAAACGTTTTGTGGATGTCTTGCCAGGTCTTCGCTTTATCAAGCAGTTCCATAATATCATCATGCTGATTATGGCAGTATCTTTCAAAACTTTCTTCGCCAGTTTGGGCTTCAACGCGTGCGGAAGTATCATTGAGTTTCACTGACAAATCATTTTCATCAATTCCATTATCAACGGCAAGATTGTATTGTTTTTCGATTTTGCGACAGACCTCGTCGCGAACTTTATAATCTCTGTAAGGTTCATGGCGTGTATGTTTTTGTGGATGAATCATATTGTAGGCAACATGCATATGAATATTGTCAGTATTGATATGCACTGCACAATGCCGTTGATGTTCTTCAAAACCAAGAGCTTTGGCAAATTCCTGTTCTATGTTTTTAAAATCTTCTTTGGTGAGTTTGCCCTCGTCTTCCTTACGAAAACTCACAATCAAATGATAGGATTTTTCCTTTTCAGAGCGAGTATTCAATGATTGTGTAAGCTCAACTTCCGTTATGGAAGATTCGTAATCTTCATTGTCAATGCAGCCGGCACACCATGAGTGCAGGCATTTTTCCTGCTTCCTGGCATGCTTGGCTGCTGCTATATAGTCAGCAAGCCTTTTATAATTATCATTGCCTGCTTTGCAATGGATATGCTTGCTAATCATTGTATTTTACTCGCTATTTGTTTTAATTCTTTTTGGCGTTGTTGGATTTCTTCAAGCAATGGCTGGACTTTTCGCTTTTCCATGCCGTTGGAAATTGCCATTTTCAATAAACCGCCAAGCCGACCCATGTCGGCTGCAACTTTCAATAACTCCAAACGAAAGGTTGTTGTGTCCTTGTTTGGAAGCGGAGTTCCCAAACAGACATTTTTTACAAACTTGGAAATAGTCAAGCCAGTTGTTTCGCTTGCATGAACAACTTGGGAATATTCTTCCTCAGAGAGATAAGACTTTATTATTTTGTATTTCTTTCTCATAATATTACTCATCTTCACTCGGAAGTGTTGAGATCATTCCATGATAAATTATGAAAATACCCTTTAAATAATCTTCTTCTGTTATAATATCATCAATAAATAGTACTCCTGCTCGGTTACAAATATAATTTTTTATTTCTTTTTCTGCTCCTCCTAAGGTCATGCTCCAAAGCTTCATTAGACCATAAAAGGCTTTTTCTGCTAATTCTAAACGATTTGGATTATCAAGCCTTGGGAAAGGATGACGTATAGAAAATTTCCTTGCTTGTAAAATATTCAATATGTCGCGAATATCTTGATAAAAGAATTTTTCGTAAGATGGTACACCCATTGTATTAAAGAGATATTCTTTAATGCTGTCAGGAGAAGCGTTATTAAGAAACGCTATAAAATCTATAATGCCTTGTATTCCTTCTTTTTCGCTTTGTGTTAATGGGATTGGACCAGAAAAAACAGAAGATAACGGCAATGGTTCTTCAACGATTTCTTTTTGCTCTTGTTTTTTTCTTCCTCGTTTTTTTGATTGTTCAAGCAATGCTTTTTCCATAGCATTAAAAGTTTCAATATAAAGAACTTTAAATCGCATGGCTTTTTTGCCTGTGAAGCCCATTGCCAGCAAAGTAAATGCGTCACGAGTGAGATTGTACATAGGACGTTTTTCACCTTTGGCGTCTGTGTATTCAACGAGCTGAAAATTGAGCTCGTTGAAATCTTGAGGAATATCCTCAAAAAGATTTTCAATACTCTGTAAAACATTCTTGTGTTCTTTCTCAAAAACTTTGGCAATATCCAAAGAGCTTGCCATGGGAATACCATTTTCTGATACTGTAAGTTGTGGAATAATTGGATTAATTACAACATTAAGTTTTGTTTTTGTGTTACTCATTTTTTTCTCCTAAAAATAATTTTGAGTTGTTTTGCGTTGAGCCGCAGGCGAATAAGCTTAAGCTCCATGCAATGGCAGGACGTAAAGTGTAGCCCTTTAGGGTACTACTTTACCTGTCCTGTCTTTACGTTTTTGGAGATTATATGACAAAATGTAGGATTTTTGCAAGATTTTTTGTAACTTCTACTAAAATCTAACAAATAGAAACAAAATAACATAGAATATACATAAATCTAATAAAAACTAACAACTATGTGAAATTATGACATATAATCTTATAAATTCTAATAAACTCCAAAATAAAAACTGCTTCTATTAAAATCTAACTGCTTGACATTTTATTTTACTTTATGATACGAGTTAAAACGTTGACGGCATTACGTCCTTGTTCTGGTGCAAGATGGGCATAGCGCATAGTCATTTGTAGACTTCGGTGACCAAGCAGATTTCCTACAATAAATATGTCAATACCATTTTGAACCAGCCAAGAGGCAAACGTATGCCTCAAAGAGTGAAAAACAATTTTTTCTCGATTATCAGAAATGTTGATATTCAATTTTGAATTTTTTACAGCATTTCTAAATACACTTGAAACAGTTGTTATTTTACGATTTGAAAATAAATAAATATAGTTCAATGAAAGATATTTATGCGCAATATCTAGAGCTATCTCATTTAATGGGATAGTTCGTGAGTATGAGTTTTTTGTATCGAAGACAGTAACTGTTTTTTGTAAAATATTAACAGAAGATGGTCGTATAGAAAAGATTTCACTTGCGCGTAAACCTGTATTTAGTGCAAAAAGAGTTATGTCGTGCCACAGTTCACTTTTTATTTTTAGTTGAAATAAAAGTTGATGAGCTTCATCTTGGTTTAAAAATCTGACACGATTATTGTCAACTTTTGGCATTTCGAAATACGGGAGTTTAAAAGAACACATTTCTAGTTTAATTGAGCGATTGATAATTCTTCGTAATAACGATAAACAAAGCTTGATAGATTGTGGACTAAGATTTTGTGTTGCTAGATATTTTTTATACATGAGTATATCTTTTGATTTTATTGTTTCAAGAGGTATATCTTTCCAATAAGGATAGACATGTTTATTATATCTATTTATTTCTTTTCTTAAACTATCTTTTTTTATTTCCTTGGTGTCTTTATAAAAATTCCAGGCATCATCGATTTTAAACATAATGTCCTCCATTTTTAAAGAAGTTTAAAAGTGGAGTATCGGATAAAAAGGATAAAAGTTAATCGTTAGATATAAGAGGTTAATTTTTATATAGGCGGTCTTGAAAACCGTTGAGGATTTGCGTCCTCCGGGAGTTCGAATCTCTCTT
>CAJTMS010000003.1:0-11115 GCA_910577155.1 uncultured Mailhella sp.
AATTTTTATTTTTTAATTTTTTTTTAATCTTTCTTCGCTATTGTGTATCCATGGACAATGAATTGTCCGAAACAAACTGTTTTGCAAAAAATCTGTTTATACTAAAAAACGAAGGAGAAAACAATGAAAAAATCAACAATTTTTACATCATTCACACTTGCTGCTGCTTTGCTTTTTATGGGAACATCCGCTGCACTTGCAGAAATCAGCGCTGAACATGCAAAAGAAATTGCGTTAAATCACGCCGGAGTTCATCAGGGTGAAGTAAATATGATCAAAGTGGAAAGAGATTTTGATCATGGTATTTATGAATATGAAATTGAATTTTGGAAAAACGGAACAGAATACGACTATACCATTAATGCCGATACCGGCGCTATTATAAAACAAAAACAAGAAATGAAATATCATCACAATACCCCCATTAACAACGGACAAATGCAAGGCGCCCGTATCAGCAGCCAGCAGGCAACCAATATCGCACTCAGCCATGCAAATTTGACCAATGACCAAATCAAATTTTTAAGCTGCAAACCAAAAGTAGACGATGGAAGAGAAATTTATGATATTAAATTCTGGAAAGGATTTACAGAATATGAATATGAAATTGACGCATTAACAGGCAGCATTCTTGAAATGGATATTGATTAATATTCCCTGTCAGCCGCTGCGGGAAACTATCCCGCAGCGGCTTGAGACACGTGCAGCATGATACAGACTAAAAAGGAATACTATGTTTAAACTGAATAAACAAACCTATTATTGTGAACCCTGTAAACAGGAAATTTATTTGAATTTTAAAGACAAGAAAATTTGTCCAAACTGTAAAACAGCGCTCATTCCTATCCATTGTTCGCAAGAAGATTTCCAAAAATATTCTCCGGAAGAACAGGAAATTCTTATTGAATCAAATATATTGCAGGAACGTACAAAGAAAACACCATACACCATGAATACGCAAAAAATGAGTGTTGAAGAGCAAATTCAAAAAATATATCAGGATATTGCCTTCATAAAATGGAGTATGCTCGGTTTTATGGGGCTTTGCATGCTCATTTATCTTTTTGAAGAATTACTTTAGCAAAAGAAGTCTCACCGTATCATATTATGAAAAATTTTCTCATCACTCTTTTTTTTCTGCTCATTTTGCCTTTCTTTGCCTATGCGGATGAGCGAGAGCAAATCTCTTTGGAAAAAGCAAAAGAAATTGCTTTGACCCATGCCAAACTTACGGAAAATGAAATCCATTCTCTCAAAATTCAGCATGAATTTGAAAACAATATCATACAATATGAAATAGAATTTTTCAAAGATGATATTGAATATGAATACGCTGTTAATGCTGAAAACGGTAAAATCGTGAAATACAGCTATGAAAAAAATATTGCCTCTATCACACTCTATCAGCCCTACAGCACCATTTTACCCATAAAAGAAATTAAAGAAATTGCCCTCTCCCATGCCAAAGTCCGGCAAGACGAAGCCCGTTTCATAAAAATTTCTCAGGAAATGACCCATGGTTATAACAGATATGAATTAAAATTCCTGCATGGCGATATTGAATACAACTATCTGATTAATGCCATGAATGGCGAAATTATTGAATATAAAGTCAAGGACTATCATTAAAAAAGCCGGGATTAACCCGGCTTTTTGCTGTGAGCGGAAAATTTTTATGCACCGCGAAACTCAATAGATAAAATTTCATAGGTAACACGGCCTTTTGGTATATCAATAGTAATTTCTTCCCCTTCTTCATGACCGAGCAGAGCCTTGCCCACAGGGGAGCTGATAGAAATGGAGCCCTTAGAAAAATCTGCTTCATCAGGACCTAACAGGGTAAATTCTTTTTCTTCATCTGTATCAATATCAACAACTTTGACAGTTGCCCCAAAAATAACCTTATCACTTTTTAACGTATTTAAATCCACGACATTAAACGTAGGCAATTTTGATTCAATATAATTAATGCGGGCTTCCAAAAATCCCTGACGTTCACGGGCGGCATCATACCCTGCGTTTTCTTTTAAATCACCTTCTTCCCGTGCTTCTTTAATGGCTTGGATAACAACAGGACGTTCTTTTTTCAAGCGGTCAAGCTCTTGTTCCAGTTTTTTATAGCCTTGTATAGAAATAGGTGTATTACTCATGATAAGACCTCAAAAGTGAAAATAAAAAACACCCAACATTCAAAAAAATGTGGGGCGTTTCATGCAATGTGTAATTCATTTATACAGCATTTCAGCTAGACAGTCAAGAAAAACAAAGGATAAAAACTTGTTATAAAAATTAATTCTTGCTAAATTAACACAAATAGATACAATTTTTCTATGAAATTGCATTATCTTTACTTTTCCTTTGACGCATGGCTCAAATTACAGCACCATGCAAAAGTACAAAAAATTTCTCTGGATGCCCATGCAGGCTGTCCTAACCGTGACGGAACCATCTCCCACGGAGGCTGCACCTTCTGCGATGCCCTCGGATCAGGCTCAGGACTTATGGATAAGGGGCTCAGCCTCAAAGAGCAATGGAATTTCTGGCTTGATAAATTCCGCAAATCCGACCGCCTGAAAAACACCACACATTTTCTTGCCTATTTGCAGTCTTTTTCCAATACATACGGCTCCCTCGAGCGTTTACAGAAATTGACGGATGACCTTGCCAGCCTTGAAAAATGCGTTGGCTATTCCATTGGCACACGCCCTGACTGCGTTGAAGAGGAAAAACTCTCCCTTTTAGCCTCCCTGCCTTTTCAAACAAAATGGATTGAATTTGGCATACAGTCCATGCACGACAAAACTCTGGAACGCATACGCCGCGGGCATACTGCTGCCTGTTCCATTGACGCCATAAAACGGAGTCATGAACACGGATTAAATGTTTGTGTTCATCTTATGGCAGGACTGCCCGGCGAAAATAAAAATGATTTTTTAGAGACTGTGCAAAGAGTTTGTGAACTTCCCATTCAAGGCATTAAACTGCATGGGCTTTATGTCTGTAAAAACACGCAGTTGGCAAAAGAATATTTGGACGGCTCCTATGTTCCCATGGTACAGGAAGACTATGTCAATTTAATATGTGACGCACTCTGCCTTATCCCCTCGACTATTGCAATTCACAGACTTACTGCCGATTGTCAGGACCACGAGCAGCTCCTTGCCCCTGAATGGGCAAAACAGAAAGGTCATATTGTGCGCGGAATTGAAGGACTACTTTTTCAGGAAGGCAAATGGCAGGGATGCAAAAACGATGTGCCTGACAAAAATCCCTATACTTCCCTGTATAAAAAACTGGAACAGATGACAACAGCCAAAAAGAAAAAATAACAGGTTAGATTACAACTTTTATTTAAGCCTGCACTTTTTTTGGGAAAAGGGATTGATTGAAATTTTTTATAAATAAATCTGAATATGATAAAATCAACCGTATACTATAACAAAGCATAAAAAACACTCTAGAAAAAATAGCTTTCACATAAGAAAAGGACAGCTTATGCTGTCCTTTTCTTTTTATTTATTATTCTTTTTGTTAATATCACAAGCCCCGGCTTGGTCATTGTTCCTCATTCAAGGCGGCACCAGCCCTTTCTTGCCGAGGAGAGCAAAAATACCAATCACAGCGGCAAAAATAAGAATAAATTTAAGCATATCACCTCCTAAAAAGCAACACTTTGGAAACCGCAGTCAACATAAATAATATCGCCGGTCACCGCACTGCTCAAATCAGAAGCAAGGTACGTGGCAGTATTCCCCACTTCTGCGGTTGTCACATTTCTGCGAAGCGGCGCATGGGCTTCAATATGGTTTAAAATTTCTCTGAAATCAGAAATACCGGAAGCCGACAAGGTTTTAATGGGACCTGCGCTGATTGCATTGACACGGATACCCTTTGGACCAAAATCACTTGCCAGATAACGGATAGAGCTTTCAAGAGCGGCTTTAGCCACACCCATAACATTATAATTTTGGATAACTTTTTGTGAGCCGTAATAGGTCATGGAAATAACGGAACCATGGGGATTTAAAATTTCCTCATAGGCTTTGCAAAGGGCAATCAAAGAATACGCAGAAATATTCATGGCAGTTAAAAAACCGTCTCTGGAAGTATCAATAAATCTGCCTTGTAAATCCTCCTTATGGGCGAAGGCAACCGAGTGCACCAAAACATCAATGGTTCCCCATTTTTCTTTGACAAGCTTGACACTTTCTGCAATTTGTTCATCACTTGTCACATCACATTGAAAAATAAAATCACCGCCAAGTTTTTCGCTGATGGGTTCAAGACGCTTTTTAATGGCGTCACCCATATAACTAAAGGCTAATTTTGCGCCATTATTTTTAAAGGATTCAGAAATACCATAGGCAATACTCCTGTCATTGGCAACACCAAAAATAAGAGCTTTTTTACCGTCTAACAACATAGTTCCCCCTTTATTTTGTTAATATATCGGCAATGGTTTGATATTTTTGTGCTGTTGTTTTGGCTACTTCTTCCGGAAGACGAGGAGCAGGAGGTGTTTTATCCCAATCCTGCGTTTCAAGCCAATCCCGTAAATATTGCTTATCAAAACTTGCCTGATTTTTTCCTTCCTCATACGAATCAGCAGGCCAAAAACGGGAAGAATCCGGAGTAAGAACTTCGTCAATCAGCGTCAGCTCACCATCGACAAGACCAAATTCAAATTTTGTATCCGCAATGAGAATACCGCGTTTTGCAGCGTAATCCCGTCCCAAACTATACATGGCAAGACTGATATTTTTTACCTGTTCACAAAGCTTTGCCCCAATCAGTTTAGAGGCTTGCTCAAAACTGATATTTTCATCATGGGTGCCAAGCTCTGCTTTTGTGGAAGGCGTAAAAAGGGGCTCGTCAAAACGGGAAGAATTTTTTAGCCCGGCAGGCAATTTATGTCCGCAAACCATACCGGTTTTTTGATAATCCTTATATCCCGAACCTGCCAAATATCCGCGCACAATACATTCAATAGCAAGAGGTTTTGCCTTTTTGGCAATAACAGAACGCCCTTGCAGCTGATCTCTGTATTTTTGTAAAAATTCCGGATAATTATCCACATCAGATTCAATAATATGGTTAGGAATTAAAGACTCAAAGCGGTTCATCCAAAAAAGTGTCAGCTGGTTTAAAATAACGCCTTTATTGGGAATGGGATCGTCCAAAATAACGTCAAATGCTGACATACGGTCAGTCGTTACAATAAGGATACTGTTTTCAGTCAGTTCATACATATCACGAACTTTACCCCGTGAAAGGAGTTTCAGTTCCGGAATATCTGTTTTAATTACTGCCATAATTCCCTCACTTCTCTAATTTATCTTTCTCACTTCAAGGCTTTGGGCATGCGCCTCAAGCCCTTCCATACGGGCAAGCTTTGCAATGGCAGAAGCTTTTGTACGGGTAAATTTCATAGATGATGCAATAATACTTGTTTTTTTGCAAAAAGTTTGTACCCCAAGGGCAGAGGCATAGCGGGCTGTACCTTGTGTGGGAAGAACATGGTTGGGACCTGCAAAATAATCCCCCACAGGTTCCGGTGACCATGAACCTAAGAATAATGCCCCCGCATTATGGATTAATGGTACATAATTCCAAGGTTCCAGCACCATAAGCTCCATGTGTTCGGGAGCGATAAGATTTGCAAGCTCAATGCCCATTTGCATGCTGGGAAGTACGATAACTGCACCAAAATTTTCTATGGACGCACGCGCAATTTCTGCACGCGGCAATTTTTCAAGACGTTTATTGACACAATCAATAATTTTTTCAGCGAGATAGCTGCTTGTCGTTACGCATACGGAAGACGCCAAACTGTCGTGTTCTGCCTGAGACAGAAGATCCGCTGCAACATAATCCGGATTTGCAGAATCATCAGCAAGCACCAATATTTCACTGGGACCTGCCAGCATATCAATACCCACCTGCCCCTGTACAAGTTTTTTTGCCATGGTTACAAACTGGTTACCGGGACCTGTGATCACATCAACTGGCTTAATACTTTCCGTACCATAGGCTAATGCCCCAATAGCCCAAGGCCCTCCAACGCGGTATACTTCTGTAATATCAAGGAGATATGCTGCTGCAAGCAAATAAGGATTGAGCGTTCCGCTTTCACGGGGTGGGCTGACAACAGCAATTTCTTTAACTCCTGCAACCTGAGCCGGAATTGCCTGCATGAGCAAACTGGAAATAAGCGGTGTATCGCCCCCTTTCCCCCCCGGCACATACAGCCCGGCACGGTTAACAGGACTGATTTTCTGTCCTAAAATAGAGCCGTCTTCACGGGTTTGAAACCATGATTTTTCAAGCTGTGCTTCATGAAAAGAACGGATATTGCGGGCTGCTTCTGCAATAATTTCCATATCTTCCGGAGAAACCTGTGCCGCACCCTGCTGGATTTCCGCTTCACTGACCCGCAAAGGATGATTAAATTCCCTGCAGTCAAATTCCCGTATTTTTTCAAAAAGAAAATCATCTTTCTGTGTTCTGACATTTTCTAATATTGTGCGTACATCAGCTTCAACATCTTGCTCTCCCAAATGGCGGTGAACAAGTTTTTGAATAAGCTCATGAGCATCACTTACTTGTAAAAACGTAAATTTTTGCATAAATACAACCTTAACCTAAACTACAATATTTTCCGCAAAAAAATCTAATAATTCCTGTTCCTGTGCGCCGACAAAATAGTCAGATCCCCCTGCCTTTTTTAAGACGTTTATCACATCTTCTTTTCTAAATAAAGTACCTTGCAATGCCATTTCAAGCAGAGCAATATCTTTGTTGACAAAAAAATCTCCGTAAAAACGGCATTCGTCAATCTTTCCCTGCTTGATATTTGCATAAAAATCCATAGCCCCAAAAGAAAAACGCTTCCGAAATTTTACCTGATAGGCAGGGGATTTTCCAAAATTCCATTCCCATGTCCTGTATTTGGAATTTGCCAATTTTTCAGCTTCATCAGCAATATGATCGGGTAAATCAATTTCTTCCTGTACCAAAAACTGCATCAGCACGTTTTTGATTTTCTGCATTAATTCTTGGGGAGTAAGCGTTGGCATAAATTCTATTAAATTCGCTACTCGGCTTTTATGTGAAGCAATACCCTTTGATTGATACTTATCGGGATTACCTGTTAAAATATCGGTTAAATGTGATGTATCAAGAGAAACAAGCAAGGTTCCGTGCTGAAGAATTTTCTGCCCGCTCTTTTTTTGGGCATTGCCTGAAAATTTTTTCCCCTCCACCAGCATATCATTGCGTCCGGACATTTCTGCGTTTATGCCAATATGCTGTAATGCTTGGATAATAGGATTAATATAGCGATTAAATGAGGTATCTTCCCCTCTTTCCATATAGCGCAAAAAAGAAAAATTTAAATTGCCCAAATCATGGTAGACTGCCCCGCCCCCTGTCATACGCCGAACAACAGGAAGACGATGTGCTTTAATATATTCTTCATTGACTTCTTCAAAGGTATTTTGGTGCCGCCCCACGATAACGGAGGGGGCATTTTGCCAAAGTAAAAAATATTCTTCCCCGGCAGCGGATAAGGCGTTAAAAAGGGCTTCTTCAACAGCCAGATTATAGGTCGGATCAGTGCTTGCAATTGTCATTCCTTTCATCAAAAATTGCCTCTTTTAATAGCCTCGTTTTTGCTTCCAAACCCTGTCAAACACATTGAGCAGGATAAAAATGACAATACCGGTAACAAGCTGAATAATGAGAGCAACATACTGAATAAACGGACCTGTTCCGCCCAAAATATCAAGCCAGAGTGATTTATATCCATGGAGCGAAATAAGAAAATACCCTAAAAGAAGCATGGCACAAATTACGGTGATAGAGCTGATAAACCATGATAACGGATAATGGGACGCAACAGGGATACGCTCACGGGTAAATTTTTTATGGGACATAACAAGAGGAATAAGCAGCACAAGAAGAATAATATTTTCCGCTGCTCCTCCGCCTGTCAAATTGACACAAATTAATCCCGCTAAAAGGGATGTAACAATAATATACCAATGTCCTTTTTGCTTTCTGTCAAGCCCATAGGCAAAAACAATAAGCACAACCCCCACAACACCGCGGAGCCAATAGGCAAAAATAGCCAGCTCATAAGGGCAATACACGGTTGCCGTATGCTTGAAAGGAAAAACAACGGATAAACAGAGGAAAATCCCCACGATAAATGTTACATATTTAAAAATACTCAACAGCCAGTCGTTCAAAGCAAGCCGTCCTTCATCCTGATTTTTGCGGGAAATTTGCAGGCAAACTTCATTCACCGCCAGTAAAACAGAGGCAAATAAAAGCGGAATAATATAATAAATAACCCGAAAAATCAAAATAGAAGCAAAAACGACACTAACCGGAATTTGATGCGTTAAATTCACAATGATAACTTCTAAAACCCCAACCCCTCCCGGAACGTGGGTCAAGACAACAGCAACCTGAGCAAGCAAATAATTAGGTAAAAAATCAATAAATGACAAATCACCCGCAGGAGGCAAAAGAACAAACAAACAGGCAGCGGCAACAATTAAATCAAGCCCGGAAACAATGGTCTGGGCAATAGCAATATGAAGGGGAGGAAGCGCAAATTCCTTTTTAAAAATATGAAAAGAACGACCCTTTAATCGCCAGCAAATCACATGGTAGAAAATACACAGACTAAAAAGGAAAAAACCAAGGGGCTTAACACTGACAAGATTAACCCCCAGTTCTTCCGGAAATTCCAAAGGGACAAACATAAACAAAGCCCCGGCTAAGCCCATAGCTCCAACCCAAAACGTCACAGCAAGCATAAGCACAAGGCGGATAATATCAACAGGAGTAAAACCCCATGCGCTGTACAACCGATACCGGACAGTACTGCCTCCCAATAACGCACCAAAATTCAAACTGACAACAGCCCCCACAAAAGAAACCAAAAAAACCCGCACTATCTGCAGTTTCTTTTTGATTGCTTTTAGCGCCAGCCAGTCATACCCCATAAGCACAATAAAATTGACAACCATTAAACACAAAGAAAGCAAAAGGGAATGAAGGGAAACAGCATTAACCGCATGTCTAATTTCATTGAGGCTATAGGCTTTTAATTTATGATAAAGCAAATAAATTGCTAGAGAAAATATAATAATAACAGCAAATTTACCAAGTATATTCAATATATTTTTCATGGGGATTGTCCAAATTTTATTTTTTGTATTGTACGCTATAGTTTTCATTCAAGCAAGAAAAATAGCATCTATTTACAATTTTATGTTTTTTTCTTAAGATGAGAAAAAAAATTTTGGGAACAAATTTTGCAAAAAAAACATGCAGAGGTATAGTATGCAGATTTCACAAAAAATGAGCACAATATCGCAAAACAACATGAAAAAATTATGGATACCAAGCATTTTTTGTTGTCTTTTATCCCTTTTCTGTCCTATGCAAAGCGGTGCGGAAAATTCCCAGCCAACTCAGGAAAAGCTGCAAACACCCAGTATTGACGGGAAATTATCGCTCACACCCCCTGCGGAACAACGTACTGAAACAAACAAAGATACTGAGGACAAAAAACTGACAACAGACGGATATGCAAACAATTTACCCAATAAAATAACAGGAGGACACAGTACGAGCAAGGATATTATTTTAGCTCCCGGGCGTCATCATACTGTTATTATGGAGGAATACGGCTCCAATGTCATGATAGTACGCGGACAAGATAAGATTCCGGAAAATTATACTAATTCCACCAATATTAATAATGGCTTTTATATGAACATTATTAATCCTGACGGCTCCGGCATGAATATGGGCACGTATTTCAATTCCAATTCCAACTCCAATTACCCTCGAAAGAGAAGCAGTGCACAAATGATTATTGACAAAACGGAATGAGTGCTATTATGCTTCTTCATTGAGGATAATTTTATGGCAGACCTTATTGATTTGCATATTCACAGCACTGCATCGGACGGTTCCCATACGCCGTCCGAAGTGGTCACGCTTGCCAAAGAACAAGGGCTTTCCGCCCTTTCCCTCACTGACCATGACACTCTTGCCGGCTTAACTGATGCAGAAGAAAAAGCAAAAGAACTGAATATAGAATTTATCCGCGGCTGTGAGCTTTCTGCAAAATACTTGGACACCGATGTGCATGTTTTAGGCTTATATGTTCCGAAGGATAAGGCTTTACTGCAGGATTTGGAAAAAGAGTTAGCTGTTTTTATTGAGCGCAGAAACACCAGAAACAAAAAAATAATTACAAAGCTGCAGGAACATCATGTTGATATTACTTTGGAAGAAGTGGAAAAAGAAGCGGGCGGAAACGTCATTGCCCGTCCGCATTTTGCCAATGTTCTCGTCCAAAAGGGTGTGGTTGCAAATACAAAAGAAGCCTTTGAAAAATATCTTGCAAAAGGAAAACTTGCCTTCGTGGAGCGGGAAGTTATCAGCCCCCACCATGCTGTCAGCCTTTTAAAAGAAGCAAAGGCTGTCCCTGTTCTTGCCCACTCAAAACTCATCAAATGCACGGAACAGGAATATTTTAACCTTATTGAAGAGTTAATCCCTTTAGGATTAAAGGGACTGGAAGTCTATCACTCTGTCCATTCTTTTGACGATGAACGCTATTATTTAGGCGTTGCCCAAAAATACCATTTATGCATAAGCGGCGGTTCCGATTTTCACGGAAAAAGCAAGCCGGACATTAAAATCGGTACAGGACGCGGAAGTCTGCGCGTGCCTGCCGGCATTTTAGACGGCATAAAAAATTCTGCCTGCTATCAATGTTAATGCTTGCTGCTGTCAGTAAAATAAGAAACGGTTAATCATAACATTGAAAACATTAAGCAGGCTATCCTACCAATATTCATTCAAATAGAACCGTACGGCTTTTTATTCACAAAACGCTTTGTGAAAAAAAAGATAAGAAAGCAGTCTATGGTGATATTGTCACAGAGAAAAAAATTTTTCTCATGTACCATACTTTTAATACTTTTTATTAAGTATTATAAGTCAATAACTTATAAAAAATTGAGAGAGTATTATGGTATGTGTAAGAAAAACATTTTTAAGTTTTAGTCTTGTGGCAGGAATATTTCT
>CAJTMS010000003.1:11125-34066 GCA_910577155.1 uncultured Mailhella sp.
GCTTGGCAAATTTTTCTCAAGCCTCTGTCATTATTCAAAACAATTCTTTCTCTACTACTGATCACGGCAAACACGAGGTTTTACAGAAAGATTTTCAAAATGCTCAAGAAATAACAGCAGCTTGTCTTTCTTGTCACAATGAAGCAGCCAAGCAAGTGCACCAGACTGTTCACTGGACTTGGAAACATTTCAACGACCAAACCAAAATGCAAAATGCCTACGAGGAGCACAAAAGCAAATTTGGCAAAGGCGCATTGACGTTCAATAACTTCTGCATTGCCATCGGTTCCAATGAGCCGAAATGCACAACCTGTCACGCAGGCTACGGCTGGAAAGACAAAAGTTTTGATTTTACCAGCGAAGAAAACGTTGACTGTCTTGTTTGCCATGATTCCACAGGGCTGTATGAAAAGGCTGACGGAACAGGCGGCATGCCCATGTTTGAAAAAACAGATAAAGACGGGGTAAAGACACCTGTTGATTTTAAGACTATTGTTGCCAATGTTGCGAAGCCCAAAATAGCCAACTGTGCCAGCTGTCACTTCATGGGCGGCGGCGGTGATGCAGTAAAACATGGTGATTTGGACAGTTCTTTGCTGAACGCTTCACGTTCCTTGGACGTTCACCTGAGTAAAGAAGGTGCAAATTTTACCTGTCAGCGCTGCCACACAACAGAAAACCACCAAATTGCAGGACGCTCTTACAGTACCCCTGCCTTTGAAGAACGTACCACATTAATCGAAAATGATATGGCTTCCCGTATTACCTGTGAATCCTGCCATACAGCAACTCCGCATAAGACAGGTCATAAAGCCAATGACCACACAGATAAAGTAGCCTGTCAAACCTGTCATATTCCTGCTTTTGCCCGTGAAAAAGCAACAGAAATGTATTGGGACTGGTCACAGGCCGGCAAGCTTAAAGACGGCAAGCCATACAGTGTCAAAAATGAATTTGGTACAAACAGCTATGCAAGCTTAAAAGGCAGCTTTGACTGGCAAAAAAACGTCATTCCGGAATATCACTGGTATTCAGGCTCAATGGATTACCTTCTTTTAACCGATAAGGTTGAAGATACTTCCAAACCCGTTGAAATTACAAAAATTATCGGCAATGCGAATGATCCTAAAGCCCGTATCATGCCCTTTAAGGCGCACCGCGGAAAGCAGCCTTTTGACCCTGTAAATAAAACGTTTGTTGCTCCGCACCTTTATGGTAAA
The DNA here is from genome assembly GCA_910577155.1 of uncultured Mailhella sp. Lineage (GTDB taxonomy): Bacteria > Desulfobacterota > Desulfovibrionia > Desulfovibrionales > Desulfovibrionaceae > Taurinivorans. The sequence goes on from CAJTMS010000003.1 coordinate 12,346, forward strand.
GACGATACTGCTTACTGGAAAAATTTTGACTGGCAAAAAGCTATCAAAGCAGGTCAGGAGTATATGGGACTTCCCTACAGTGATGAATATACCTTTGTTGAAACCGTATACTATTACCCTATTACGCACATGGTTGCACCAAAGGATAATACTGTTGCCTGCGCAAGCTGCCACAGTCAGGACAGTTTACTTAAGAACATTGACGGCGTTTGGATTCCCGGACGAGATTCCGAAGGTTTTATCGATACGTTCGGATGGATTTTAGTTTTCGGATCCCTTGCCGGTGTTCTTCTTCATGCATGTTTACGTATAATGACCCGGAATAAGAGAAAGTAGAGAGGTTATTATGAAAGTATATTTTTATACCAGATTTGAGCGCTTTTGGCATTGGGTACAAGCTTTTCTTATTATCGGTATGCTTGTAACCGGATTTGAAATCCATGGAACATACAATTGGCTGGGGTTTGACAAAGCTATGCAGTGGCATAACTGCTTTGCGGCATCTTGGGGAATTTTATATGTTTTTATTTTGTTCTGGATAGCGGTAACCGGAGAATGGAAACAATATATCCCGAAACTCAAAAACGTATCATCCATGATTATATATTACAGTTTCGGAATTTTTACCGGCATGGAACACCCTGCCCACAAAACTCCGGAAGCAAAACATAATCCCCTGCAGCGTTTAATTTATGTTTCCCTTTTGAGTATTTTGCTGCCATTCCAAATCGGAACAGGAATTCTTTATTATATCTATAATGACTGGGCGGCTCTCGGACTGGAAACCACCCTTTCCCTCAAATGGATTTCTGTTTTGCATACGTTGGGAGCATTCAGCTTGCTGGCTTTTGTCATTGTGCATATGTACATGACAACCACAGGTCCAACGGTTTTCACCTACCTTAAAGGTATGCTTACGGGGTATGAAGACGAACCTGCCAAAAAATAACTCTGTCGGGGAGTTTCCGTATGGCATGCGGAAACTCCCTCTGCAATTGTGTGAATACTAAAAGAATTAAAAATAACATGGAAATTAACAATGTTTTCATAAAATTATACAGCATTAGAAGAAAAATAAATCACAAAAAAAGCCCCTTTTACCAGCCAGCAGTAAAAAGGGCTTATAAATAATTGCCTGTCATTTTCCATTAAATAATTTCGCCTATGAATAAAATTCTATTTTCTTCATAGTGATCAATTTTAATAATTTGTTAATTGTAAACTGAAGTGCGACAGTATGGAATAAAGAAGTAGCCCAACGATAAAAATTCGTGTAGAATAAACTTGTTACAAAATTTTACAGGAGGTTTATCGTTGAGCTATACGCATCTTACCATAATTGAGCGAGGAAAGCTAGAGGGATTTTTAGCCCTTAAAATGAGTATCAGGGAAATCGCAAAGCTAATGGGGCGACATCATTCAACTATTGCCAGAGAAATCAAGAGAAATAATAATGATTATTGTGCAAAGACAGCCGATGAGGCAGCAAGGCAAAGAAGGACAAAAGCTTCAACAAAAACAAAGTGATCTGCAAAATTCATTGCAATCATTGAAGAAAAGTTGCAGGCAACATGGTCACCGGAGCAAATTTCCAATACAGTATTGAAAGGGCTTGTCAGCTTTAAAAGCATATATCGCTGGATTTATGCAGGCAAAATTGACACCGACAATTTGGCGTTGCTGCGGCATAAAGGCAGAAAACGCAAGGGAGCTGAAAAACGAGGGATTTTTTCTAATGGAGTTTCCATTTCTGAACGGTCTGAACAAGCCAATAACCGCACGGAATTTGGACATTGGGAGCTTGACAGCATGGTGTCGAGCCGAGGCGAAAGCAAAGGAGTGTTCAGCACGTTCATAGAGAGGAAATCACGGTTATACACGGCATTTGTTGGCAAAGACAGAACCGCAGACACCATGGAACAGGCTATCTGCAGACTTTATAAAGCACTTCCAAAAGGAGCATTTAAGTCAGCAACAAGCGACAGATGCAAAGAGTTTGCCTGCCATGTAAACGTAAAAGAAAAGTTAGAGATAGACTTTTTCTTTGCCAATGCGTATGCCCCATGGCAGCGGGGAAGCAATGAAAACGGCAATGGTTTGCTGAGGGAATTTTACCCCAAGAAAACCGATTTGGCAAAAGTAACCCAGCAGTCACTTAGGCAAAAACTGGAACTTATCAATAATCGTCCCAGAAAGTGCCTGAACTGGAAAACACCTTGGCAAGTTTTTAAATACGAAGTGTCACACTTGGCTTGACAATTCAGCCTTTTCATGTTCAAGAACAAGCGCACCATCTTCAAAAGTATAATCAGAAGTCAATGTATTAACAAAATATTTTTTTTTCAATCAGAGCTTTAACTACATCGGAATTAATAAAAGAAAGCACTTTCTCTCTATAATTCTCACTAATTTTACGAAACACACGATTATCGTAGTAAAAAACTTCACCTATAGGATCGACACCACCACCCATAAAAGTTACATCGTCATAATTTAATATGTTCATTTAAATTTACTCCACGGTATCTTATTAGAATATTTCATAAAATAATAGCAAATGAATTTTATAATAAAGCTTAAAAAGTTTTGTAAAGGGGTGCTGGGGAAGAAACTTTTTCTAAAAATTTTCCCCTGCAAAGCTTTAGGCTAATGCCCGTTCAAGGCGTTTGATTGTTTCTTCCTTGCCAAGGGCAAACATAATAAGGTGCACAGAAGGTCCGCCTGCCAGACCGATGAGAGCGGAGCGAAGAGGCGTACCTACTAACTTGAATTTCATACCGCTTGTTTCCACATAATTATGGACCGCATGTTCCAGATTTTCTTCTGTAAATTCAATATCACGGAGTAAGGCAAGCACATTTGCAATTTGCTCTTTCCCCTGTTCGTCAAGGGCTTTCAAAGCTTTTTCTTCAAATTCCACTTCGTCAATATTTTGCAAATAGGGTTTTAGCTGCTCAGCCAGATTATTCAAATTACTTGCCCGTTCAACATAGAGGGAAATAGCAGGTTCAAGATTTTTGCCTGCTGTAGAAAAGCCAAGTTTTTCAATGAAAGGACGGGTCAATTCAACAAGTTTAGGAAGCGGTGTATGCTTCATGTAGTAGCCATTGAGCCATTGCAGTTTATCAGGGTCAAAGGCGGCAGCAGAACTGTTTAAATTCTTGCCGTCAAAAAGTTTGACAAGTTCTTCCAAAGAGAAAATTTCCTGATCGCCGTGAGACCAGCCAAGACGCACAAGATAGTTCACAAGAGCTTCCGGCAAAAGTCCGTCCTGCTGGTATTCAACAACAGCCCGCGCGCCGTGCCGTTTGGAAAGTTTTTGCTTGTCAGGTCCCAAAATCATAGGTACGTGCCCGAAGGTCGGCACTGGTAAACCAAGAGCTTCGTAAATCAAAATTTGTTTAGGCGTATTGGAAACGTGGTCATCACCGCGGATAACATGGGTGACGCCCATTTCATAATCATCCACAACAACAGCCATATTATAGGTAGGCATACCGTCAGCACGGCGCAGGACCATATCGTCAAGTTCGCTTACATCAACAGCAATGGGACCTTTTACCATATCATAAAAGGCTACTCGTCCTTCTGTGGGCACTTTCAAACGTACGACACGTCCTTCTGCATAACCAAGCCCTCTTTCACGGCATTTGCCGTTATAACGGGGCTTTTCGCCTTTTGCCCGTGCTTCTTCTCGCATTGCTTCCACTTCTTCCACAGAACAATCGCAATAATAGGCATGCCCGGTTTCAAGAAGTTTGTCCACATATTTATTATACACATCTTTACGCCGGCTTTGATAGGTTAAATCACCGTCCCAATCAAGCCCAAGCCATTTCATAGACGCTAAAATGGAATCTGTATATTCTTGTTTGGAGCGTTCAGTGTCAGTATCTTCAATTCTTAACCGAAATTCCCCGCCAAAATGACGAGCCATAAGCCAGCAGAAAATCGCGGTACGACCGCCGCCGATATGTAAATGTCCCGTAGGACTTGGAGCAAAACGAGTAATCACCTTCATAATTTTTTCCTAAAATAAGCTGTCTATAAAGTATATACCCTTTACAAGGTAAAGACAAGTGTACTTTTTTTCAAATAATTTACAGGGTTATAAGAGAGTTTTGCTTTGCGTATTCCCTCTTCGTCCATATCCTGTTCACGGTTAATAATTTCAAAACTTTTTGCACAATTATTGACAAACGCATGGTTGATAGCTTGATAAATTCCGCGGTAATCAGTATGGGCTTTTTCAAAATGCACCACACAATTTTTGTCATCAAGCTTTTCCCCCACCGCAAAAGCAACCATTTTATCATCAATATAGAAGGAACCGCCAAACAAGGTGCCAATACGGCTCCAGTTTCCAATCACTTTAAAAATAACATCATTTTCAGCATACAGGGAATTACTGTTTTGGCAGTCGTGCCATTTGCACCATTCATTTTGCAGTTCAAGCACATCTTCAAGGCTTCCCTTGACACCTCCTTCTGTGGTCAAAGGATGATATTCACATTGATAACTTTTATAAAAGCCATTGACATGATTTTTCTTTTTGTGAAATCTGTTTCCGGAAAGCGCTGCCAAATCTTCCCTTGCATATAAATATTCCCATTGCCCTCTTGCTTCCAAAATAAGAACTTGATTTGCATCATAATTTTTCATAATATGCTCAACAAGTACATCAGGCACTCTATGCATGCAAATTCTGTTTTCTTTTGAGCTTACACTTGCCATGAGCGGATTATCCTGACAATCGGCAATACTGACAGAGCGGATTAATTCGGAAAGATTATCCTTATTAATTTTTTTCCAATCTCCGACAGGTGCCCATAAACACTGATAAGGTTTTTTTTGATGAATAAAGGCAAAATGTTCAGTAAAAGCTACGGAAAGTCCATAGGTATCAGCCCAGCCAAACACATTAGTAAAGGTATAATCAGCTGATTTTACAGGACATTCTTTTCTTTTTTCTTCGTACTCATCACGTAGATTAAGAGTAATTGGTTGGAATGTTAGCATAAATTTTCCTGTTTCAATGTATTTTTATACTTTTCGTAATGTATATCTTGTCCAGTTTGCTTTGAGAAAAACAAGAAACATACCGGTTGATTGGATAGCCATGGAGAAAAGCATCACCACATAAACCCCGATGGAACCATATCCGAATGTATGTGCCAGTAAAATCCCCAGCGGCAGGCGAATACACCACACACAAATAGGATTGATAATCAAAGCATAGACCGTTGCCCCAGCACCGACCATAATACCGTTGACAACTAAACCTGCCACAGTGAAAGGGGTGCAAATGATATTAATATACACATAGACTTTAATATTCCACTGTGCATCTAAATCAGAGCTAAAGAACTGAGCCAGTATATCAACAAAAGGCATCATACACAAGCCAACAGTTGTCATTAAAATAGTACCAAATAAAATTATGGCAAGTCCAATTTTTTTTGCGTCTTCTTTTTTTCCTGCTCCAAGGGCATTGCCTACCATAATAGACGCTGTGGCATTAAAGGCAATGGCAGGCATAAATAAAATACTTTCAATCCGCATGCCTGCCGTCATCCCTGCAAGGGCGGACACACTGTCAGGCAATGCTGCAACAATGCCGAAAAGAACCAAATAGCCCAATTGCCATAAAAACTGCATAGTGAGCGCCGGAAGAGAAACCCGAAATAAATACGGCGCAGCTTTTTTCATCCAGCCAAGGGGCGGAATAATATATTTTTCAAAAATATTATCCTTATATAGGGCAATAACAGAAATAACAGCGCCAAAGGCATAGGAAAACCACGTTGTAAAGGCGATACCCTCTCCTCCCCATGCAGTACAGCCAAAATATCCCAGTCCAAAGGCAAAATCCCCAAAGGTATTCAAAACGGCAATAACAATCATAATAAGAAGAGGCTTGATAACTTCCTTTGTTGCCCGAAAAAGAACAGAACTCAAATAGCATGTATACTGAAAAGGCAAACAAAAAAGCACATAATTAAAAAAGATAATTGCCATATCAAGCATGCTTTCTTCCACCTGTAAAAGCCCCATAATGGGATAACGGGCAGCATAGCCGGCAAACGCCAAAATTATTGCCATGGAAAAAGCATACAGAAGCACAAAACCGGAATAAAGCCTTGCCCTTTTAAAGCGATTTGCCCCTATTGACTGGCTTACAGAAGCCATAGCCCCTGCACCAAGGCTTGTGCCTAAAACCATAAAAAGGGCATGGAGCTGTGTGGAGATACCAATAGACGCCTGAACACCGGAATTTATTTTCCCGCCCACATACATATCTGTCAGCGAAATGACAAGCATGCAGAGAATGGCAGCTGTTTGCGGCCAAACAAGTTCCCAAATACTTTTATACGGAACATCATTAAAAAATGACTTTATTCTTTGCGTGTCCATGCCATAATAAAAAAGCACTCACACAAATGCATGAGTGCTCAACATACTGTATTTACGTATTAACAATCTGTTATTGTTGCAAAAATATCTTCAAAGCTATCCCGTCTGCGGATACATTTTGCCGTGCCGTCTTTTCGGATAAGCACTTCAGCAGGACGCAGACGCTGTGTATAATTGGAACTCATGGAAAAACCATAGGCACCGGCATCAAGCATAGCAATAATATCCCCTTCTTCTATCACGGGCAATACTCTGTTTTTTGCAATAATATCCCCGGATTCGCAAATATTGCCCACAATGGTTTGTTCCATTTCTTTTCCGTCAGTCCGGAAATTTTGGGGTAAATTTTTACGATATATTTCAACATCATGGAAAGAATCATAGAGCATGGGACGGGCAAGCGTATTGAAACCCAAATCCGTGCCGACATAGGGTTTGGCGCCATTTGTCTTTGTATTATACACAGAACCTAAAATAAGACCACATTCTGCGGCAATGTATCGTCCGGGTTCCAGATAAAATTTTCCTTGATAATGGTGCGCTTTTGCCCAATCTGACAAGGTTTCATTGAGCATGCCGCTAAAGTTTTCCAAATCGAAACGAGGCTGATTTTCATATTTATGATACGGTATACCAAAGCCTCCGCCAAAATCAATAATTTCCAGTTTATCAAAATGGGGAAGTTTCAACGCTAAATCAAGCAAAATTTTCGCTGCTTCGATGTATTGTTCTCCCTCCATAAAAAGGGAACCGATATGGTGGTTGATACCTGCCAAGGTAACGTTATATTTTTCTAAAATTTCAAGAAGCTGCGGCAATTTTTCAGGGTCAACGCCAAATTTTGTTTCCTTGCCCCCTGTTACCACCTTTGCACTGTGCCCTGCTCCAATCCCGGGATTGAAACGAATCATGATTTTGCCGCCTTTATTCAGCCGGCAAAGCTGTTCCGCCTGCATGAGAGAATCAACACTCACCAGCACCCCTTTATCAAGAGCATTCTGCATTTCTTCTTTGCTGACATTATTGCAAACGTATAAAATTTCTTCAGGTGTATAGCCGACTTTCAAATCCAGATACAATTCACCGGGACTCATGGCGTCAACACGGCAGCCTTCTTCACGGATAATTTTCAATAAATGGGGATTTGCATTTGCTTTTGCAGAATAATTGATGTGCAGTCCTTCAGTTTTGCAAAGCCCGACTAAATCCCTGCAGCGTTCACGCAGCACATTTTCATTATAAACATATAAGGGAGAACCAAATTTTTCCACCAGATCATGGGGCGTTTCTTTTCCATAAAAATGAAGCGTATCGGTATACTTGGAGCGTACTGACATAATTATTCCTTAAAAATGAGAGTAAAATAGGGAGCAAAAAACAATTTGCCCCCTATCACTGAGCAAAAACTATTTATTTTTATTGAGCCAAGGCATCATCGCACGTAAGCGTGTGCCCACTTCTTCAAGCTGATGTTCAGCTTCAATACGGCGGGTAGCCTTAAACATGGGGTAACCGGCTTGTGCTTCCAAAATAAAGTCACGGGCAAATTTACCTTGTTGAATGTCATCAAGAACGCGGCGCATTTCTTTCTTTGTTTCAGCAGTAATAATGCGCGGTCCGGTTCTGTAATCACCGTATTCGGCAGTATCAGAAATGGAATTACGCATTTTTGCAAGCCCGCCTTCATACATAAGGTCAACAATCAGTTTTACTTCGTGCATACATTCAAAATAGGCAATTTCCGGTTGATAGCCTGCTTCAACAAGAGTTTCAAAACCGGCTTTGACAAGGGCGCATAAACCACCGCATAAAACAGCCTGTTCACCGAAAAGGTCAGTTTCCGTTTCTTCGCGGAATGTGGTTTCAATAACGCCGGAACGGGTGCCGCCAATGCCTTTTGCATAGGCAAGACCTTTTTTATGTGCTTCGCCGGTTGCGTCTTGGAAAACAGCAATCAGACAGGGAACACCGCCGCCTTCCGTATAGGTACGGCGGACTAAATGCCCGGGTCCTTTTGGCGCAATCATAAAGACGTCAACATCTTTTGGAGGAACAATTTGTCCAAAATGGATATTGAAACCATGTGCAAAAATAAGAGATTTTCCTGCTTTTAAATTAGGCAAAATGTCATTTTTGTAAACAGCAGCCTGATATTGATCGGGAAGCAAAATCATAATCAAATCAGCTTTTGCAGCAGCTTCGGCAGCACTGAGAGGTTCAAAGCCATGCTGCTTGGCAAGCTCATAGTTCGGACCGCCGGGACGTTGCCCAACAACAACATTGACACCGGAATCTCTCAAGTTTTGAGCATGAGCGTGACCTTGGCTGCCATAACCGATAATTGCAACAGTTTTTCCTTTTAAAACAGAAAGATCTGCGTCCTGTTCATAATAGGCTTTCATTGTATCCTCCAAATTATTTTTGAAAAATTAGTGTTTGTTTACACTACAACGCAAATTTTTCACTGTCAAATAGTATCAAAAAAATATTTAATTTTTTACAATTTTGTCATTTCTTTTTCAGGGTATGAATGAGCACTTCACTTTCTGTTCCGAAACGAAGCGGCACATAGCCCCAAAGCCCGCTGCCCGAGCTCACATACAAGGATAAATCATCCACTTCATAAAAACCGGCACGGTAGCCATTATTCAGCAAAAAAACAATGGGGAATAAAAAGAAATACTGTCCGCCGTGCGTGTGCCCCGAAAGCTGGACATTAACGCCTAATTTTGCGTTTTTCTTTGCTTTTTTGGGCTGATGCTGCAAAAGTATGGTAAAATCCTCTTTCTTTATGCCCTGCAAAGTTTTTTCCATGTCAGGAGTCAGCAGTCCGGGGAATTTATTGCCTTCAAAATCAGCAGAACCGGCAATATAAAAATCGCAGTTATGATAGCTCATCTTTTTGTTTTCATTGACATAAACATTAAATCCCCAAGAACGCCATTTTTCAACCCACGGCATTGCCCCGCAAAAATATTCATGATTTCCTAAGCAAATATGTATACCAAGAGGAGCATGCAAGTTTTGTAACAGGATAATATCTTTCTCTATTTTAGCAGGAACAGCGTCTACCAAATCTCCGGTCACAACAACAATATCCGCCTGCTCTGCATTGATTTTCTTAATAAGCTTTCCCAGCCATTTACCATCAAAGGTTGAGCCAATATGCAAATCACTCAAATGCACTATCCTCATACCTTCAAGTTCTTCCGGCAAGTTCGCAGCGAAAAGCGTATTTTGCACAAGACGAGGGATTTTTACTGCCCGCCATGCGCCGTATATGGTAAGAAAGAAAGAAAGAAGAAGCATAATAAGAGCAAACGCAAAGCTAAAACCATACTCAGGGAGCGACTTTGCATAATACCGGTATGCATAAAACACAAGGTCATGCAAGCAAACAAGACTTGCCAAACAAATAAAAAAAGCCGAACAATATCCGCAAATTTTTAAACCCAAGTAAGACATATGCGGGGTAAATGACACCACATAACGCATGCCAAACATGCATTGCGATAAAAGCATTATCACAGCGCTTGCAAGAAATTTTTGAAAAAGAGATAAATCCGTAAACCAAAAAAGCCGAACGGCAAGATACAAGCCTGTACAAAACATAATACTTGTACCCAAAAAATAAAATAAACGATTTCGGCTTGTTTTATGATTTTGACTTTGCATAAGTCAATAATAAAAAGGGAAAAAATTAAAATAACAATTAAAAATCAGGAACGAACATACTCATCTAAACTTTCAGCTGAACAATTTTTGCTCACCCAAAAAGCAACTGCCCAAATCATCAGTGCTGTCGCCTGCGTATCGTCTAATTGTTTTAATTTTGTTTCAAGACTGATACGGCTTGCACCGTATTTTTTATGTACCCCGTTGGTATCGCAAACATCCATGACCCGAACTATCAGATACGTTAAACGGGTATGGTCGGGCATAAGCTTCGTATCTTTATGCGCTTCCACAATAGTTTTTAATTCTTCTTCGGTGAAAATAGCACGTATTCCGCCAATAGCGCGGAAAAACGTATCAACAGCCCAAGGCAAAATAAACTCTGCACCGGCACTCTTGGTTCTAAAATAATCTTTTAGCCATTTTTCTTGATTATCACTAATTCTTGCAGCGACTTGGGGCATATATTTTCCCTCAAAGCATAATATAGTAGTTACTCTTAGCACAAATAAAAATAAAACTCAAGAAAAAGTCTAAAGTTTTTATTATTATTTTACAGATACAGACATATTACAAAAATTTATATGGTAAAAATACCCGGTCTTAATACAAAAAAATTCAAAATAAAAAAAGGATAATGCAGAAAACATTATCCTTAGAAATAAGTGGCGTGTCTGACAGGATTCGAACCTGCGGCCTTAAACTCCGGAGGTTTACGCTCTATCCAACTGAGCTACAAACACGCAAGGAAATTAATATGCTCCAAAAAATCATTCTTGTCAAACGACAAAAAAACAATTATATTTTACAAAGAAAGCAGTCCGTAAAAAGCTTTGACATTTCTTGATAGGATAACGAAATATGAAACTTGGTAAAATATACGGTATTGGCATTGGTTCCGGTAATCCTGAGTATTTGACACTGCGTGCATACAAAATTTTAAAAGAGGTTGATACCATTTTTACTGTTATTTCTAAAAATGCCAGTGACAGTGTTTCAAAATCCGTGGTAGAATACGTCAAACCGCAGGGAAAAATTGAACTTCTTGTATTCAGTATGGCTAAAACAAAAGAAGAACGGGAAAAGCAGGTTTTGGCAAATGCAAAAAAAATCCTTGCAGAAGTAGAGCAAAGCAAAAATATTGCCTTTGCAACCCTTGGCGATGCCATGACATACAGTACTTTTGGATATATTTATCCCATTATCAAAGAAAAATATCCACAAATAGAAATAGAAATTATCCCCGGAATAAACTCTTTTTCAACGCTTTCTGCCATAAGCCAAAAAGTGCTGGTTGAAAATCGTGAAAGCCTGCACGTCATTCCTTCTTTTAAAGAAGAAGACATTGACAATATTGAATTTCCCGAAAACTCCACAACGATTTTACTCAAAACCTATCGCAGCCGCAATGCCCTTATCAAACGTCTTCAAAAGGAAAAAGAAAAATTTTCAAATCTTGAAATTGTTTACGGTGAACACTTAGGGCTTCCCGGTGAACGCGTAGTCTGTTCTTTGGAAGAAATTAAAACGATTCCCGAAACCTATCTGTCTATGATTATGGTGAAAAAATAATGCCGATACAATGGAATTTATCAGCAAGTGAAATTGAGCAAAAAAGCTTTCGTATTATAGAGGAAGAAGTCAAAAATACCCCTCTTGCCATGCTTCCCAACCCCGCATGGAAAATTGCGAGACGGCTTATTCATACAACGGCTGATCTGCATATTGCTGACACGCTGACCTTTTCCTGCAGCCCCATTCAGGCAGGGATTGACGCTCTCATGCAGGCTCGTCCCATTTTTTGTGATTCAAAAATGATACGTTCCGGGCTTTCCCTGCAAAAACTGCAAACTATCAACCCGCTTTATTCCGAAAAGCATATCCTCTGTTCCATTAGCGACAGTGATGTTATCCAAAGAGCCAAACAAGAAAACAGAACCAGAGCTATTTGTGCTGTTGAAAAAAATAAAGATAAGCTCAATAATGCCATTATCTTGATTGGCAATGCTCCCCTTGCCCTTGCAAAAATCTGTCAATATGTTTTAGAGGAGCAAGTAAAACCGGCTCTTATTATCGGTATGCCTGTCGGCTTTGTCAATGTTGTGGAAGCAAAGGAACTGTTAACAAGCTGTGCCGTTCCCTATATTTCCCTTTTAGGCAGACGCGGCGGCAGTGCTTTGGCTGTCACCACTCTCCATGCAATTATGGAAAATATTTTAGAAAAATAATATGCAAAAAGATTCTGCAAAAACGTTACGCTATGGATATTCGACAGGAGCATGTCTTTCAGCTCTTGGCTGCGGGTTATGGCATTTTTTGCAGACAAAATCTTGTTCCCCGGCAATAAAACTTACATTTTTAGACGGAAAAGAAAAAGAACTGCCCCTGATTTGGGATAACATCAATCAGGGTATTCTGCAAATTCAAAAAGACGGCGGCGATGACCCTGACTGCACGCATTTAGCCATTTTATCCGCCAGCCTTTTTCAAAGTTCACCGGAACATGCCGCAAAAGAAGATTATATCCTGCCTATCGGCAATGATATGCTCATACTCCATGCCTTATACGGCATAGGACTTTGCACCCGTAAAGGTCTTGACTGCGAGGAAGGCAAATGGGCAATCAATATCAGTCCCCGCAAAATGCTGACAATGAATTTACAAAAATACGGCATGGGACAAAGCGGACAGCCCCATATTTGGCAGCTTAATATTGGCGTTGAAAAAGGAGAAGAACTGGCAAAAAAAACCCTCAACGCAAAATTAGGCATTATCGGCGGCATTTCCATTTTAGGAACATCAGGACATGTCAAACCTTTCAGCCATGACGCGTATATCCAAACTATCCGCATTTGCGTTCGTACTCTTAAGCTGGAGCACGGCGTCCATGTTGTTTTTGGAACAGGAGCAAGAAGCCTGAAAAGCGCAAAGTCTTTCTATCCGGACTTACCGGAGAATGCTTTTATTCCCATTGCTGATTTTATTGGAAAAAGTCTTGAAATTGCCCGGGAGGAAAATATCCCTGAAATCAGCATTGCGTGTATGGCAGGAAAACTTTGCAAATATGCAAGCTGTCGGTTCTATACCCATGCCCATAAAGAAGAACAGGATTTATCCTTGCTTTTTGCACAAATTGAGGAACTTTCCCTTACTCCGGCAGAAATTTTAAATACTGCATGGCATAACGCACAATCTGTGCGGGAAGCCTTGTGTTCTTTTACCGCAGCAGCACAATACCGCATACTTTATACCCTTGGGCAAAAGGCTCTTGCTTTTTTTCAATCACTCTGCAAAACAACAGTTTTTCATATTCTTGTTTGTGATTTTGAAGGCAATATTCTCATGACTATTGAAAGCGAGAAATAAAATGCACACCGATAATTTTCATACGCCCATTTGTATTTATTCCTGCGGAATTGATTTTTCCCTTTCAAAAAAATTACTTCACTGGGTAGAAGAGGCAGATTATATTTATGGCTCGCAAAAGCTTTTGGCTCTTTTACCCGGACACCGCGCCTACGATGTTGCAATTTCCGCTAAAGCTGCTGAGCAGGCAAAAGAAATACTCTCCCTTGCCGCACAAAAAAAAATCCTTGTGCTTTGCAGCGGTGACAGCCTTTATCATGGCTTTGGCTCAACCCTTATCCGCCTTACTCCAAAAGAAAAACGGAAAAATTTATTCACAATACTTCCTGATATTACGGCTTTCCAAGCCCTTTGCGCAAAATGCCGCATTCCATGGCAGGAAGCGGAACTTTTTACTGCCCATTTCCAAGAAGAATTGCCGTTACGAAAAATGGCAAATAGTAAGCTTGCCATTATTTATGGCGGAACAAAATATCCTGCCCATGAAATTGCACGGCAAATACTTGCTTTTTCCCCGCAGCAAGCAAAACGGCAGGGAATTTTTGCCGAAGAATTGGGCACGCCTCAAGAAAAAATACTGGAAGCAAGCCTTGTTGAAATCGCAAAGCTTGCTGCAAGCCCCACATCTATTCTTATTCTTTTACCCTTTGAAAATATTGAAAAAAATATCCTTACACGGCAAAAAGAAAATTGTCTGACTTTGGGACTTTCTGAAGAAATTTACGCCAAAGAGAATAATCTCATTACGCAGGCTGATTGCAGGGCAATTATTCTCTCCCGCTTTCATCTTGAAAAAGAAGGCGTTTTTTGGGATTTGGGGGCAGGCAGCGGAGCTTTGGGACTTGAAGTTGCCGGACTTACCAATATGCAGGTTTTTGCGGTTGAAAAAAAGGACGGCCGCCTTGCATCTATTCAAAAAAACAAACAAAATCTCGGTATCAGCAATTATACTCTTGTTCATGGGGATATTCTTGAAAGTATCCCTGCCCTTCCTCAAGCCGATAAAATTTTCATCGGAGGCGGAGGGAAAGATATTCCTGCAATCTTAGACAGATGCAAACAATATGCAAAAAAAAATGCCCGCATTATCGTCAGCTGCATAACATTGGAAACTTACTCGTTATTATATCAATATGAAAATCTTAACCGATTGGATTTATTGCAAATAACTATCAGTTCTGAACAGCAGATTGCCGGACGCTATCATCATTTTAAACCCCATAACACACTCTATTTATTTATTTTCCAAAACAAAAAACAGGATTAAATATGCCAGTTATTCAAATAGTGGGAGCAGGACCGGGTGCTGAAGACCTTATCACCATACGCGGCATGAAAGCCTTAGAACAAGCTGATTTTGTGCTCTATGCAGGTTCTTTGGTCAACCCTGCTCTTTTAGCTTTCTGCAAAGAAACATGCGTTATCAAAGACAGCTCTTCCATGAATTTGGAAGAACAAATTAAGACTATGCTTGACGCTGCAAAGCACAGAAAAAAAGTTGTCCGCCTGCACACTGGCGACCCCTCCCTTTACGGGGCAATCAACGAGCAAATCCGCCTGCTCAAAGAAAACGGCATGGACATAAAAATTATTCCGGGGGTCAGCAGTGCCTTTGCTGCTGCTGCTGAACTTGGCATTGAGCTTACTTCTCCGGAAACCAGCCAAAGCGTTGTTTTGACGCGCACAGAAGGACGCACCCCCATGCCGGAAAAAGAAAAAGCCGGTGCCTTTGCCAAGACAGGGGCAACGCTTATTTTCTTTTTAAGCACAGGGAAAATTGATGAACTGATGCGGGATTTGCATAAAAATGGCGAACTTCCGCTTGATACGCCTGCTGCCGTTGTCTACAGGGTCACATGGCAGGAACAGCAAATTGTACGGGGGACACTCGCAACTATTGCAAAACAAGTACAAGATGCGGGTTTTAGCAGGCAAGCTCTTATTTTTGTAGGAAAAGCCTTACAGGGACTTTCGCAGACTGCCGTATCCAAATTGTACGCTGATAATTTTTCCCATGGCTATAGAAATTTTCTTCCGCAAGAAACATTTTTTGGAAAATGCGCACTGTATGCCTTCAGCAAACAAGGTTTAGCCAAAGCAAAAGAAATTATCCAAGGCTTGCAGCTTCCCTGTACCCTGTATTCTGTTTATGAAGATACAGGAGCTCTGCCTCTTGAACAGGGCAAAATTCAGGAACTGCTCTGCACTGCGTGGTCAGAATTTGATGCCCATATTTTTCTTGGGGCAACGGGCATTGCTGTCAGAAGCATTGCTCCTTGTCTTAACGGCAAAACCTCTGATCCTGCTGTCATTTCTTGTACAGACACAGGAAAATATATCATTAGTCTTGTTTCCGGGCATATTGGCGGGGCAAACAGGCTGGCTCGGAAAATTGCCCGCATTACAGGCGGGCAGGCATGCATCAGCACTGCGACAGACACCCGTGACCTCATGGGAATTGATGAAATTGCCATGCTGGAACAAGCACGGATTTTAAATCCCAAGGCGATAAAAACCATCAATTCCGCTCTGCTCCATGGGAGAAAACTTCTTTTTATCGGAAATAAAGATATTTTTGATAAATATTTCCAAAGTTCCGCCATTGAATACTGCACAAAAAATACCGAATATGCCCCCTGTATTTATTGGGATAGAACGCCGCAAAATACACAATCAGACACAGAACTTTTTATTGAAACGAAAGCCTTTGTCCTTGGAATTGGCTGTAAAAAAGACACAAAACCTGCGCTTTTAAAGCAAGCCGTCATGCAATTTTTACAAAAACATCACCTCACTCCTGCCCATATTGCAAAAATAACCAGCTGTGAACGCAAAAAAGAAGAACACGCTCTTCTCGAACTGGCAAGCTCCCTTGGCATACCTGTAGAATTCTACAAAGAAGAACTATTAAATCAAATAGATATACCTAACCCCTCGCAAAAAGCCGAACAAGAAACCGGCACAAAATCCGTTGCAGAGGCGTCATGCCTTTTGGGAGCAAATTATCCTCAGACAAAACGGCTGTATGTGGAAAAAACCCGCTGCAACGGCTGTATAACGTTAGCTCTTGCTCGTTTGCCCCATGGAGAAATTGTCAAAAAGTCACACGGGGTGATGAGCGTTGTAGGACTTGGCTCCGGTTCGCTGAAACACATTAGCCCTGAAGTCATGGACTGCATAAAAAAATGTGATATTATTGCAGGCTATACGCCTTATGTTGATTTTATCCGCTCTGTTATCGGCAGTAAACCCATTATCCAAAACGGCATGCTGGGTGAGATGGAACGCTGCCAAAGAGCCATGCAGGAGGCTTCCGCAGGCAAACATGTCTGTATGGTTTGTTCAGGTGATCCCGGCATATTGGCAATGGCAGGTCTGCTTTTGGAATTGAAAAATACCGAACCGGAATTTCATGCTATTGAGGTCAAAGTTTATGCGGGCATAACTTCTGCCAATATTGCAGCTGCAAGCCTTGGTGCTCCTCTGCAAAACGGTTTTTGTCTGGTGAGCTTATCGGATTTACTCGTGCCCGGCGAAGAAGTCCGCCAAAATCTCCATGCTGCGGCAAAAAGCGCTTTACCTGTCAGCCTGTATAATCCTGCCGGCAAAAAACGCCGTGAGTTACTCCATGAAGCTATTGCCATATTCAGTGCGGAACGGGGAGAAAACACCCTTTGTGCCTATGTTAAAAACGCAGGACGCGACAATGAAACAAAATGGATTGGCACATTGCATGACTTGCCGTATGATGAAATTGACATGTCAACCCTGCTGATTATCGGGAGCAGCCGTACACAGTTTGACGGCACATACCTCTATGAAGCAAGAGGATATATGGATAAATACGGGACAAACCAAGAGCATATAAAGGAATAAGTCAGCTATGTTATCAGCTTTTTGTCTTACTGCGCCCAATTCCGGCGAGGGGAAAACAACCCTTGCCATCGGACTGATGCGGCTTTTAGCCAAAAAGTATGCTGTACAGGCTTTTAAATGCGGACCTGATTATATTGATACGTCCTATCATAAAATTGCAGGCGGCAATACTTCCTATAATCTTGATTCATGGCTCATGGGTGAAAAGGAAGTTGCGCAAACATTTTACAGTCAAATAAAAACATGTGACATTGCCATAGTGGAAGGCGTCATGGGTTTATTTGACGGGAAAAAATTTGACGAGCAAAAACAAACAAAAAGTAATCTTCCCCCTATTGCGGGAAGTACAGCCCATATTGCCCAAATTCTTTCCCTGCCCTTGATTATGGTGATAGACTGCAAGGGCATGGCACAATCCATTCGTGCCATCGTAAGAGGTTTTCAAAGTGAGTGTCAGGATTATGGGCTGACTCTTGCAGGAATTATTGCCAATAATGTCGGCAGTGAAAAACATTATGCCATGCTGAATGAGAGCCTGCAAACATGGAATTTGCCCCCGCTTTTAGGCTATATTCCCAAAAATTTGTCCGTTTCCTTTCAGGAACGGCAGCTGGGGCTTACGCATATTTTTCCCAATACCAAAGAAAATATCATTTTTGAAAACAAACTTGACGAGTTGGCTGTAATTTTATCAGAACATATTGATATTGATAAACTTTTATCAGCGACAAAATATTCTCAAAACGGCAACGCTCTTCCTCCTGCCAAATCCTGCAAAAAACCGACAAAAAAAATCGGTATCGCTTATGACGAAGCCTTTTGTTTTTATTATCCGCAAAATCTGGAAGCGCTGAAACGCATTGGCTATGACTGCCGCTTCTTTTCGCCGCTTAAAGATAAAAAATTGCCCCATGTTGACGCTCTTTATTTGGGCGGCGGCTATCCGGAAATTTATGCTGATAAACTGAGCAAAAATACAATGATGTGCAGTGCAGTAAAAGAATTTGCAGAAAACTATGGCAATATTTTTGCCGAATGCGGCGGCTTCATGTATTTGTGTTCTTCCCTATGCATAAAAAAACCGGAAGCCCATAGACAGCGGAATATAGAGCAGGCAAAACCGAAAATGTATCCGCTTTGCAATGTGATTGAAGCAACAGCCTCCATGGGTACACGTCTGAAATCCTTAGGTTACAGACAGGGAATATTTATTGAAAAACCATTTTTTTGGAAAAGCGATAAAAACGAATTTCGCGGGCATGAGTTTCATTGGTCAGATATTGAACTTTCAAAAAACTATGCTCCTTTTTTAGAAATAGACAAAAAAACTTTTGGCATACGCTATAAAAATGTTTTTGCGTCCTACCTGCATTTTTATTTTGCACATCTTTTTTAAGCTTGAGGAAATACTGTGAAAAAAAACTTGCTGCAGCAACAAAGCCACGGCGGAGATGTATACCGCTGGCAAAAAGAAACCGGCATAAAAGCAAATGATATTCTCGATTTTAGCGTCAATGTCCGTCCTGACGGCATGCCGGATTTTTTGAAAGCAAGCATATTCAAAAATATCAATACCCTTTGTGCCTATCCTGACCCGCAGGCTGATGGATTAAAAGAATATTGTGCAAACTATTATGGCTTGAAACCTGATAATTTTGTTTTTGGCAATGGCAGCAATGAATTATTATATGCCCTCGCCCATGTCCTTTTTGAAGAAAAGTATTTTCATGCCTTTATTGTTGAGCCTGCATTCAGCGAATACCGTTTTTCCCTTGAAAAAGCCCATATACATACGCACAGCCTGCTGACTGTCCTTAGCCCGCAAATACAAACGGGGAATTTCGAGCCCGGCGGCAAAACAATTTTAACGGAACAAAAAAAAATAACCAAAAAAATTCAAAAAGTTATACAAAGCGTTCCTGCTCAAAGCATTATTGTCCTTGCCAACCCTGCAAACCCCTCCGGCTTTTTAATAGAAAATCAGGAATTAATGGCAGTCATTACCCAAAAGCAAGATTGTATTTTTGTTATCGATGAAGCCTTTATTGACTACACTGATGAAAAAAGCCTTTTAGAGGAACTTACGGCTCTGCCCCAAAATGTTCTTCTTATCCGTTCTCTGACAAAATTTTATGCTCTTGCCGGCATACGCTTAGGCTACCTTGTCTGCCATGAAAATATTGCTCAAAAAATTCAGGAAAAACTTCCCGCATGGAATGTCAATTCCCTTGCCCAAAGCCTTGCAAAAACACTTTTTACAGAACAAGAACAAGCCGCAAAAGATTACCTGAAAACGAAACAGCAAAATCAAAAACGAAAAGCCGATTTATACCAAAAACTTTCTCAAATTGAAGGTATTAATCTGTATGCATCTTGGGCAAATTATATTCTTTTTTCAGTAAACTGCGACTGCCCGCATTTTTGGCAGGATTTACTGACAAAACATCACATTGCCATACGAAACTGCGATAACTACAAGGGACTGGAAAAGAAAAATTTTTATCGGGTGGCTGTTCGTTTTCCAAAAGAACATACAAGGCTTTGTCAAGCTATTCAAAATATTCTCTATAATACGCCCCTTTCCGGCAAAAAGAAAAAACCTGCTCTCATGCTTTTAGGCACGTCTTCCAATGCAGGAAAAAGTATTTTGACCGCAGGATTTTGCCGTATTTTCACTCAAGACGGCTACACCGTCCGTCCGTTTAAAGCGCAAAACATGTCTCTCAACTCCGGGGTTACCATAAAAGGCGAAGAAATGGGCAGAGCACAAATCGTGCAGGCAAAAGCATGCAAGGCTGAACCCGACAGCAAAATGAACCCTGTTTTATTAAAACCCCAAACCGATATTGGCTCGCAAGTTATTGTTCTTGGCAACCCTGCCGGTACGTCCTCTGCCCGTGATTATTATAAGAAAAAAAATGCATTATGGGATATTGTCACAAAATCCTATGACGAACTTGCCGAAGAAGCAGACATTATGGTTTTGGAAGGCGCCGGCAGTCCTGCTGAAATAAACCTCAAGGAAAATGATATTGTCAACCTCAAAATGGCAGAATATGCAGAGGCTTCCACTCTTCTTGCGGGCGATATTGACAGGGGAGGCGTGTATGCTTCTTTTCTTGGCACATGGCAGACTTTCACGAACGAAGAAGAAAAGCTCTTCACGGGATTTTTAGTCAATCGTTTCCGCGGAGACGGCAGCTTGCTTGCGCCTGCCCATGAATATCTGGAAAAAACAACGGGCAAAAAAGTGCTGGGCGTTATTCCCTTTATAAAGGATTTAAACCTGCCGGAGGAAGATATGGCAGGGATATTGCGAAACAGCCGGAAAATAGCTGAACAGATGGATTATACCGATAAAAACCGCAAATTGGATATCGCCGTTATCATGCTTGGCAAAATTTCCAACCATACGGATTTTGAGCCGCTTGCTCTGGAAAAGCACTGCCTTGTCCGCCCTGTTTATTCTGCAGAAGATATGGGCACGCCTGATCTGATTATTCTCCCCGGCTCAAAAAGTGTTGCGGCAGATTTAGAGGAACTCAAGCAAAACGGTTTATTTGAGAAAATCCTTGCTCAGGCAAATTCCAGTTTTATTCTTGGCGTTTGCGGAGGCTTGCAAATGCTGGGCTATGATATTTTTGACCCCCTGCACATTGAAAGTGACAAAGAAAGAACTATGGGATTTAAACTTCTTCCGCTTACTTCAACATTCCATGAAGAAAAACAATTGACCCTTGCTGAAAATATCCAAACGCCTTTAAACTGCCCCATTTATGGCTATGAAATCCACCACGCAAAAAGTACGGAAATCCCGTGCACCGATAATCCTGTAACGGAGTATTTTCGAGATGAAAACGGCACGATTTACGGCTATGCACGCAAAAACATCTGGGCAACTTATGTCCACGGACTTTTTGATGATGATGTTTTCCGTCTTCGCTTTCTCAACCACGTGCGTGCTTTCAAAAACTTAAATCCCGTGTCCTCCTGCACACCCTATGCCCTTGAAAATTCCCTCGATAAACTTGCCGACATTATCCGCAAAAACGTGGATATGGACGCAATTTATCAAAGTATGGGCTTAGAGCCAAAGAAATAAAAATTATATGCTTTGTTTTAGTATCAGGTTGATTTTATAACTACAAAAGATAATTACAAAATTTTCTTTTTATGGGGGAAATGATTTCCCCCATACCCCCACATTGCTGTTTTTCTTTCAGAAAAACAGGAAGATATGTTTTATAAGTGATTGATTATCAACCTTTTTCTATAATAAAGCAAAATTATATAATAATATGCTGGTATAACAGGATAGATAATCATCCTTATTGCTGATTATTTAATAACGCTCTGTTATAAAAAGCGGTTGATGAATAACTAATTTTTT
>CAJTMS010000003.1:34164-77912 GCA_910577155.1 uncultured Mailhella sp.
CAGAGATAATCATTCCCCCCATAAAAAAAGAATAACTGATTTTTTTTATTATATCAAGTCATTATAAAATCAATCATATTTTATAACTGAACATTTAATTAAAATAAAAGCAGATAAAATTCAGTAAATTAAATACATTTAAGCCAAAAAAAGCCAGATCCCCCCGAACCGGCTTTTTGTATTCTTTTTATTTTTGTTCCTTATCCGGATAATGAATATCTTTTCCATATTTTTCAAGGACATACTGGTTAATAATCCGCATATCATCATTGAGCCAACGCCGTATTGTACGTACCGTATTATCCATATTGCGTTCACAAAGAGTGACTATTTCGTTTTTTATTCCTGCAAGGCGCTGTTGATAGGCATTAGGGCTGTTTTTACGGGGATCTTCATTATCAGTTGATATTGGCATGCGTACCCCCTTTATGCAGCCTTAATTTCTTTTTGGTCTTGCTGCATCCAGCGGCGCATCAGTCTGATTGTTTGATCCATGTTTCTTTCAGCAAGCTGCAAGGCACTGCCTTTTACTTCTTCAAGGCTTGCATCAGCACTCAGACCGTATACATCTTCATCTGATCCGTCACCGTTAAGAGCCTGCCTTGCCCGTTCCGCAACTTCTTTTGCTTCTCTTTCCTGTGCTTCATAAAGCGCATATTGTTCTTCAGCAGAAGGCAGACCTTCCAAACCTTCGAGCACTTCTCCGGCTTCCACTTTTGGACGGATAAGGGTCAAAATGGCAGGACGAACAACCAGCATGATGAAAACAAAGAGCAAGAGGGCGGTAAGCAGCGGCGTTCCCATGGTTCTTGCAAATTCCATGAGCAGTTCCACAGCGGTAGGCTCTGTCGGCGCAACAGTATCGCCAAATGCCATATTGCTGACTTCAACCGTATCGCCGCGGGCAATATCAATACCCACAGCATTGGAAACCAATTGCTTAATTTGATTGAGTTCTTCTTGGGTACGAGGCACGTATTCCCATACGCCAAAATCATTTTTTGCATAATAACCGTCTACAGCAACGGCAACGGTCAAACGGCGGACACTGCCTTTATCCGTAATAATATTTTGTTCTTCTTTATTGATTTCATAGTTGGTAAGACGTTCTTCACGGTTACCGTCCTGCGTACTCAGCGCATTGCCAAGTCCATCACCGCGGAAGTTAATATCGGCAGCCTCAGCCCCAAGGTTTGCACGACCTGCCTGTTGTTCTTCAGTTCTTTGTTCAGAACGGACAACCTGACTTTCCGGGTCAAAAATTTCACGGCGGATAGTGCGCTGGCTAAAATCGATATCAGCACTGACTTTTGCAATAAGCTTGCCCATACCAAGCACAGGAGCCAATAATTCCTGTATTCTTCGTTCAAGGTTTGCTTCATAGCGCAAACGGTAGTCAAGCTGTGTATCGTTTATTCCGCCTTCTTCCTTTGGAGAATACAGGGCTTTACCATTATTATCAGAAATAGAAACATTGAATGATTCCAAGCCTTCAACAGCCATTGTCAATAAATTGACCATTGAATCGATTTCTTTTTTATCAAAGCGTTTGCCCGGTTCTTTTAAACGTAAAATAACAGATGCGGAGGGTTCCTGCTGTTCTTCAATAAAAAGACTTTTTTCAGGAATAACAAGGTGGACTCTGGCACTTTCAACGTTTGGAAAATCTGACAAGGTTCTGGCTAATTCCCCTTGCAGCGCCCGTTGATAATTAATACGCTGTACAAAATCGGTTTGCCCCATTTGCACGGTATCAAAAATTTCAAAACCAATGCCCTGACCAACTAAATTTCCTTCCCCTGCAATTTGGATACGCAAAGAATTAACCATGGAATCCGGCACCATAACCGCCGTACCATTTTCAATAAGCTGATAAGGAACACTGCCGTTTTTCAGAATATTGACAACGCGGTTGGCGTCTTCAGCAGAAAGATTGGAATAAAGGAGCTGATAATTAGGACGAGTTGCCCAAATAGTAAAAATAGTCAGAACAGCAACAACAAACGCAGTTCCCGCTCCTATCATAATTTTTTGGTTTAAAGAAAATTTACCAAAAAAATTTTTTACTTTTTCTAAATATTTTTCAACAGTCGGATTCATTTTCAACCCCTACAACAATCTCTTAGAACTGTAATTTACTCATTTCTTTATAGGCTTCAATCACCTTATTGCGAACAGCAGAAGTCAAATTCATGGCCACACTTGCTTTTTGCATGCTAATCATAAGCTCATGCACGTTTTGTGTTTCACCGGAGGCAAAAGAAGTAATCATAGAATTTTTTTCTTGCTGTAAATTATTTACTTCTTTTAGGGATTCTGTCAAGGTTTCACCAAATGATTTTTGTTGAGTGGGAACTTCTCTTTGTAAATTCACACCTGCTTTTGCAACATTTCTCTGAGTAGATTGAAAATCTGCCAATGCTTTATTATAAGCAACTAAACCTGTCATTGGAATACTCATATTAAACCCCTGTTATCAATCAATTATTTATCAATTATCTGCCGATTTCCAATGCCTTGTTATACATGGCTTTAATCGTATCGATGGCTGTTGTATTTGCGTCATAATTCCGTTGTGCCGTCATCATCATTGCCATTTCTTCCACAACGTTGATATCCGGATAAAGCACATAGCCTTCTTCGTCAGCGTCAGGATGTCCCGGTTCATAAACACGTTTATTGGGACGGGAATCCGTTGCAATACCGACAACCTTTACGCCTTTGACCTGTCTGTCAAGCGCTGTCTGCATATGTTTGCCAAAAGGATTATCAAGATCGCTTACTTCTTTAACAACGGCTTTTCTCTGATATGGTCCGATATCCCCCGGCATACGCGTTGTTTTTGCGTTTGCAAGGTTCATTGCCGTAATATTTAATTGTGTTCTTTCAGCGGTTAAACCGGATGCGCTTACATCTAATGCTGTCATGAAATCCATATTCTTACCTCATTATACCTTTGAAGCTTCTGTAATCACAGTTTTTAAAGAATCATATCCGCTTTTTGTTACTTGGGATAACGTTGTATACTGCAAGTTATTTTTAGCCATTTTTACCATTTCTTTATCAATATTTACTCTGTCTTCACCATGAGCCCGTCTTGGCATGAAACGCTTGACCCAGTCAGCATTAAACGTTGTGCTGTCGAAAACTGACGGAATATGCCCGGAACTTGTACGGGAAATTTTGCCTTTTGCGTCTAAATTCAAGGCTTGCTGCAATTCTTTTTCAAATGTGAGCTCAAGCGGTTTATAGTTTGGAGTATTTACGTTAGTTATGTTACCCATAATCACGTTTTGGCGTTGTAATTGCATATCCATTACACGGCTAACTAACTGCATATGATCTTGATCTATACTTTTCATATCAACCTCCATTACCTATGCACTTCTATAAGCATAGACCATACCAAAACAATAAAATATATATATTTCGATAAATTATAATAAAAATTGCAGCAGATAAAAAAAGAGTTATCGATTTTTTCGACATTTTTTTGACAAATGGTTTTCCTTGCATGTACGCAAAAAATATTTATAATAGGAAAACAACAAACAATATTTAAAAATGGAGCAAAAATGTTAAATCCAAATTTTGCAACACCAAATATTTTTTATACGCACCACGTATCCTACGGTGAAACAGACGCTATGGGCGTTGTTTATTACGCTGAATATGCCCATATTTTTGAGCGCTCCCGCACAGCCTTGAGCCATGCTGCAAATTTTCCGTATACTGAAATGGAAAAAAACGGCATCATGCTTCCGGTTTCAGAGCTCAATATAAAATATAAAAGACCTGCCCGTTATGATGATGTTCTGCAGGTACGGGTCGCCATTTCCGAATGGAAAAATGCGTCCCTTGTTTTTTCTTATGAAATTTATAATGAAGATTTCAGCCAAATCCTCACCACAGGATCAACCCTGCATGCCTGTGCCAATTTACAGGGAAAACCCGTGCGTATCCCCGAATGGCTCAAAGATAAATTCACAAAAGATTTTCCCCGATAAATTTTCAAAAATAAAAAAAACTTTTCTTTACCCGTAAAAAAAAAACAGCTGTGGTAAAAACCATAGCTGTTTTTTATTCTTTCTTTATTCCAATACCGATTAAATCCGTATGGCAGAATTTAAATTTCCTGTAAACGTTTCATTATGTTGTGTCTGGGGCAAAGCAATATATTCTTTCCAATAGCGCACAGCTTTGATAAAAAATTCCAGTTCTTTTTCAAAATCAGCATATTCCATGGGGGTAACCAATTTTTTATGCAGCATGACAGTATGTTCCTTATCAGGGTCAAGGCTTATGGCTGCGCCTGCTGTTTTTGCGCCTAAATAATTCGCTTCCAACAACTGCACATAAAAATCTTTATCCGCACCTGCCTGCACAAAGCCCAGTTCTGCAATCAAATACAAATCATTTCCAGACAATTCAAAATCAACAGTATCGTTATCAAAAATCACTCCGCACACGCCATTTTCATTTAGCGCTATGGAAACGCCCAGTTTTGCACCCAATTCTTTAACAAGTTCGCCGGCGATAATCATTTTTTCTCCTTTTTTTACTATCATATTGAAAATTTTACACAAATTATACTATTCCTGATTTCCGAACACATCAAAAATTAATGCCTGAGCATTAATAACAAATGCCATGTCCTGTCTTATTTTTATACTTTCCGGACTTTGCAAATCTGTCTTTGCTAATTGGCTTACAAGAGTTGAAAATTCATTTTCCAATATACTGCTGATTTCTTGAAAGCCTGCTGAATTTCCTGCCATTAATGTCTTCAATTCCCCATTCCGCTCCCAAAAAGCCTCTCTTGTATATCGTGAAATAAGAGACGTTTCATCAGAGCCCATGTCATTAAATTGTTCCGGAGTAAAAACCTGATGGGAATATACATCAATTTGTGCGGAAAGAGATTTTAAAAGTCCAAGCAACTCTGTTTGATTAAGTCCTTCCCTCACCCCTCTCATCAAAGCCGAACCATCCATACTTTGCGCAGCATTATAAGAGCCCTGCAGCAAAACCGGATTTTTCAAACTGATATTGGTATTAATTTCATCGCGCCATTTGGCTCTCAGTTCAGGAGAAATGGCAAGACCCGGATTATTAACGAAAGCAATAAGGTCACTTTTTCCCTTTACAAAACGATCAGCAATGCGTTGGAAACGACCCTGAATATCTGCCACACTGCCGTCTTCTGACGCATTGCCTTCATCAAAAATGTCCTTTGCTGTAACTTTAAATCCATCATCCAGCTTATAAAGATCCATAGTGTCTTTAACATTTGCTTCAGCAACACCTAAAAGCGCCGCCAGACGAGCATGGGCATCCTGCATAATTTGTGCTGAATACTTCGCAATATCTGATTCACGGCGAAGGATATTCTCATATTTATCGCAGGAAAAGAGCAAAGCCTGTATTTCTTCTTTACTGTCAGATCTATTGATACTTTCCTGCAGTGCCGGATATAATTCCTTAAGTGACGCAAGCATGGAGCCAAGACGTTCCGTATTTAATCCCAACTCCGCGCAGCGCTCACTGATAGCAGTTTTTACGGCTAAATTGGCAGCATGGGTCTGCAATTCAGAACGAACAATTTCAGCAAACTGTGCTGAAGAAAGAAGTCGATTTTGTGCTGCAATGCGGTTTTTAATATTGTCAATAACATCATTGCCAAATGGAAGACCGGCAACTTCAATAAAATTTGTACCAATATTGATGCCGTATTCTGCATTAATCGCAGCAAGCGTATCGTGCATAATCTGCGCAAACCGTCCTTCTCCCGTACCTGTTTGCAAAGAAGAAACAACAGAACTGTTTGCCCTTATAATATCCTGCACCGTATTCAAAATAAAATTGCTTCCGTATATTGCACCGGCATTCAGCCTTGTTGCTTCATTGCCTAAATCGCCTTCTCTGCCAAGCTGTTCATCATTATCCGCTTTTTGTTCTGCCAGCATATCAATAAGTCTGCCAATTTTTGCAGGATCAGATTTCAAAAGTTCCACAAGTTCCGGATTTTTATCCAAAAGAATTTGACAGGCGGTTGCCATGGTAACGGCATTGCCGTCACCGCCTAAATCTGCAAGTTCTGCCTGCGTATACTGTTTAACAATAGCATCTGACAACTGTACGCTCACAGCCTTGAGCATGCCTGTCAAATCCACATCGGAAACAGCATTTCCTTCCTGCAGGACACGGATTAATGAAGAAACATTAACCTGGCTGACAGCTTGCTCTGCCCGGGAAAAAACATAGCCTTTTTTCAGCGTGGACTCATTCAAAACATCATTTCTCAGCTGTTCTTTCAGCCCCTCTGAAACAGTTAATGGTTCAATAGAAGTATACAAATCTGTTTTCATCTTGATAAACTTTGCCGCAATGTCATGGAATTTTGCATTTAATTGTTCCAATCGTTCTTTTGCGGTTCCTGTCGTATCTGCGCTGGCGTATGTATATTTTGTTTTTACATCATTCAAGTCCAGCAGGCTTTGAATTTCCTGTTCGCTTTTTCCTGTTAATTTTGCAAGCTCTGCTGTAATATATTGATCAGTTTTATTCTCACACTCACAATACCCAACAAAATACTCTAGAGTATCGGCAAACTTCGGATGATTTAATAAACAATTTTTCACTTCTTCAGCATTTTTACATCCGGCAAGTTCCTCATCAAAGCCAGCAGTTTCGGATAATATACTTAAAATTGAAACTACCCTGTCAGCAGGAATTTTATTTTCTGCCTGTTCCAAAATACAAGCATGCGCTGCAAGGCTGGCAAGTTTTGGACTGGCTTTTTCCAGAATACAATTCGTTAAATCCTGCGGAGAAATTTCTGTCTGAGAATTTTTAATTGCATTTGCAACCTCATTAATAACGGCTTTTTCTCTAAAACCACCCTGAACAGTCGCATTTGCAAGAAATTTCTGTACAGTTGAACCTTCGGGAAGAGCTTTGTCACCATAGCGTGTACGGAGTTCTGAAAACGCTTCGGCAACTGCCGCTTTTAATTCAGGCGGAAGGCTGTCATTTTTAAACTGCATACTCAAGGTATGATTTTGCATTGCCACTGTAGGGGCATTAACAGGCAATGCCTCAGCAGCTCCGCGGGCGGCAGGAGCATGTTTTGCTTCGAGATGGTTGCATATTGCACGTATTCCTTCTGAAATACCAAGAGAAAAAATACCTGCAAGCACTCTGCAAACTGTGGACGCTGTACTGGGTTTTGCATTCTGCAGTGCCGCGGGAGCAGCTGTCCCATTTGCAGTTTGAACCTGCTGATTTTGCATGACAGGCTGTTGATTTTGCACATTGATAATATTTGGCATATTCTTTTCCTTTTTCACAATGTTAACATATTAATACTGTTAAAAAACACGAGACAAACAACTTTTTTTGCACTTTTTCCGTTATTTCTTTTTGACTGCTCCTTACGCCAACATTGTTGGCAATATTTATAGTTCTTTTCTATGACATGCAGTAATAAGCAAAAACTATTCCAAATTTTTATTCTTTTGCGTATGGAATAAAAATTAAAAACATTCCCGATATGCCGCATAGATACGGGTTAATGCTTCCTCTAAAATCGTGCGCGGCACAGCAATGTTCATGCGGAAAAAGCATGTTCCTTCCATGCCGTATTCATTTCCGGAATTGAGCAAAACTTTTGCTTTTTCAAGCATAAATTTGTCGGCTTCTTCCTGAGTTTCAAACAATGCCCGCATATCAAGCCACAATAAAAGCGTGCCTTCCGGTTTTCTCACCTTTATTTTGGGCATTTTCTTCTGAATAAATGCAAGGGCATAATCAATATTTTTTTCCACATAATCCAACAATTCATCCGCATACCAAGCACATTCCGTATATGCACTTTCAAAGGCAACCACGCCCAAAAGACTGGGCTCGGCTGTTTTCCGTCTGCGTAAACTTTTTTTGAAGGTATCCCGCAAAGCCTCATTATGAATAAGAGCACAGGCTGCCCGAAGTCCGGAAATATTAAAGGTTTTACTGGGATTTATGAGCAGAACAAAGTTCTCTTTCGCTTCTTCGCTCACGCTGATAACTGGCGTGTACACATGAGGCTTATACACATAATCACTGTAAATATCATCAGAAACAATGAGTACATGGTGCTTTAAACAAAGCTCAGCAATTTTTGAAACTTCTTCTTTTGACCACACTTGCCCTGTAGGATTATGAGGATTGCACAGGAAAAAGAGTTTTACCTTTTCCCGCGCAAGCTTTTCTTCAAAATCTGCAAAATCAATTTCAAAACGCCCGTTTTTTTCCACTAGATGAGAAAATACCCGCACTCTGTCGGTATTTTCGATAGCTTCAAAAAAGGCAGTATACTGCGGAGAAAAAACAAGTATTTCGTCCTGTTCTTTGGTAAAGGCAATAAGACACTCCAGCATGCCCAGCAAAATAGTGGGAATATACACTGCCGCTTCAGCATCAATATCCACATGGTGACGCAAAGAAAACCAATACTGCGCTGCTTTTCCAAAACTATCCAAAACAATGGGATAGCCTAAAATTTTATGGTCAATGCGTTTTTTGAGCGCATTCAATATGGGTTCCGGACAGGCAAAATCCGTATCGGCAACCCACATGGGTAAAAGTTCTTCCGGAAACATGTTCCATTTGCCGCTGTCCGTTCCGCGCCGATTAATAACTTCATCAAAATTATGCCGATACTGCATGGTTATCCCTTATTATATTGAAAACAAAGCATTGTAATATCATCAGACTGTTCAGCATTTCCCCGATAAGCAAGAATATCTCCATAAATTTTCTGCAAAAGCGTATCTGTACCCGAGTATTTTTGCTGTAACAACACTGCTTTTAACCGCGTTTCATCGTAAAGAGCTTTTTCTTCATTCATGGCTTCGGTGACACCGTCAGTGTATAAAAGGAGCGTATCACCTGACTGAAGTGCTGCCTTGGCGCTTGTATATCGGATATCCTCCATAACTCCGACCATAGGTCCGCTAATGTGTGATAATTCCCGAATTTCATTTTCATTTTTATTAACAATATAAGGAAAGCAGTGCCCGCCGTTGGCATATTCAAATTCCCCTGTTTTTTCGTCCAGCAAACCAATAAAAAGGGTGACAAACATACAGCTTGGATTATTTTCATTCAAACTGCCGTTAATTTTCTGCATGGCTTCACAGGGGCTTAATCCTGCCTGCATGGCATAACGCAAAAGAGTTACTGTCATTGCCATAAACAAGGCTGCCGGCACACCCTTTCCGGAAACATCGCCAATAACAATAACTTTTTTGCCGCTTGCCGCAGGAAAATAATCGTACAAATCTCCGCCAACTTCTTTGGCAGGTTCAATAAAGGCAGAAATGGAAAAGCCTTTTTCATGGGGCAATGCGGAATTTTCTTTTAAAATTCCCAGTTGGATATCACGGGCTGCGTTGAGCTCCCCTTGCATTCTTTGGGTTGTAGCTTGGGACTGCAAAAGATTTTTAATATTTATTTCAAGAGCCTGCCCCATATTCGCAAAAGCTTTGGCAAGCTGTCCCACTTCATCTGTCCTGTTAACAGGCAAGTCATGGCTAAATTCTGCCAAAATCCTCTGTTGACTGGAAGTACTGTCTTCTTTTGAAAAATCGGCTAAATCCGTCTGTGCCAACCCCAGAACTTTTTTGGTTAAAATCTGCAGCGGCGTAATCAAATGATAGGCTAAAAATAATCCTATCAAAGCACTGACCAAAACAACAACGCTTGCAATCATGGTTATGCGGTACAGCATCGTTTCCGAATGACTTTCGATGATGCTGACGGGTACGGCAGTAAACACATACCAATCCAAAGCTTTAAAATAAGACAAGCGAATACTGGTATCACCCCACTTTGCAAAATAGGAATTTTCAGGGATATTTTCCCGATTATACGTTTGCTGCAAAAACTTATGTTCCTGTGCGTCCAAAAGCATGGCTGCGGGGATATCCATTAAATCCTCTTCTCTGAAATCCCCCTTATGGGCTAAGAGTTTATTTTCTCCGGAAAAAAGAATAATAATACTGCCCGGATACAAAGCCAAAGAATTAAATTTTTCTTGAATACTATTAATAATAGCCCGTTCGGAAAGCTGTTCATGTTTTTTGATATCAGAAAGCACAGTACCGAAAGAAATAATATGGGTTTTATCTAAGGGAAGAAAATATAATAAAACGGAAGGTGTTTCTGTTTCGTGCATGTCATATTTTTCTAATGCACGGCAATCCTTTTCCGTGAAACTAAAGACTGCAAAAGCCCCTTCACCGGACAAATACGCATTATCCAAAAGCTGCGCTAAGGTCACGCCTTTATAATCAGAACGGGAAACATCCTGCATCAATATTTCAAAATACGGGGACGCATTTTTCAATGCTCCTTTTTCAAAAAGTCCAAAAAAAGTATTGAAGTTTTGCAGGGAATTTTCCCAGCTTGTCAGCACATTTTCTTTTTTCTCAACGGAACCCTGCGAATTAGCCCCAAAAGAAAGATTTTCCCAAGTATTCTTGGCTAAATAGGAAGTTGACTGTAAATGGATTTTCCGTTCCAAAACCGTCATAATTTCTGTTGTTAATAAATTCAAATAGCGGGAATTAATATTATCTTCCATTAATAACAAGACGTTGCTAAAATTTTCTTCTTCAAACTGACGGCTGGATTTTTTTAGACTGCCATAGGAAAGCGAAATAATCGGTACTGAAATAAGAGCAACAAAAATAACAACAAAGAAAAAAATTTTTGTTTTTAACGTCAACTTCATACTGTTATCCAACTACATTTTCAAAAGTTTCTTCCTCAGTCCCTCACGGGTAATACCAAGAAGTTTTGCGGTTTTACTGCGGTTACCCTGACAAAAATCCAAAGCCTCCCTAATAAGGCGGACTTCCTGTTCTTCTAAATTAAAACTTTTTTCCTCTGAATAAACAGGAGGATTTTCTGTTAATGTAGTCTTTTTTTCTTCTTTTATCAATTCTTCCCTGTTTGTAAAAAATTCCTGAATACGCAGGGACAAATCAGAAAATTCCACCGAACCGGAAAAGCAAAGAACAGATAAGCGTTCCATTTCATTATTTAACTCCCGAACATTGCCTTTCCACTCATAGTTTAAAAAAACCTGTTTTACCTGTTCGGACAAATGCAGAAGTTCACGCCCGATTTGTCTGCAGTAGCGATCCAAAAATTTTTGCGCCAGTAATAAAATATCCTCTCCGCGTTTACGCAGAGGCGGAATATTGATTTCCGCCACTGCCAGACGATAATACAAATCCTCACG
Organism: uncultured Mailhella sp.; assembly: GCA_910577155.1. Lineage (GTDB taxonomy): Bacteria > Desulfobacterota > Desulfovibrionia > Desulfovibrionales > Desulfovibrionaceae > Taurinivorans. Next base: position 45,452 of record CAJTMS010000003.1, read on the forward strand.
GAACTTCCCTTCCTGCATGGCTTTTTGCAAATTCACATTGGTTGCAGAAATAACTTTTACATCCACAGGAATTGCCTTTGCACTTCCCACCCGATAAATTTCTTTTTCTTCCAGCACACGCAGTAATTTTGCCTGATTAACAAGGCTCATGTCGGCAAGTTCATCTAAAAAAATGGTTCCGCCGTTTGCTTCTTCAAAAAGTCCTTTGCGCTGGTTTACCCCTGTTGCAACGCCTTTTTCAATCCCAAACATCTCGCTTTCAAACAAACTTTCCGGAATGGCTGTACAGTTCACGGGGACAAAAGGATTTTCCCGCCTCGGCGAATGAAAATGGATATATTTTGCAAAAACTTCCTTCCCTGTTCCTGTTTCCCCTAAGAGCATTGTATTAATCGGATTTCTTGCAATATTACCGGCTAATTTCATGCACTCCTGCATTTTCGGACTTTGTCCAATGATGCCATGCCCGGAAAGACTATCCTGCATCATGCCGATAAGATGAATATTTTTCTGTTTTAAAATCGCTTTTGCTTCTTCCAATTCTTTATTTTGTTTGGATAATTGTTCAATAAGGCGGGTATTATGCAAATCTCTGCCTTCAACTTTAACCAGCATGAGTCCAAAGGCTTCCGCCAAACGGGTTAACTTTTCCGGAGCAGATCCCTGTGCCGTATAGGCAAACAATTTTTGCTCATCAGCCCGTCTTTCCCAAGCCACATCATCACACAGTTCAATAATAATATCCAATATTTTATCGTCGGTCATACATATACCTGTTTTACATTACCTGCTTTCTAACGATTGAACCCATTTTAGCACTTCAGCAACCGGTTTAATTAAATCTGCGGGAATATACGCATTTTCCGTACCTTCCTGATATAAACTCCGTGCCAGAGGAACATTCCGCATAATGGGTATTCCTTCTTCTTCCGCAACTTTTATCATACGCCGGGCAAGATAGCCCTCACCTTTTGCTAAAATCACCGGTAGCGGCGTTTTCTCTTTTTCATAGTCCAAAGCCACGGCATAATGCGTCGGATTTGTTACTAAGACCTTTGCTTTACGGACATTTCCCATGGAATTTTGGGCAAGAAGTTCCTGATGAAGCTGTTTGCGTTTACTTTTAATATGAGGATCCCCTTCCATTTCTTTATATTCCCTTTTTACTTCATCTTTACTCATCATTTGTTGTTTTGTGTACTGCCAGCGCTGAAACATATAATCCAGCCCTGCAATGACGCAAAAAGCACCGCTTGAAAAAATCAGCAAATCTTTCACTGCCTGCCCCAGAATTTCCCAAAGATTTTCAAGACTTGACGTCTGGATTTTGAAAAATACCGTCATATGCTTATTTAACACATAATACACAGCATAGCCGATCACGAAAACTTTGATGAGGTTTTTTAAAAATTCCACGGCATTTTTGACAGAAAAGACCTTTTTAAACCATTTTGCAGGATTGAGATTTTCCAGTTTCGGCATGGCAGCCTTCATACTGAATAAAAAACCCACCTGCACTAAATTGCCGATAATTCCCATTGCCATAACCAGAACAACAAGAGGAATAACAATGCCGATAAAGACATCGGATACAACAAAAGCAATCTGTTCCAAAGCTTCCGTATACGGCAAATGGAAACGGGAAAAAGTAAGCAAAAACATGGATGATACTTTTTCATAAATACTATCACTCATGGCAACCAGATAAAACACAAGCACAAAGACAGTCAACGCTGTGGAAACTTCCTGACTTTTACACAAATCACCTTTTTCGCGTGCTTCACGCAGTCGTTTCGGGGTCGGCTGTTCGGTTTTATCATCACTCATAAGACATGACCTAATCTTTGCAAAATCTGTGCAAAACCATTATGGATAATGGGCATAAAGCTTGTGACAAGCAATCCGAAATAAAAAATTATCAAAAAAGACGTAATCCCGCTTTTGATGGGCATTGCCAAAATATATACGTTTAGCTGGGAAGCAAACCTGTTTACAAGTCCCAAAGAAATATCGGTAAGTAAACATGCCACTACAATGGGCGCAGAAAATAAAAGCATAATTTCCATTAAATATACGACCTGTTCTGCCACCAAAATTGGCAAGTCAGCACGAGAAAAAGATGTGAGCGGCAACAATTCTGCCACCGGATAGAGAACATAGCTCGTATAGAGAAATTGGAGAAAAACAAGAAAGGCTCCCCCGGAAAAGAAAATATACACAATTGCCTGAAAGAAAAAAGAACCTAAAGGAGAGGTCTGCTCCCCGGATAAAGGATCAGCCCCCATTGCCTGCGTCAGCCCCCTCTGGTTATCGATAAAAAAGCCTGCTGACTGGATAGCCCAAAATAAAATACCCACCAGCAAACCAATGAGCAGCCCCAAAATACTTTCTTTAACAACAAGGGCAAGAATATGCAAAAAGAGCAGCGTGCCCTGTTCTTCAAAAGGCAATGCATCTAAAATAAGCGGATGCAGCAGCAAATAGATGGAAAAGCCCACGGCAAATTTCAACGAACCGGTCAAAATACCTGACGCCATAAAGGGCAGTACAATCATGACAAGCAATATTCTTGGCAAGCCAATGGTGAAAGCAAGGACATGATCCATAACATTCAAACTTTCAAGCAAGGCTTCCATATGTGTTTCCTATAATAAATAAAACCGTGAAAAAATCTCATGTCCAAACTGGAGAATTTGCCCGCCAAGCCATCCTCCCATAATAAAAAGCGTCACAATGACGGAAATCAGTTTAATTCCAAAAGCAAGGGTTTGTTCCTGTATTTGTGTAATTGCCTGAATGAGGCTTAATAAAATCCCCACCACTGACGCCACAACAATGGGCGGAAGGGACAGCATCAATATCAAATAAAGGGCTTGTGCGGCTAAATTCAAAACATCCATACCAATCCCTCATGCCTAAAAACGTATTCTTTCAATAGGCTGAACAGAAATTTCAGGCGTTATTTCCTGATAGGCAACAACAGGAAGTTCATAAAACTCCCCTTCAATCAAACGGCGGACATAGCGGCGTATATCCATGGAAGCGAGAAGAACCGGTTTTTGTTTGCTTTTTTGTACTGTTGCAACAATTACACGCAATGCGTCTAAAATCCGTTTGGAGCTTTGCGGGTCAAGTGCCAAAAATGCCCCTGCCGACGTTTGACGGATAGCTTTACGCACAATTTCTTCCACCTGCGGATCAAGCAAAACAGCAGGAAGCATGTTTAAACCTTTCGAGTACATATAACTGATTTGGCGTTTCAGCCCTCCCCGCACGTATTCCGTCAGCATAACAGTATCTTTTTCTTTGGGAGCCCATTCAATAAGTGTTTCTAAAATAGTCCGCAAATCCCTGATGGAAACCTGTTCCTGCACCAGACGCTGGAATATTTCCGCAATACGCTGGACCGGCAAAAGCCGTGTGGCTTCCCGCACAAGGTCAGGACTTCTTTCTTCCATTCTGTCAAGCAAATACTTTGTTTCCTGCATACCAAGAAATGTCGAAGCATGCCGTGCCAAAATAAGGGATAAATGATAGGACAGGATTTTAGCAGGTGACATACAGGAAATACCTGCCCGATCCAAAGACGCTGCATATGTCTTGGAAACCCAGATTGATTCGATATTCGGTAAAAATGCTTCTCCGATTTTATATTCAATGCCCAGCATTTTAAGATTATCCGCAGTATCGCGTACCAAAATCATATCCCGCTCCAGTTCTCCCTGCGACATGGGTATTTCATTCAAATTTAAAATATAGGAAATACCGGAAAGTCCTGCATGGGGGCGGATATGGATACCGGGGAAAGGAACCCCTAAATCAAAATAAAGAGCTTGGCGCAGGTCAATCAATTCCTCGTTTAAACTTTCGTAATCAAGTTCTCGTCCAAAATCACCGGATATATCCAAAATAATGGGCACCGTGGGAGAAAAGCTGTCAACATTTTCAGAGCTTTTTGTCTTTTTCTTCATTTTCTTTGTTGCCGGGGCAAGATTTTTCTGCAATTCTTCCCGCGGATCTGCCTGCTTTGAGCGTTCACCAAGCCGCTTCAAAACATAGCCGACACAGCAAAGAACAGCGGCGAGGCTCATAAGCTGCGGCTTTGGAAACCCGGGGATAAGAGAGAAAAGGAAAATAAGTCCGCCAGCCATTAAAATAGCCTGAGGCTGTGCAAAAAACTGCTGCCCGACCTGTGTGCCCACATTATCGTCACTATCGCCTGTGCGTGTAATCAAAATACCGGCGGAAATAGACACAAGCAAAGAGGGGATTTGTGAAACCAAGCCGTCCCCAATTGTCAAAATGCCATAGGTATGCAAAGCTTCACTGCCTGTCATGCCATTTTGGGTAATCCCGATAATAGTACCGCCAACAATATTGACAACGGCAATAATCATGCCGGCAATGCTGTCCCCTTTTACAAACTTCATTGCACCATCCATGGCACCGTACATCTGGCTCTCCAAAGACACGCGTTCACGCCGTTTTTGGGCCTCTTCCATATCAATAACACCGGCGCGCATATCAGCGTCGATGGACATCTGTTTACCGGGCATGGCGTCAAGGGTAAATCTTGCGCCTACTTCAGCAACGCGTTCAGCACCTTTTGCAATAACAAGAAACTGCACAATGGTTAAAATCAGGAAAACAACAGCACCGACAACAAAGTTGCCGCCAAGGGCAAAATCACCAAAAGTAAAAATAATTTCCCCTGCATCCGCCTGCAGTAAGATAAGCCTTGTGGTGGTAATATTTAAACCTACCCGAAAGAGGGTTGTAAACAAAAGCATGGTGGGAAAAACAGAAAAATCCAAAGCTGTGCGCACATACATGCTCATCATCAGCATAAGGAACGAAAGAGCCATATTGATACCAATAAGCGTATCAACAAGAGGCGTCGGCATAGGAATAATCATAAGAGCAATAACAACAACAATAAGAAAGACCATATTGATGTCATTATGTTTGGTAATAAGCGAAACAGCTTTTACAGATTTATCGTATACACTCATGCTTATTTTTTTCCTTTATATAATAAATACATATCGAGCATATTTCTTGCTTCGTCAGTCCTGTTTTCCAAAAAGAGTGCTTGAGCTTTTAATAAATAATATATAACTTTCTTTCCCGTCAATACATTCCCGTCAAAAACATTTTCCAAATATTCAAGAGCAGCAGCTCCCTTTTTCTGTAAAATACTGACACTTGCAAGCAAGGCAAACACACCGGAATCATAGGGATGATGTTCAACAGATGCAAGAAGAGCACTCAAAATCCGTTCTGCTTTTTCATATAAGCCCATGCGGAAATATAAATACCCTAAAATGTGCAGGGACTTTTGTTCGTCAATCGTCAGCATTTATCCCCCAATCATGAGCCCGCAATAGGCTTGCAATAATTCTTTGTTTTCCTGCAAAGGGCGCAATTCCTGTTCTGCTGCCTGCCTGACAACATCGTTGTCACTCTTTGCCATTTTCTCCAGACACTGCCCAATATTTTGCGAAAAAACTTCTGCCCGTAAAATATGCCCGTCACCAGTGCCGGGGCTCAGGCTTTCTTCAATGAGCTGGGCATAATTATTGGGTGCATACAAATCTTCGAGCCCTGCTTCATATAAAACAGACGCTGCAAGATTTTCTGCCTTGGGCAGCGATCCTGTCTGTTCAAAATCCATTACATTTTGGATTCCTAAATTCGTATCAAGCAAATTTATTTTCATACTAACCCTGCATTAAAACGTTAAATTTATCATGCAAATAATACACGCTGTTTTCAATATCCGCACCCGTCATGCGTTCAGCACAAAAGCGCAGCCCCAAAATACAATTATCCCCTGCAATACTTCCGTACAAAGGTGGAATATGCCCCTTGGCAAAAGAACAAAATTCCAAAAGCTTCCGCGGTATTTGCGTATCATAGGTATTAAATTTTTGTGCCATATACACCAGTAATTGTTCCTCATTATTCTGGTATAGCTTTTCAAAATACAAAGTACCGATGTTTTGGATTTCAAGCTGAACAAGAGCGGCGCCGGAACCTGTATCAGAAAATGAAAGTTCAGCAATTCCAATCCGTTTTGCAAAATCTGCCATAGCTTGCTCAATCATATTTTACTCCAAATTTGCTAAATATTCATCTTCACGTTCAATAACTTTATCAAGGGCTTGCTGAGCAACGTCCATAACTTTCTGATATGTCTGTATATCATCATAAATTTTATCGGGAAACTGACGGAGCATGCCCACAAAGTCCTGCATAAACAAGACTTCCCTTTCAATGTCAGGAGCTTTTGCTTTCCCCGCAATCTCCTCAATATGCATAGTCCCAAGATAATTGATATCCCGAAATGCCACGACGGAAGAAAGAATACTCATCGCCGTTAACCCGCTGTTTGCAACATGGTGCTCATTTTCCCAACGGTTAACCAAGTTTTCGCATTGACAATACGCACTTTGCAGCAAGCGGACTTTTCCTAAGTTTTGATGTACAAACTCTAAATGCGTTTTATCCATACTGGGGCTGTCAGAAGAAATATCACCGGAAATGGAAGAAAAGAGAAAGTCCATTGCCTTGTCAAAATTTGCGCCGCCGTATTTTTCATTGATATATTGGAATGCATGGGTAATACTGGTAAAATCAAAAGTCACCTGCCGATAAAGGTCACGCGTGTCATCGCTTGTGCCCATATCTTCAAAACCGGCATGAGATAAAGCTCCATGCAAGCCTGTTTTTATTTCTGCCCCGTGCCGGTCTTCCAATTCCCGTATTGCCCCGCGAATACCGTTTTCTACCTCTTCGCCGACAGCAGGGTCATTTTCAAATTCTTCGGCAATGCTTTTCAGGCTTGCCCATGCGTCTGTATAATCGGAAAACTGCTGCAATGCTTCACGAAGTGCATAATCTTTTCCTGCTTTTGTCTGCAAACTGTCTTTCAGAATATCAATTTGCTTATTTTTACCCGCCCGATGCATAAGCTCCTGATAAAGCTGTACGCGCTTCTTCGTAGCTTCATCAACTTTATCCCTGTCTTTTCTCTCTTCCAGCTCAAATTCTTTTGTGGTATCAACGGAAAAAGTCATTTCCTCAGCCGCATTGGCAAGCAGGGACAAAGGCGAAGAAATAAGCTGTACCTGCTGCCCGAGCAAAGAACCAATACTGTTTGCGCCATGAGCTCCCGCTCCTTGTGCTGCCATAGCTGAAAATTGATTATTTTGTACAGAAAAATCAAAACTCATAATTTCATCCTTTTTACATCACACAGACCAACGTACAGCAATGTACAGCAATAATCATACCAAACATCTTTGCACAGTATGATAAAAAATTTATTTTTAACTTGTTCTTCTTTTTATTTTCTTATATATTAATTTCATAATTAAAGCAAATAACTATAGATAAAAATTTATTTTTATACTGCAAACTTTTTTGGCATTTGCGAATTTATTTTATTTGCCGCAAAAGAAGCAAAATAAAAAAGTATATATTTTTAGTTAGTTATACAGCAAGTCGATTTTGGTATGTTTTTTGCTGAAAAGAACGTGTACATAAAATACACAACAAAAATAAAAACTTTTTATAAAACCCACTACATTAACCAAACAGGAAAAAAATATGTCAGTAAACGGAGTAGGCGCACCAAGTACCATCGCAACAGTCAGTTCCTGCGATACAGGCAGAAGTATCCAATTCATGTTTGCAAAACTGCAGTTGGAACAGTCCAGTATCTGTAAAACACAAGCAGAAGCATATATGGATAAAATCGAAGCTGCCCAAAAAGGGCAAAAAGAATGTGCCGATATGATTGCCAAGGCGAGAGAATTGCAAAACAATGCCAAAAATGGAACTGGTGACTGTCCATGGGATAAGAAAGCTTCCATGATGCCCCAAGAAATGGCAGATTATTATAATAAGCACGGTCTTTCCTATGATAAAACAGGCAATGACCTTGCCAATAATACCGATGAATGGGATTACAACATTAAATCTTTAACAAACTATCAGGAAACACTCGGTTCCTACACCCAAACAGATATGGTGTATCTGCAGGATTTTATGAGCCAGTATAACTCCTTCCTGCAGGGAGCCAACAGTGCGATACAGGACAGCAACGATACTCTGTCCGCTATTTTGAAAGGATAAATCTGTGCCAAAAATTTTGGTATGATGACTGCATAAGAATTTTTTACAACAACATTATCTTTACAGGAGAAAAATATGTCAGTAGACGGAGTAGGCGCACCAAGTACCATCGCAACAGTCAGTTCCTGCGATACGGGCAGAAGTATTCAATTCATGTTTGCAAAACTGCAGTTGGAACAATCCAATATTTGCAAAACACAAGCAGAAGCGTATATGAATAAAATTGAAGCTGCTCAAAAAGAACAAAAAGAATGTGCGGATATGATTGCCAAGGCGAGAGATTTGCAGCAGCAAGCTAAAAATGCAGGAAAAGATAAATGTACTGAAATGCCCAAAGAAATGGTCGATTATTTTAATAAAAACGGATTAAAATTTGACACCGCAGGCAGCGATAATTTGCATACCAGTGACGAATGGGATTATAATATCAAATCTCTCACAAACTATCAGGAAACACTGGGGTCTTATACCCAAACAGACATGGTGTACCTACAGGATTTTATGAGCCAGTATAACTCATTCCTTCAAGGCGCCAACAGCGCAATACAGGACAGCAATGATACATTAATGTCCATTTTACGAGGATAATATTTACAAACTTTATCAACAATAACAGTATAGCATAATTAAGGAAAAAGTATGAACTTTGCAGAACAAGAACAAAAAATTGCGGAACTCAAAAGCCAATTGGAAGCGCTTAACAAGCAATTTGACAAAACCATGAAAGCAAATAATCTCACCATGGAAGATTTAAAAAATGCTGAAAACGAAATTCCTGCAGAATACCGTGATGCATGGAATAAATTGAAAAGCACCATTGAAGCAGGAGCAAAAACAAATGCCCCGCTGGGACATTCCGCCCCCGCATCAAAAGCAGGTTCCGGCAGAAGAAATGCCATTCGCCTGTAAGCCTTTATAGCTTTTTTCATAATTAATATTTTTACGGGACTATACGTATGAGCAACACAATTAATTATTCAGAAGAAGAAATCCGACAAATAGCCAAAGGAATTACAAGCGGCTTGACTATTGCGCAAGCTACCAATACCGACCCTCAAACCCTTGAGGCTCTGTATAGCCTTGCGTACAAATACTACACGGTTGAAGATTATGCCAATGCAGAAACCATTTTCCAAGCCCTTTGCATGTATAAACACGATGAAGAAAAATATTGGCTGGGACTTGCCGGCTGCCGTCAGGCTCTTGAAAAATACCAGCAAGCCATTGACGGATACAGCATGGCAGGTCTTGCAAGTCAGCTGAAAAATCCGCTTCCGTTTTTTTATGCCAGCCAATGTTTCCTCAAAATGGGCAACAAAGAAGGCGCAGTCGGAAGTTTGCAGTCACTTTTAACCATGGGAGATGACAATAACAGCGAGCACAGGCTTTGCAAGGAAAAAGCCATGGAAATCCTGAAACTTTTAGAAGAAAATAAAAACTAACTCCCATATTGCAAAAAGAAATTTGGTGGAAAACATTATGTCTATGCAAATACAAAATTCTAGTCAGCCAAATATAAACTCCATTGAAGAACTGTATTCTTCAACTTTGCAAGCTCTTAACCAAAGTTTACAGAAAATCCAGTCAGAAGGACTTCCCAAAGCCAGCTCAGCAAGCTCAGCAGCAAAATCCGATGTTCCGGAACTGCCCCAGCCCTCACATCATGGACTTTCCCTTGAAACGCTTATTGATGCTCTTGGTTTTGAGCAAAGAAAAACAAATTGTCAGGCAGGGCTGACAAGCCTTGAAGCCAAAGCAAATGAACAGAAAGAAATCAATGAAAAAAATCTTGAAGAACTTGGCAAACAAATCGATAAGATGAAACAGCAGAAAATTCTCAATGTCTTTCAAAAAATCTTTTCTGCCATTGGAGCTGTTATCGGAGCTATTGCCGCTGCCGCAACCATTGCCGTTGGCGTCATGACAGGTAATCCCCTCCTTATTGCCGCAGGAGCAATTGGCGCAGTTATGGCTGTAGATTCAATTATCTCGCTTGCGTCTAACGGTGAGGCAAGCCTGATGAAAGGCTTTACGGAACTCGGCAAAGCCTGCGGCATGAGCGACGAAGCTGCCGGCTATTTTGCCATGGGCATGTATGGAGCCATGGCGCTTACCAGCATTGCACTCAGCCTTGGTGCAGGTTTATCCAGCACAACAGCAAGCGCTGCAAAACTTGCAGACGGTGCGGCAAAATTGTCAGGTTCTTTGAATACCCTCAATAATGTGCAAAAAGGTCTTAATATTACCAACTCCGCTATTTCCATCGGAACAGGGGCAACGACTATTGCCAGATCTGTTGTTGAATACCAAGTGAATACTTCAAAAGCCACCCAAAAAGAACTGGAAGCCATTTTGGAACGTATCCGCCAATCTGCTGAAATGGAAAAAGATCTTGTGGAATCGGAAATGGAAAGAAGTAATGACTTGCTTGGCAAGGTAAAAGATATTGTGGACAACAGCAATGCAACCCAAACAGCCATTTTAACAGGCTCACCCAGTTTTGCGTAACAGCTGGTCATGAAAGCAAAACACAGGAGCAAAAAATGTCACAAGTAAATTTAAACAATAATTCAGCTATTAATGAACTCTATAATCTGGATTTTTCTGCTATTGCGCAAAACGCAAAAGCACAAGTTTCAGAAGGCAGTATCCCTGCTGCAAAAACGCAGGCAGCAAATACAAATTCATCAGTCCCGCAGCTGGACAGCCCAAACATTTCTCCTGAAGCGTATGCAGCAGGACTTGGGGGTGCTTCTTCCATGTGGGCAAAAGCTCTCAGCCTTATTACGCAAATGAGCGCTGAGCAGCGTCAGGCAACCCGTGACCAAAAAGCCCTGCAAACAGAAATACAGATTGATAATATTATGGAACAGGCAAAAACTATCCAAAACAAAGCTATTACCCAGCTGGTGCTTGGGGTGGCGACAGGTTCTATTTCCATTGGCATGGGATTTGGCGGAATTGGTTTTCAGGCAGCCGGAAGAGACCAGCAGTTTATGACCAGTTTCAATAATATTTCCTCAGGATTTTCTGGAGCTATGCAAGGAACCACCCAGTCCGCAGGCAGTTTTTTTGATGCGGAAACAACAAGACTCCATGCACAGGAAGAACAAATTAAAGCCATGACCGATCAACTGGAATCTCTTGACCAATCACTCAAGGAACTTGTGCAGAAAGCCCTTTCCACGCAAAATGCCATTCAGGAAAATATAAACCAAACACGCACAAAAATTTTAGGATAAATTTGACAAGATACTAAAATTCCATTATAAATAGAGGGAGTAGTTATGCTGCAAACCGTTATTAATACTCTTTGTTCGCATGCAAAATGGAAAATGCCGCAACAAAATACTCAAGGACAATACACATTTTTTCTTGATAACAATGTGGAATTTTCCCTCTTCTCCCCCAATGGACAAGACTGCATTTTCCTTGTAAAAATAGCTGATATCCCCCATGGTAATGAAGGAGAAAGTTTTATACAAAATATTGCCGCAAAAGCCGCAGGCATGTATAAAATAAAAAAATCCATTGTTTCCATACGGGATAATGCTGTTTATCTGCACCGACTGGTATTAAAACAGGAAATTAATCAAGAACGGATTTTGCAGACTGCAAAAGAAATTCTCAATGATGCGGATATCTGGCATACGGCGCTTACACATGGGAGCAGTCAAAATTCACCGTTTTCGTTTTCCATGGCAGGAATGAAATTTTAATATGCACAAAAAAATAATTCTCCTATTTTCCATACTTATCACCCTTATAATCCCCCAAATTGCCTTGGGGGCTTTGACCTTTAATAAACCGTTCTCCTATTATGCCGAACAGCAGGATATCGATACTGTTCTCATGCATTTTGCAAAATCCCAAAATTTCACTGCCATTATCTCTCCGCAAATTGAAGGAAAAATAAGCGGCCGCTTTTCCGGAATTAATCCCAATGATTTTTTAAACAGCATGCATTCCGCTTTTCAGGTCAATTATTATCATATTGATAATACACTATATTTTTACCATACAAGTGAATTTACCCAAAATTATTTATCTCCTCAAGCCATGAGCACAAAACAAATGTTTGCCCTTTTAAAAGACGCCCATGTGTTTTCCCCTGACCTTATGCCCGCTGTAGCGAAAAACAGCTCCATTATCCTTATCCAAGGTCCGCAAAGCTATATTGATAAAATTCTTCAGGCTGCAAAATCTTTTGAACAAATCCAAATACAGCAGACTGTCATGAAAGTCTTTCCCCTCAAATATGCATGGGCTGATGATATTACTATTTCCAGTATGGATAAGGATATTACCATTCCGGGCGTTGCAACCATTTTGCGGGCAATGCTTACAGGTGAAACTGTTTCCGCAAGCCGTCAGACACAGCATAAAGCAACGGTTGAAAGTTTGAACGGTTCCGGTCTGAGTGCTGTGGGAAAGGAAGAAGAGCAAGGCAATAATACTGCAAACACGACCCAAAATATGAATACAAGCAATATTATGGCTGATCCGCGCGTCAATGCTGTCATTATCAATGACGCATCCTATCGCATGCCCTATTATGCCGATGTCATTGCGGATCTTGATAAACCGGTTGAGCTGGTTGAAATCCATGCCGCCATTGTTGACATCAATACCGATTACAGCCGTGAACTGGGAGTTACCTATCAGGGAAAAAACCAAAATACCTCCGGCTGGAGCGTTGGGGGAGAACTGGGTGACAGTACAGATGCGTTCAATACTCTGCCCGTTGCCGGAGAACTCGGAGCAAGAGGACTTTCCCTGTCCACCATTTACACCATGGGCTCTGACTTTTTCCTAGCCAAAATTCAGGCGTTGCAGGAAGACGGAGAAGCCCGCATGCTGGGCAAGCCCTCTGTGCTGACAGTGGATAATGTGCAGGCGAGCCTTGAAAATACCAGCACCTATTATCTGGAAGTGGAAGGCTATGAAACGGTTGACCTTTTCAAAGTGGAAGCGGGAACAGTCCTGCGTGTTACACCGCACATCATCAAAAATAATGACGGCACATCTTCCATAAAACTTGCCGTCAGCGTGCAGGATAACCAAAACGATTCCAATGATTCCCCCCTGAAAGCAAACGGAATTTCACCCGTAAAACAAACAAAAATCAATACACAGGCTATAGTCGGCTCTAATCAAAGCCTTCTCATTGGCGGATATTATTACGAAGAAAAGACAGAAAATGAAAGCGGTGTTCCTGTTTTGAAAAATATCCCCCTTCTGGGTTATTTATTCAAAAATTCCAGCAAAGGAACCAGACGTATGGAACGGCTCATTTTGATAACGCCTAAGATTATCCGTTTGGATGAGCTGCCAAAAACACCGGAATATATTGATACCAAAGAATTTTCAAAATCACCCACACAAAGTGATTATGAAAGGCGTCTGCAGCCGGAACAAAGCGGCAGCGGCTGTGTGAAAAAATCTACACCTGTTCAAAACTAAGAGAAAATTATGCAAACAAAAGGCGGAATACTTCTTCATATTTTTTCCGGTTACCATATAGGTGCAGAAATTTGCCTCAATCAGGGAAATTATATTTTCGGCAGTGATGAAACGTGTGATTTTATTTTGTCTGATGCAGGCATTGCGGGAAAACATTTTTTACTCGAAATTACCGCGAAACCCCTCACCCTTGCAGAAGAAAGCGAACAGGAATACGAAATATATATCACTGCTCTTGAAGGAAAACTTGCACTGAATTACGGGGAAATAACAGAAAAAACAGTCTGGGAACAAGGCGCTCTCCTCTCTGCCAATGAGGTAAATCTTGCTTGGACAAAGGACAATATGCCTGAGCTCATCCAAAAAGTCACCCATTCCCTGTACCAAAATCCGCAGCAAAACTCCTCTCCGGTTTCACAAAACACAAAAGATAAACAAAAAGAAAAAGCGCTTGAAGCAGAACCGGAACATACCAACAATGTTGACAGCAAAACTGATAAGAACAAACAAAGTTTGCAGCAAAAAATAAAATCTCCCAAAAATTTACTTGTTCTTTTCCTTGCTGTTCTCACGCTTGCAACTTTGGTTTTCACCTTTACCCCCTTTGAAAAGCAAGAATTAAAAGATACGGCGTTCATGCAAAAAATTCTCGAAACAAAAGGTTTTTCACAGATTGAGGTCATTACAACCGATAAGGGAATAGTCTGGCAGGGCATTATTGAAAATGACGATGAACAGGCAAAACTCTACCTGTTGGCACAATCTATGCATTTCCCAGTACATCTGGAACTTGCCGTCAAAGAGGACGTCATACGAACCTTCAAGCAAATCATGGGATTGGAAAATATTTATCCAAGCATTAGCATTGATAAGGAAAACATTTTTATCGGCTATTATGTCAAAGATGCATTCTATCAGCAAATGGCAGAAAAAGCCCTATTTGAGATGTTTCCAAAATACGGTGAACTGCAGGAAAAAATTACAGAAAGCATTATTTTTGAACCAGAACTCAAAGATAAGCTCCTTGCATTGCAGGAAAAATATCCTTTAGTAAAACTTGATCCCGCTTTTGATAAAGGAAAACTGCTTTTCAAAGCAAACTATTCAAGAAAGGAAAAAGAAGAAATAAAATCAATCGTTGCCGAGCTTGAAAAGGATTTAGGTTTTAATATCATGTATGAATTTATGGATATCATGACGCCAAGTTCCAATAATTCAGTACCAATGCAGCACCCGCAAAGTATTGCTGAACAAAAAACGAATAAAATAAATTTTGTTGTCACTAGTGTAAATGTTGACGCAATTCCCTTTATTACTTTGAGTAATAATGAAAAAATATTTATCGGCGGAGTACTTCCAAACGGCGGAATTTTGGAAGGTATAGGACTGACGGAATTAACCATTAACAACAATGGAACACTCACAATCTATCCATTACGAGGTAATAATGAGTAATTTTGTATCTCTTTTTGATGTACTGGAAACCCAAGGATCCCTCACCCCCATAAAAGATGAAATCCTGACTATGAAATTTAACCTGAAAAAAGAAATGGATAAAGGGCTTACCCCTGAAGAAATGAAGCTTGCACAGGAAGAAGAAAAAGCCATTCTGGCAGCTGAAAACATTTTAGAAAAATTATAGGAGCATACCATGAGTCAAGTAGGCGGAATTGATATTAATAGTTTTTTCAATAAGAATATGGATGCTATTTCCGATAAGGGAGCAGCCTTGGAACAAAAGATGAATGAAATTTCCAACGGCGGTGAAGTTGGTCCTGAACAAATGCTCGCACTGCAATTTGAAATGGGACAATACAACGCTCTTTTAGAATCTGTTTCTACAGTCACCAAGAGTTTAACCGATTCCATGAAAAGTATTGCCCAGCGTGCAAGCTAAAAAAGGAACAAATCATGTTTAATGCTGATGAAATAAAACGCTTATTGGATATTGCATGTGCCGGCAGCCACAAAGGTTTTGGGGCTGATGCCCGGACTATTTTTGAGGTTATCTTAGCCCAAAATCCCCATCACAGCGGCGCAAAACTCGGTTTAGCCCACAATTACATTACAGTGAATGATTTTGAGAATGCTGAAACACTGTTAAAAGAAATCATTGCCGTGCATGCCGAAGACTTTGACGCAAAAGCACTGCTGGGACTGTGCTATGCCCTTTCAAACCGTATGGCTGACGCCAAACCGCTTTTAGAAGAAGTAATAAACAGCAGCTGTGCTTCAAAAGAATTGGCAGAAGCTCTTTTAGAAGCAAAATAAACAATATTTTTTGCCATGGATATTGCAAGCCTTGCCCAAACGTTCAAACAAGTTTTTGAGATTTTTGAAAATACGGGAGTCTCGCAGGATACTCTTGCCCCAAATAATCAAGGTACGAAAACAGGCGGGGAACCTGACAAAGAACTTGTTGCAGAATTTGAAAATTATCTCAATGAACCCAATTCGTTGGAACAAACGGATTTTAAGCAAGGAAATATTGAGGAAAATCAAGCTGTCAAGAGCATTGATACCCCTGAACCGCAAGCAGATATCAATACTCTCGAACCAGCCGAACAGCTCGCAAAAAATCAGGAAATCCATGCAAAAACTGCTGTCAGTGCCGCAGAAACGCTTTCTGTCGAACCTCAGGAATATTTTAATGAAATTAAAAATATTCTTACCCGGCTTGAAAATAATACGCTGAGTACAACGGAGCTTTATCGCTTGCAATATCTGACAAATATGCTTAATGTGCAGATTACACAGAATAATTCACTTTCAAAATCAACCACTGAACAATTTGAAACAATGTTAAAACAACAAGGGTAAAAAAATGAAAGAAAACAAACAAAAATCCTGTTTTTCCTTTTTACTGCTTATGATTGCCTTTGTTTTCATGCTTTCTGCCTGCCAAAAAAATTTATATCAAGATTTAAGCGAGCAGCAAGTCAACGAAATGCTTGCTCTTTTATTGAAATATGAAATGAAAGCAGAAAAAGTGTCCCAAGGCAAAGGACTTTTTACCCTGACCATTGATGAGAAAGAACTTATCCAAGCCCTTGAAGTTTTAAATAAAAACAATTTGCCTCGCCCCAGCTATACCAATTTAGGAGAAATTTTTAAAGGGGACAGCATGATTTCTTCCAGTACAGAAGAAAGTGCACGCATGGCGTATGCTATTTCTCAGGAACTTTCCGAAACCTTTTCTCGCATTGACGGTGTCCTGACAGCAAGGGTTCATATTGTTTTAGGCAGTACTGACCCAAGCACGGATCTCTATACAAAACCTTCCGCAGCCGTTTTTTTCCGTCATGTTCCCGATTCTGCCGTGACAAGCAATATTGCCAGAGTAAAAGAAATTACGGCAAAAGCTGTTCCCAATCTCCAGTTTGAGGATATTTCCGTCATGCTTATCCCTGTCCGAGAAGAAATAAGCGTGCCTATGCTGCAAAACAAATCTCTTTACGAAAAAATAAATGACAGCGGCTACGGCTTGGTGCTTATTGGCATACTCTGTATTATTTTCCTTGCGGCGATCGTTTATCTCGTTCATATTTCCGTTGATTTATGGATGAAAAAATCCAAGAATAGCAACGAACAAAATCCTCATGAATAAAAGAACATATACATAAGGGAACGCATGAATAAACATTTTTTTTATGAAAGCCTGAAAAAAAACAGCCCGTTTTTTTCTGCTATGCTCAATTTCAACCTTGAGCAATATAAAAATTTTGTCCCTTATGCTGATTTAGAAAATACACTTGAAGCAGATTTCTTAACCGGTACCTCTATCAAAAAATACCAAAAAACCAATCCGTTTCTTTTTTGGGATTTTGCAGACGAAACAAAGCGCCTTGTCCTTTTGGACTGCCAAAATATTAAAAAACTTGCCCGCATACTGGGTGTCAGTCTTTATGCAGAGGAAATCAGTCATATACTGGACAGCAAAACTGTTTTGCACCTGCAGGAGGAACTGGGGAAAGAACTGTATTTCTACGCGCTTGAACGAGGAAAATTTCGCCTTCCTTCACGAAAAAGTTTTATTCCACATACAGATAATTCCCTGCAATTAGCAGATAAAATTATTCAGGACGGGGAAAAAATGCTTGCCCTTTGTACCCAAAACTGGCAGGAAGAATTAAAACAAATTTTTTCTCAAAAAATTCAAGCCGACTTACCGTATTTATTTACTTTTTTGCAGAAAAATCCGGAAACGGAAATTTCCCCTGCTCAAATGCGTTTAATTTGGTTTTCTGTTAAAAAACTCCTTCTCCAAGAGGTGAACAGTTCATGGCTACCTTATTTCAATTAACAGCTAATACCCTCTCTTTTGCCCCAAAATCTAAAATTATCAAAGCAAAAGACATGCAAACCGCACTTGAAGCCAATGAAATTCTTGAAACAGCAAAAAACAGGGCAAGGGAAATTTTAGAAAACGCTGAAAAAGCCTATGCGGAACGCAAAGAACAAGGCTACCTTGACGGACAAATGGAAGGAAAGCTGGAACACGCGGAAAAAATAATGGAAACCGTGCTTTCTTCAGTAGAATTTATTGAAAATATTGAAAATACCCTTGTGGATATTGTCCATGAATCCATTGTTAAAGTTATCGGGGAACTGGAAGAAAATGAACGCATTGTCAGAATTGTCCGCACAGCCCTGCAGCATGTGCGAAACCAGCAGCAAATCATTATCCGCGTTGCTCCTCAGGATGAAAAATATGTCAGAAATGCCCTCTCTGCCATGCTTACCCAAAGGCAGGGTTCAGGGTATATCGATATTCAGGCGGATCCGCGTTTGCAGCAAGGCTCCTGCATTTTGGAAAGTGAACTGGGTGTTATTGACGCAAGCCTTGATACGCAATTAAAAGCATTGGAAAATGCTTTCAAGAATAAAATACAAAACGGAAAATAATTGGGATAAGCTATGGCTTTTGAATACATTGGCGCACTTTTAAAAGACGCTGTCCAAAACACAAACCCGGTGGAAATACGCGGGCGTGTGGAACAGGTTGTGGGCACAATTATCCGTGCCATTGTTCCCGGCGTAAAAGTTGGTGAGCTGTGTATTTTGCGTAATCCTTGGGAAAATTGGGAATTAAAAGCGGAAGTTGTCGGTTTTATCAAACAGGTCGCCCTGCTCACCCCCTTGGGCGATTTACAGGGTATTTCTCCGGCAACAGAAGTTATCCCCACAGGCACTATCCATTCTGTTCCTGTTGGAGAATGTCTTTTAGGGCGTGTTTTAAACGGGCTCGGCGATCCCATTGACGGCGGAGCCCCCCTCAAGCCAAAGGGATTTTACCCTGTCTACGCCGATCCCCCTAATCCCATGACCAGAAAAATTATTGACAAACCTATTTCTCTCGGTCTGCGTGTTATGGACGGTATTCTTACCTGCGGCGAAGGACAAAGAATGGGGATTTTTGCGGCTGCCGGCGGCGGAAAAAGTACCCTCCTATCCACCATTATCAAAGGCTGCTCCGCTGATGTGTGCGTTCTTGCCCTTATTGGGGAACGCGGCAGAGAAGTGCGGGAATTTATAGAACATGATCTTGGTGAAGAAGGCAAGAAAAAAGCGGTGCTGGTGGTTTCCACCTCTGACCGCTCTTCCATGGAACGCCTTAAAGCTGCCTATACAGCCACTGCCATTGCCGAATTTTTCCGTGACCAAAATAAAAAAGTCCTCTTGCTCATGGATTCCGTAACACGTTTTGGTCGGGCGCAGCGGGAAATTGGACTTGCAGCCGGAGAACCGCCCACAAGACGCGGTTTTCCTCCCTCAGTTTTTTCTACCCTGCCCAAGCTCATGGAACGGGCAGGCAATTCGGATAAAGGTTCTATTACTGCCCTGTATACCGTGCTGGTAGAAGGCGATGACATGACAGAACCCATTGCCGATGAAACTCGTTCTATCTTGGACGGACATATTATTCTTTCCAGAAAACTTGCTGCTGCAAACCATTATCCGGCTATTGATGTCCAGCAAAGCGTCAGCCGCGTGATGAATGCCATTGTCAGCAAAGACCATAAGAAAAAAGCCCAAGCTCTGCGGAAAATTCTGGCAAAATACGCCGAAGTGGAATTATTGGTACAAATCGGTGAATATAAAAAAGGAGCAGATACTGAAGCCGATGAAGCACTGAACAAAATTCAGGCTGTGAATAATTTTTTAAAACAGGGGCTTGATGAAAAGTCAACCTTTGAAGAAACCCTGCAAGCCCTTGATAAAGCATTGCAATAATTTTTGCCGCCATGGAAAAATACCCTTTGCAAGCCCTTCTTGACGTCCGAAAATACCGCGAACAAAATGCCCAAAACGCTGTCCGTCAGGCAGAAAATCATTATAAAGAATGTGTGCATACGTGCCTCAGTCAACAAAAAAAAATTGAAGAATATGAAGAATGGAAAGCACAAGAGGAAGAAAGAAAATACACGGAAATTTTAGGCAGCCGGCTTCATATTGATGATCTTGAAGATTTTAAACAATACTTTGCCTTACTCAAAGATAAGGGATTGAAGCTCGAAGAAGAACTCTATGCTCTGGAAAAACAAAAAGAAACAGCCAAACAGGAAGTAGAACAAAAAAAAGAAGAATTTAAACTTGCCAAAAAAAATACTGCAAAAATTGAAGCACATCACGATATTTGGAAACAGGCAGAAAAAAAAGAACAGGAACGAAAAGAAGATTTGGAAGCAGAAGAATTTAAACCTCTTTCCCCCGTGGGGACAGAAAACAGTGAATAAGTCATAAACAGAGAGAAAATATGAGCAATTTTAAAGTTGATAGTAACAGATTAGACCAGCTTATAAACAGCTCCGGAAACAGCGGAAAAACATTTTCCTCCCCTTCTTCCCGTGACGTTTCAGAATTTGAAAAGAATATGGAAAAAAAAGAAAATAACGAGAATGATAGACAGGAAAAAAACCAAAACCCTTTTGAAAGTATTTTCAAAAATTCTTTTTTTTCAGAAAGTAAAGTGCAGGAAACCCAAATTCTCACGAAAACTGACATGGATTTTGAGCTGACAGATAAATTGGTGGATAGGATTTTAGTTTCTGATGCAAAAGCGGGTGAAAGTGAAGTACGGCTGCAGCTTAGCGATAATATTCTGAAAGACACAGAAATTTCCATTAAAAGACTGCTGGACGGAAGTTTGGAAATTAAATTAAATTCCGGCAATTATAATTCAGCGCAAACTCTTGTTTCCCAGCAATTTGAATTAAAATCCCGATTGGAAAAAATGGAAAACTGCACGGTAACAGTAGAAGTCAATACAGAAAATCAGGAACAAGGAAACGACGCGAACCAGAAATCAAGAGGTCTTTTTGACTTCTATAATCAGGAACAAAGCTAACTTATTTTTCTTGGGAGAATCATATCTCTGCTGTCACTGTCAGTAAGATTTATCGGAGCTGTTTTAATACGCCTGCATATATGCCATAACTTTCTTGACAAAAGTCTGTGTTTCTTTGAAAGGCGGAATACCGTTATATTTTTGTACATTACCTGCTCCGGCATTGTAGGCGGCAAGCGCAAGGGAAATATCCCCGTTAAACAATTCTAATTGCTGTTTTAAATATTTTGTACCCGCAAATACATTATCTTTTGCATTCACCGGATTGACAAGCCCCAATTCCTTTTGCGTATCAGGCATGATTTGCATTGCCCCCACTGCCCCCTTCCGAGAAACCGCATGGGCGATAAAATTGGATTCCACTTTGATAACTGCCCAAATAAGTGCCTTCTCAACGCCGTAAGCCTGAGATGCCTCAAAAATAACACGTTCCCAATCAACATTTTTATCACTTTCAAAATTATGGGCAGCACTGACCATTCTTGGCAATGCCAATAATTTAGCAGACGAAGAAAGCGCATAAACATCCATAGCATTAATCAGATATTCATGCTCTTTTTCTTTTATGACACGCTTGTTTTGTTCGTTAACCGGATAAATTTGCTGAGCTGCCTGTGATTCTTCCTCAATTATTTCATAGGACAGAATTTCTCCCTGATTTGCATAACAAAAACAGGGAAAGAAAAAGCAGACAAAAACCAAAAAGCTACGCATTATCAACTTTGGAAAAATACAATTCAATAAAATTCCGTTTATCAGCATAACTGTATGAAAAATGCTTTGTCAGAGATTTTATCAAGTAGATGCCAAGTCCTCCTATAGGACGGTTTTCCGCATCAGAAATCAAATCAGGTTCAGGAGCTTCAAGAAAAGGATTAAAGGGCTTCCCGCTGTCACAGACCCAAAAACAAAAATATTCTTCGTCATCGAAAAAAACATCCCGGCAGCCGACTTCTGCTTCAGCCTGTTCATTATCCTCATAGGCGTACATAAAGACATTGACAAGCAGTTCTTCTGCCACAAGCTCCACATGCGGACGTAAAAAAGCACACTCTTGCGGGATATTTTCCTCAATAAACGCGTTGACAACTTTCAGGTTATCAAGTGTTGCAGGAACTTTTAAGGTTGGCATATTTCCTCCCTTTTTATACGCTCAGTGCTTCTTCTTTTGTCGTGCAAATTTTAAGAATGGATAAAAAACTGGAAATTTTAAAAACTTCATAGACCATACTTTGCAAACCAAAAAAAACAAGAGGAATTTGCTTGATCTTACTTGTTTTCTCCATAAGCAAAATGCCGCGCAACCCGGCGGAACTGATATATTCAAGAGCAGACATATCCACGACAATTTTTTTAAAACTTTTGTCCAGATTTTCTTTGCAGACTTCTTCAAAACTGCTCACTGTTGTAGCGTCCATTCTTCCATTTAATGCCAAAATACACGTATTATCCTGTTCTGTTACCGTGATATTCATATAAACTCCCTTTTATCGATAGCTTAATAAAAGCCCCTGACTAATCTTTAACCATCCGTCAAGGGTTACAAAAAGTAATAATTTAAATGGCAGGGAAATCGTCATGGGGGAAACCATCATCATTCCCATTGCCAGCAAAATATTTGAAATAATTAAATCAATCACTATAAAGGGTAAATACAATAAAAAACCAATTTGAAAAGCTTTTGTCAGTTCCGATATTGTAAAGGCAGGCACTAAAATCAGAAAATTCGTTTCGGAAATAAATTCCTGTTTGTCCTGAGGCCAAATTTTTTGGGCAGTCTGCACAAATGTTTTTGTTACGGCAGGATCGGTATTTTTGACTAAAAAAGCTTCCAATGGTGCAGAAAGTTCAGAAATAAGTTCAATCATCTGAGCAGGCTGCATATCCGCTGAAACCGTTTTTTTATCCAGCATTGCTTTCATGTCCATGACCATAGGCGCCATAATAAAAAGCGTTAAAATCATCGCCAGACCATTCATAACCATGGTTGGCGGAATTTGCTGCACACCAAGAGCATTGCGCACAAGGGACGTCACAACAATAATCTTCACATAGGAAGTTATCATCATCAGAAAAAATGGTGCAAGCCCTAAGGTTGCCATTCCCACTATGAAATAGAGGGGATTTATTCCGCCAAACATATATATCCTACTTATTTATTTCAACAATTTGTACACCGACCGTACCATTGATATCAACAATTTTCCCTTTTCCAATGCTTTTTCCGTTCACAAACAAGGTGACAGGAGCAAGAAAATCATTTTCCAAAGCAAATACATAACCGGCATTAATATGCTGCAGCTCCTGCAGCGGTATCGTCCTTTGCGCAAGAGAAAACTGAACGGTTACAGAGATATTTCCTACTGAAATTTCCAAATTATCCTGAGAACTGTTTTCTGCTGTATTTTGCGTTTTATTTTCGTCCATGTCCTTGTCCTTATCACCATTGTCATGAGTATGCTGCACGTCAGCAAGAAGTTCTCCTTCCTTTTTGCAGGCATGCACCCATTCGACAATTTCTATTTTTGTATCGTTTACCGTTCCGAGTAAATAATCCCGAGCACCTGAAATTTCTTTATCCGCAATGCAGGGATAAAGTCGTATTTGCGCATTTTTTGGATAATATTCATCACAAAGGATATAATCACCGCAAGCAGCATTTTGCAAATCCTGCACTGTCAGTTCCGTTTGCCCGACACAAAAAGCAAGGGGAATTTCCAATGCAGAGAAAGTTTCTCTTTCTTTTTGTTCAGGCGCTAATAATTGTTCTAATTTTTCCAAAACCTGTAAACTTTGCTGTTCTTCAGGAATTTGCACATAAAAAATATTTTCATAGGCATTCTCTCCTGTTTCTTCAAAAGCAAATGCCAAACAGGCTGAATAGGCAAAATTCTTTTCTGCCAATTCTATATTTTCCACAGCAATTTTTATACCGAGTTTCTGCGATAAGCTTTCTGCAAAAGGAGCAAAAACGGATTCAAGCAAGGCTTGTCTTACTTCCAAAGGGAAAAAAGCGGAAAAATTTTGTTTGATTTCAGAAGCATTTTTAATCGCCGGATGAAATAAAAGGATATCTTCCTTTTGGAAAGCAATATTCCAGAGAGATGTTCCCACTTTCAACACCAGAACAAAAGCACAAGGGTCAAATTTTTTATCAAAAAGAGGACGGATATGAACAGTTTTCCCATAAAAATCAAATGCAGTTATTATATCAAAGCAAAAGAAAAAATTGCCAAAACGTGCAGCATAAGGAGAAAGTTTTTCAAAATTTTTCCTTTCATATTGGATTATATTCATAGTAATGCCTTTTTTCTTTTATGCCTAAAACAGCTTTTTCTGCTATCTTGAAATATTATATCCGGTATCCTATTAATTTTCAAGGTAATTTTCAAGATAAATTTTATTTGCACGCCTATCAACAATGTGGGCAGACTGAGAATATAATTGCCAACAAATAACAACGTATTTGTCATTGCACTTTTTTACAGGCTCGTATATATTTTTTTAAAATGAGCGGCATCAGTATCAGCTTGTTGACTTGCGGCAAATGTTCACGAAGCTGCAGGCTTTACGACAACGAAAACTATACTGCCGGTTGCGGCTGCAGCGCTAAGGAAAAAATATGCGTACAATTTTTCTCTATCTTTTTGTTCTCCTGTGGAGTTTTTGTGTAAGCTCTCAAAGTTTTGCCCACCCTCTCAAAAATTCCCCCTCCCCCAAATGGCGCATTGCCTATGTTGAAGGCGGTCCCTATTCTGAGTACCAATCCACTTTAATGGCTATTATCAAGGGATTTATCCAGCAGAATATCATAAAAAAAGTGAGCCTGCCCCCTGTCAATACCTTCAATGACAGCAAAGAGCTTTGGGATTGGGCTGTCAAAAATACAAAAAGCGACAGCATTGAGTTTATTCCTGACGGTTTTTATTCTGCCAATTGGGATTCCGAGCAAAGAATCGCACAGAAAGAAAATGTATTAAACCGTATCCGGGAAAAAAATGATATCGATATTCTCTTGGCTTTTGGCACATTTGGCGGCAGTGATTTTGCAACGGATGAACATGATGTGCCAACCTTTGTTCTTTCTGTTACCGATTATGTTGAAGCAAAAATCATTGTATCACCGCATGATTCCGGACGTGACCATGTGCATGCATCGGTAGAAACAGGACGGTATGAGCGTCAGCTTGCAACTTTTTATGACGTGTTCCATTTCAAAAAATTGGGTATCCCCTTTGATGACAGTGAAGACGGCAAAGCAACCATTGCCCTGACCCAACTGGAGTCAGCCGCTAAAAATCTTGGTTTTGAACTGGAACTTTGCGGTTTTAATACCCTTGAAAGCAAGGATAAAGTTGTAGACAACCTCATTTTTTGTCTGGAAGATTTAGGCAAACGCACGGATGCTATTTATATGACGATGAATACAGCCATGCAGCGTGACAGAATGACGGATATTTTAAAACCCGTTATTGATGCCGGACTTCCCACATTTTCACAATTAGGCGTTGATGAAACAGAGCTTGGCGTACTCATGAGTTTATCACAGCCAAGTTTTGACAATGAAGGGCTCAATACCGTTCAAGCCATTATTGAAACCATGAACGGGAAACTTCCCCGCGAATGTGAACAGGAATATTCCGGACCTCTGGGGCTTGCCATTAATTTGAAAATGGCAATGCTTATCGGCTGGAACCCTCCTTTTGAAATTTTAGCTGCTGTTGACAATATTTTCCACGAAATAAGGAATGATGATAAGTGAAGCAAAAATATAATCAAAAGTTCCTTATCATTGGCGGCTTACTTTCCCTTCTCCTTTCCCTTTTTCTTTTTGGGGGATTAATTCTTTCTGCAACCTATAATCATTATCGGGATGTACAAATATCCTTATACGGATTTACAGGAAAAAATATTGCAGAAAGCATTAACCGTATTGCTCGTCTTGGCATTGAGCCTAGCCGCATGGCAGATTTATCCGGTAAAATTAAATTTTATGCTAAAGAATATAATAAAATTCTTATTGTTGATAAAAAAAACAATGCTGTTTTAGCAAAATGGAATTATCCGGAAACAAAAACATTTGTACTTCCTCAAACGTTAAAAACTGAAAAATATTCCGGGAAAAGTTTTACCCGAGATGCTGTCGTCTGGACTGTCAGTCCTGTTTTAAACCGCAGTCAGGAGGAGCTTGCCTTTGTTCTTGTGGGTATTGAGCAAAGCTATTTCAGCAAGCCTATTTATGATGTTATAAAAACCCACTTTAAAAGTTTTTTGCTTATAAGCCTTTTTGCTTCGCTTTTACTTGTTTTTCTTTGCTATACTGTCACCAAAAAATTAAATACCCGTGCAGCAGAGCAAAAAAATGAATATTTTTTTATTTTTGGATCCTTTCTGCTGCCATTAATCCTTGCTCAGATAGTTATCAGTTTATCCGTCAAACCAACCTTTACCACGCTCCAAACCGATGCTCTCAATCAGGCAGGTTCCGCAATTTGCAGCCGTATTATCCAAGACATCGAACATATTGACAATTTAGGGGTTTCTTTCCAAAGTATTCAAGATTCCTTTGCCCGGTATACACAAACTATACAAAGCCAGTTTCCATGGATTAAAAATTTCCGGCTTATTGAAAAGAAAAATCATTTTTCCTTTAATCATGGTGAAATCATTACGGAAACAGAATGGGAAAAAAGCATTACTTCCCATGATATAATTGCCTCCTATTCTTCTTTTAACAGACCCTATACCCTTAATATTGTATGTGATACAAAAAATATCCAAAACAATCTGCTGAGCATACTTTTGGATACGCTCACCATGACGCTGATTTCCTTTGTGTTTATGGTGGAGATGCTGTATTTTCTTATTCTTAAAGAAGAAACGGCACTGTTATCCCCAAAAAAACGGCTTTCAGACCAGCCCAAATTTATGCGTACTATCATCTTTTTGTGCATATTTGGCACGTCTATGCCCATTTCCTTTTTGCCTATGCGTATGGCAGAAATTTCTTCAGATCTTTTTGGACTTCCCAAAGATATTGTCATGGGCTTGCCCCTTTCCTGTGAAACACTTATCACAGGAGCAGCTCTCTTTTTCGGGGGTATCATGGCACAAAAAAAAGGCTGGCGTCCCCTTATGCTCTGGGGAAGTTTACTTGTCACCATTGGCAGTATCGGCAGCGGCATAGCAACCGATGCCCTTACCTATATTGCTTCCCGCTGTCTTTCCGGCTATGGTTACGGTTATATCTATTTAATGTCGCAAGTTTATGTTATTGCAAAATCAAATCAGGAAAACAGAACCGCCAATATCTCCGCCATGCTGGCAGGGCTTTATGCGGGACTGCTCTGCGGCAGTGCCTTCGGGGGGCTTGTGGCTGACCGTTTTGGCTACGCTCCCGTATTTCTTGTTATTGCAAGCGTAATTGGCACGCTTGGTTTATGTATCTTCTTCTTTGTTCCCAAGGAAGAACAGAATGCATTTGCCCAAAACAGCCCGAAAAAAACAACTGAGCAAAAAATCCGGTTTCAGGATATCTGCCAATTCTTTACTAATCCTAAAATGGCAAGCCTTTTGCTTTTGCATATTATCCCCTGTGCCTTTGTCACAACCTGCCTTTTCCAGTTTTATATCCCTGTTTCCCTTGATAATGCAGGCGTCAGCCCTGCAGGCATCGGACGTGTCACCATGATTTTCTGCCTTGTTATTGTTTATATTGGACCATATCTTGGCATAGTTATTGACAAAAGCAGACAAAAAGCAACGTGGATTTTCTATGCTGACCTTGTTGGCATTATCGCAATCATGGCGCTCGCATGGCTGAGCGGCTTGTGGGCAGCAATACTGGCGGTTTTCCTGCTCGGTGTCTGCAATACCATTGTGTATTCCGTTCAGGGGGTTTATGCCCTTGAACTTCCGGTCACAAAAATTTTTGGGGAAGCAAAAGCCATGACAGTTTATAATGTTGCAGAGCGGATTGGGCAAGTGCTCGGTCCCATTACCTTAGGACTTACCATAAGCCTTTATGGCGCCACCGCTTCCCTTTACGGCATGGCTTTCATCTTTTTCATTATGTGCTTGATTTTTCTTTTTATTTCACGACTGAAAGATTAGGATATGTTTGAAAACATTTATCAATCTGCAGCAAAGTCTATGCCATACTTTTTTCATCTTGCTGTCTTTTGCAAAAAAAGTTGCTGAACCTGCATTTTTATCTTTTATTTTATTCTTTTTTACTATATATTTTTTGAAAAGTATTTTTAACCGAGAAAAAAATACCGTAGACGGCAGACATTGGTCCATGAATGGCAATATGCAGTCAAATGTATCATATAAATCAATAATTCAGGACAGTTATGAGTAAAGTTGTCTACAAATTTTTATGGTTATTATTTTTAGTCTCATTTATTTTTAATTTCTATTTATTATTTGAAATACATAAAAACAGAGCATATTTTGAAATACAGGACGGACATTTTGTTTCCATTGACGTTTTAAATGAATTATATATCACCAGCCTGCAGCTTGATCAATTTTCTCAGTTGTACATCCGTACAGAAGACACTGAACATTTAATAAATTACAATAATATTGCCAATCAGGTCTTCGGGCTGTCCCCCCGTATCAATACCAGCCTTTATCACATGAAGACGATAAACCTTCTCGATATTATAAAAGAAAATATCGCTGAAGGCGAGTATAAAGATCAACTCATCGAAATGTATACGCAGCTCACTGTACAGCATGAGTTCCAGCAAAAGGCATTCCGCAGTCTTTCTGTGGACAAAAACAACCGATACAATGCGATAAGCATTCTCTCTTCTGCCACATATTTGGACAGCTTCAACTATATTATCAATGAATACACAAAAATATTTAACGCTACTTCCCATGTTGAACCAACCTATACTCCCATAAACTTTACTTTGATCGAATTTTTTTCTGCCTTTATCTTATTTATCGCTGTCATTTGTGCACTCTGTGCCGTACAATGTTTCATGAAGACGTCAAACAATAAACTTTCTGTCCAAAACTATATTGACCTTCTTGTGAACTCAATGCCCTTTGCAAGCTGTATTTTTAACGAATATGGAAAAGTTATCGGCTGCAATACAAAACTTATTGAACTGTTGGATATTCCCACAACAGACGAATTTATTAATAACTTCACAAAATATTTTGCGAAAGAACAAGCTAAAAAAGCTGTTTCCATTTTTGTTTACGAAAAAAATGCGTTTATCCAAAAAAACAGTATTGTAAAATTCAAATGGGTTTTTCTTGATTTTGCAGGTAATCCTGTTCCCTGTGTTGTGACTGCCGTCCATTTTCATTTTCGGAATAAAAATTACTACATTTATTATGCATTCAATTCTCAAAAAGAATTGGAAATGAGGGCAAAAATCAGAGAACAAGAGAAAAGAATACAAATCATGCTCGATTCTACCCCTCTTTGCTGTACCATTTGGGATGAAAAGTACAATCTTATCGACTGCAATCAGGAATGTGTACGCTTTTTCAATTTTAAAACGAAGCAGGATTTTATTGATCAATTCACAAAATTAATTCCCTTTTGCCAGCCAAACGGCAAACTTTCCATTCCTGATTATCATGAGCGGCTGAAAAAAGCTTTTGAAACAGGACATGAAACCTTTGAATGGCTCCTGCAAAACTTGGATCAGGAACTGATACCCTGCCACAAAACCTTTGTGCGAATCAAATATAAAAACAGTAATGTTGTTGTTGAGTATGTCCGTGATCTTCGGGAAGAGAAGAAAATGTTGGCTACTCTCAAGAAAAAACAAGCAGACCTTATGGATGCCAAATTGCGCTCTGACAGCGAAGCAAAGGCAAAAACCGATTTTCTTGCTGTCATGAGTCACGAAATACGCACCCCTCTCAATGCCATTATCAATGTTTTTGGTTTCTTGAATGACATCGAGCTCGACACAAAGCATAAAGAATTTGTTGAAAAGGGTATTTCCTCAGCAACGCTCTTACTCCATACTATTAATGATATTTTGGACTATTCAAAAATCAAAGCAGGACAGTTCAACATTGAGCATATTCCGCTTTCTATAGAAGAACTTACCAAAACTATCTATAACCTTTTTGTGCTGCAAATGAATCAAAAAGGTATAGAGTACAGCATTGATAAAGGTCCGAATATTGAAGATTCATGGCTTGGCGACCCCATACGTATTTTGCAGATTATCAATAACCTTATCAGCAATGCCTATAAATTTACAGAAAAAGGCTCTATTACCATACGGATACGAAAAGTATCCGAAAGCGCTGCATGCGGCAGCAAAATTGCCATATTGTCCTTTGAAATTATTGATACAGGCATTGGTATTTCCGAGGAACAGCTGCAGCATATCTTTAGTCCTTTCATACAGGCTGATTCTTCAACTACAAGAAAATACGGAGGAACGGGACTTGGACTGAGTATTTCAAGACATCTGGCAAATCTTATGCAAGGGCAATTAACCTGTACAAGTACTCCCGGATCCGGTTCCATATTTAAATTAGAAATTCCTCTTGAATTCAACGAAAAAACATTCCTTGCCGGAACAAGGCAGCATAATGAAATTGATGATAAAAAATTAAAAAACCTTTCTGTACTGTTAGTAGAGGATAATGCTGTCAACAGTATCATCGCAACCGAACTTTTAAAGAAAAAAGAAATTATTGTCGATACTGCTGTCAACGGAGCTGAAGCCATACAAAAAGCCAGCGAAAATAACTATGATATTATTTTGATGGATATTCAAATGCCTGTCATGGACGGTATTACGGCAACAAAACATCTTCGCAGAGATTTGGAATTGGCAACGCCCATTATTGCCATGACCGCCAATGTGCTTGAAGAAGATAAAAAACTCTATATGAAAAGCGGATTCACCGCCCATGTTGGAAAACCCATTATTCCCGCAGTGTTATACCAAACGCTCACCGAGTTTTCACCTCTGTAATTTTTTTTGCAGGGCAAGATCATGTTTGTATGAGACAAGACAATTGTGCATATTTCTCCGTTTCATTTATTTTAAACTTTTTTTCCAAAAAAGACTTGCCCAAATAATGATTGGGGAGTATAATGATTAAAACTTATAAAAAGTTTATGGAGATTAATTATGGCTAGATTTACCCTTCCCCGTGATATTTATTACGGAAAAAATGCCCTTGATGAACTTAAAAAAATCAAAGGCAAACGAGCTGTTGTTGTTGTAGGTGGTGGCTCAATGAAACGAGCCGGTTTCCTAGACAAAGTTGTCAACAATTTGAAAGAAGCCGGACTTGAAACCTTGCTTTTTGAAAACGTTGAACCAGATCCATCTATCACAACTGTTATGAAAGGTGCACAGGCTATGCGTGACTTCCAGCCTGACTGGATTGTTGCCATTGGCGGCGGTTCCCCTATTGATGCCGCAAAAGCCATGTGGCTTTTCTATGAATATCCCGATACAAAATTTGAAGACGCTGTTGTGCCTTTCAGCCTGCCGACACTGCGTACAAAAGCTCATTTTATTGCTATTCCTTCAACCTCCGGCACTGCAACAGAAGTAACAGCTTTCTCTGTTATTACCGACTATGACAAAGGTATTAAATATCCTTTAGCTGACTTCAACCTCACTCCGGACATTGCCATTATTGACCCGGCTATCGCAGAAACCATGCCTCCAAAACTCACAGCTCACACGGGTATGGACGCTCTTACCCATGCTGTTGAAGCATATGTTTCTACTGCCAACACTGATTTTACCAATCCTCTTGCTATGAAAGCTATTGATCTCATTATTGAAAATCTTGAAAAATCCTATAAAGGCGACATGGCAGCAAGAGAAAAAATGCACTATGCACAATGTCTTGCAGGTATGGCATTTTCTAATGGTTTATTGGGTATTGTTCACTCCATGGCTCACAAAACAGGCGCAGTCTTCAAAAACGGCCACGTTGTCCATGGCGCGGCAAATGCCATGTACTTGCCTTACGTTATCCAATACAATGCAAAGAATCCTGCAACTGCAAAACGCTATGCAAATATTGCTGATGTTTGGGGTATTAAATACTCAAGCAACGAAGATGCAGTACAAAAACTTTGCGGCAAAATCCAAGAATTAAGCACTGCCCTCAATATTCCGTTGGCTCTCAAAGATTACGAAAACCACATGGTTCCAGAAGATGAATTTTTAGCAAAACTTCCTGATATTGCAAAAAATGCAATTTTGGACGCCTGCACCCTTTCCAACCCTCGTCAGCCAAACCAAGAAGAAATGGAAAAAGTGCTTAAATGTGCTTACTACGGAACAAAAGTTGATTTCTAATTTGTTCTCATCCATAGTCTCATAATAAAAAACTCCCCTTCGGGCAATTTCTCAAAGGGGAGTTTTTTTATTATGCATTGTCAGAGAAAGCGGTTAATACCTGCATGTTCTCCCTTTTGTTTTTATAAAATAAAATGCTTTGTTTTAGTATGAGGTTGATTTTATAACTACAAAAGATAATTATAAAATT
>CAJTMS010000004.1:0-50207 GCA_910577155.1 uncultured Mailhella sp.
GTTAACGTGCTCTACGGATAGCGACAGCAGAGATAATCATTTCCCCCAAAGAAAAAAAATTACGAATAGTATGCGGAAACGCTCTATTGCATAAAGGGAATAACTTTTGCCCTTGGCGCTGTCATTTTTGCAGGTTCCAAATCCACATCAGGCTCTGCCGTAAAATTGCAATGGGGGCAAATCCACTGTGTTTTAGGTGTAAACTCATCTTTTTTTTGGATATTCATGCGGATTAAATCACCATTGGCATGGTAACATTTGGGGCAAAAAGGTCCTTGCTTTTCACCTCCTGAAATAAGCCAATAGGCGTCACCGTCAAAAATAATATTTTGCGAAATGCTTAAAACCTCTTCTAAATCATGCAGTTGGACTTTGAGTTTAGAATTATCCTGAGAAAGTTCCAAATACAGTTTCTGCAAAGAACGCAGTTCTGCAACAGCCTCCTCAAGCTTTCCCTGTGATAATAAAGTTTCAACTTCATAAAAGCGATAGTATTCTATCATGGCACTGACCTTTATAGGTTAAACTTTAGTATAATAAATTTTATATCGGTATTTG
Organism: uncultured Mailhella sp.; assembly: GCA_910577155.1. Lineage (GTDB taxonomy): Bacteria > Desulfobacterota > Desulfovibrionia > Desulfovibrionales > Desulfovibrionaceae > Taurinivorans. Next base: position 559 of record CAJTMS010000004.1, read on the forward strand.
TTATAAAAAGTTTAGGGTTAATTTTATTTTTTTATGTTTTTATTTCTCTCTTATTTTTTCCACGTTCCATAAGGACTTTGCACCAGTGACGAGTTGAAATATTTTGAAATTTTGCTCACCTCTTCGCCAACCCATTCAGGCAGTGCTACGCGCTCCTCTTCAGAGGCAAGTTCCACTTCCGCCACAACAAGTCCTGCATTGGCGCCTAAAAATTCATCAATTTCCCAGACATGCCCGCACTCATTAAAAGTATAACGGTTTTTTTCAAGAATTTCCTCCGGTGCAAGAGAATCAAGAAGGGCATTGGCGTCCTGCAGGGGAATTTCATATTCAAATTCCTGTCTGGAAATGGGTCCCACTTTTATTTTTATGGTAATGAAACCTTTATTGCCTGCCACACGGATACGCGCCGTCCTATCCACAGTACGGGCAATATAGCCTTGACGATAGAAAGCAGGTTCTGCCTTTCCCCGCCATGCATCACTTTTCACCAAAAATTTACGCTCAATTTCCTTATGCATACCAACTCCTGCAAATCCTATGCGCCAAAACTATTCGTCATCTTCGACTTTCCGTTTTTTTTCTGCACCATCAATTGAAGCTCGGAATTTTTTTACTTTTTCAACCCGTTCTTTTTGCTGCTTTTCACGGGCGCTTTTTGCTTTTTCAATCATTTCTTTTCGTTTTCTTTCAAAAATAACTGTTGTTTTCAGGGAAGCCAAACCAAGGGACAGCATTAATACAATGCTGATAGTTACCTTGAGCAGCGTCCAAAAATTGGATTTAATAATGCCCTGCATTTGGGCAAGCCCAATTTCCGCCCCAAAAAAGATACTGACAAAAATACCGATTATTCCAATGGGCAGGAAAATAAATGTCAATCTGAAAAAGGTGCGCATGGTTAAAAGGAAGAACAGGGTAATATCACGAACAAGCTGTAATAATTTGAGTTTTTTCTCAAGCTGTGCAACTTGACTTTCAAGGGTGACCAGATTTTCCCGTGCATCTTTAAAAATCTTTGGACTGGTAAAATCGGAACCAAAAGCCCAGTTTAAAATTTTTGCACAGTTATTAAATGTTTGGTTAAAATTTGTCAGTGTTTTTTGCAAAGCAAACCAGCTCATTTCATCGCGGATAAACTCCAGTTTAAACAAACAGCGTTCATAACTGGTTTTCATTCTGCTGATTTCACCGTTAATGGCTTCCATAATTTCCGCTTCAAGCACGGGACGCTGTTTTACGACCTCTAAAAACAACAGATAGTTTTTAATTTCACCGTGTTTCAATAAACTGTTGACTTTTGCCGTCTGCTCTGCAATGGGGTTATCATCGCCTTTAAACCATTCATTGATGATAATCTGTAACTCTTCAAGACCTGCTCTTTCAATCAGAAATCGATTATAGGCTTCTTTCCACATACGCTGCAAAGACATCACCAAATGCATTTGCCCGCGGAAAAGTTCCGGATCAACGATAACTTTGTGGAAATAATGAGGATTTTTATTGATAATTTCAACGAACTCTTTGGACGTTTTTTCCGCAAAGCCCCGTTTCATTTCACAGACTAAAATACGATAATGGGGATCTTCCCAGTTTGGCATAAGACGCATAACGTGGCTGTAAATATCAATAGCTTCCGTCAAACGCCCCTGAACTTCCCTTGCCCGCGCAATGAGAAATTTCAGCCATGCCTGATGCAGGGTAATGGTACAAAGTTTATCCGCATCTGTCCAAAGCTGGACAGCTTTGTCGAGATCTCCTTTTTCCATGACCACATAGCCCAAAAGGCAATGCAGCTGCCAGTTTTTAGGGTCATTATGCACAAGCTGCAGACATTCCCGCTCAAAAGCATGGCTGTCCTGCTGGGAACATTTTATAAAACGCTGCAAAAGAACATGGATAGGATCAGAGGCATGGTCATGCGGAAACGGCGGATCTGCGTCAATATCACGGCTTGTTATCCGCCAGATACGGCAAATATTAGGCAGCTGGATAACATGGTTAATGGCAAAAATAGCTTTGAGAATTTGCCCGGCTGTCCGGTTTTCCTCAATAAATTCAAAATATGCTTTGACGCCGTCCTGATTAATACGGGCGTCAATATCCCGAAAGACATTATTAATATCTGACAAATCAATATTTTTTAACTTTTCAAAGTAAAAGGCTCCGACAGGTGCGATATCTTTGCTCGGACATTCATGGGCAGTGTGATTGGACGCACCGCAATAAAAACAAGGAGTTTTGTTGGGCACAAGGGTTTCCGGCAGCAGCACCGTAAAAGGATTGGTATCAATATTTTGATTTTTTGCTATCAGGGTACAAAAGGAAGCAAAGGTTGTCTTGGCGCTGGAATAAAGGATATCCTTAATAATAAAATCATTTCCCAAAATAAAGGCGTTTTTATAGCTTAAATACGGAATATCAGGACAAAGTTCCGTCCAGTCAACATTTATTTTATAGGGAAGTTCCGGGGTAAAGTTGAGGTTGTTCTTATCCACAACAACAGTCAGACAAGGCCAGTACTCATCGGAATGTTGTTCGCGCATGGTTTCGATAATGGAAAGAACAGCACGCATCCATTCACGAAAAACCATTAAATTATCCAAAGGGATAATTAAATAATTGTCCTGTAAAGAATATTTAAGCTTATGCTCACGGATAAAAGCTTCCAGATAATGGAATGTCCGCTGCCAGCCCCGCTGAAACTGCTTATCAATAGGATTTCCCAAAGGATGAACAAAAGCATACCAGCCCTGTTCGACGGAAAAAGGCAAGCGCCGTTCTGCGGTTATCATTTTCCACGCGACATTGCTTTGCTGGTCCAGCCCGTTCATTTCATAAACGCTGATACCCGGGATACTTGCCGCCATGGAGCTATAGGTCGGATGAATATAGATATAGCTCCGTGAATTGGAAATTTCTGTTTTTAAATGGCGGTATTCATGGGAAACTTCAATAATTTTTGTCTGGTTGGCGTCAACATTCAATTCCCCGGGGAACGTATAGGCAGTAATACCTATACTGAATTGTTTTCCCCAAAGGTCTAATTTAGCCAAACTGTTTACGGCAACATCCGCGTTAAAGAAAAACCACAGGGATTGGTTCATTAACGTCGTAATATTAAGAGCACCGGCATCAAGCAAAATATCAATCGCATTTTTGGGCTGATTTGTCTGTCCCCAGACAATCCAAACACAAACACCCTGCGATGAAAGCATTGTTTTATTAATAATCGGCTGGCTGTCTAAAATATTTTTTATTTCTAACATGGTACTCTCAATACATCTTTTTCACTACTTATCTTATCGGAACAAAGAAAAAAGTTAATATATTGAAAAAAAATTTAAGCCCGTGCAAGGGCTTAAATGAAAAATATTATAAAGGGCAAGAGCCGTAATTTTCCTGATACCGTGTCCTGAAACTTTCAAGAGTAAAAGAATGTTCCTGCGTTCCATACTGTTCAATACAAAAAGCAGAACAAATACTGCCAAGTTTCAGGCTGGCTGCAATATCCAAGCCCATAGTCAACCCTTTCAGCATGCCTGCACGCATGGAATCCCCTGCCCCCGTGGGGTCAGCCAAGCCCTTGATTTTCGGTGCAGGAATACAAATATCCTCTCTGCCTTTTTGTGAAATTTGGCAGCCTCCCTCTCCAAGGGTGGTGACAACATAGTGCGCAAGATTGAGCAGTTCGGCTTTGGAAGCGCCTGTCAATTCGGAAATAAGGGCAATTTCATAATCATTGCCAATCAGTATTTCTGCCCCGTCTATGCAGGCAAGGTGATTTTCCCTGCTGACAGCGGGAATTTGCTGTCCCGGGTCATAGATATAAGGAATTTTTCTTTCTTTAAAAAGACGGGGAAAACGCGCCATATCTTCCACATTGGCAGGTGAAATAATACCATAATCCCCTGTTTTTACGGCATCCAAAGAGGCTGCCTCACAGGGGGTATTCATGGCGGCAGGGCTAAAGCAATTAATCAAATTCCCTTTAGAATCCGCAACAACATAGCCGCAAGCAGTAAGTTCCTTTTCAAGCACGCGCACACCGTCAAGATGAATGTGCATATCCTGCAGTTTCTTTTGGTAGGCTGTCGTAAAATCATATCCCACCGTGGTATACAAAAAGGGCTGCTCGCCAAGCATGGCAAGATTATACGCAACATTGGCGCCCGTTCCGCCCTGTTTTTCTTCAATTCTGTCAATAAGCATCAAAATGCTGAGTGTTTTATAGGTATCTTTATCTTTTAACAATAAACTATTAATGTCACCTTTATAAGACATAATTCTGTCAAATGCGACAGACCCCACAATATGAATACTCATGCTATTCCTCTTTTTTATCAATATGTTCAGCCGTTTCCCGTATCCAATTTAAAAAATCCGGACTGCTCTCGGTTATGGCAAAAGATACTATACAGGGAATTTCGTAACTATGCAATGTTTTTACCAGTTCTTCAATTTTTGCAAAATTGTCTTTCGTGCTTTGCATGACAAGGGCATATTCTTCTTCCTCACAGATTTTATCCTGCCACCAATACAGGCTTTCAAGGGGAAACATATTTGCCCCGGCTATGTATTTCTTCTGCAGCAATGCCTTGGCTATACGTTTTGCCTCTTCCTTTGTTTTTGTCGTCACATAGTAAAATTGCGGCATAAATTTTTCCTTTTATTTTATCCGTAAATAAAGTAAACTGGCATCATCTTAAAAAAGCAGAAACAAAAAGAGTTAACAGCACAGAATTGGAGTATATTATGCTAAAATACACAAAATTTCAAGAAGTCATGCAAGATATAAAAAATGCCAAGCCCATTGATTTACGCATTGATAACGCCCAAATTGCCGATGTCTTCAGCGGTAATTTTTTCTCCGGTTCCCTTTGTGTGCATAAGGGGCTTATTGTAGGGTTCAGCAAAACCATGCAGGCGGAACATGTCATTGACGCAAAAAAGGCATGGCTTTTACCTACTTTTTTTGACGCCCATGTGCATATTGAATCTTCCATGCTCAGCCCGGAAAAATTTGCAAAATTGGTTATTCCTTTCGGCACGGGAACAGTCATTGCCGATCCCCACGAAATAGCCAACGTCAAAGGTTTGGACGGCATACGCTTCATGCTGGAAAACGCTAAAGACAGCCTGCTCGATGTAAAAATTATGCTTCCTTCCTGTGTGCCTGCCCTGCCCTTTGAGTGTGCCGGTGCAGCACTTTCCGCCCTTGATCTTGCCGAATTAATCCAAGAAGAAAATGTGCTGGGACTTGGGGAAATGATGAACGTTCCCGGCGTGCTGATGCAGGATGAAAAAGTCCTTGAAAAACTTGCCCTTGCATATAAATATAATAAAATTATTGACGGGCATGCTCCCATGGTTCATGGCGATGATCTCGACATGTACAGATTTGCAGGTGTTACCACTGACCATGAATGTACCACGGTGGAAGAAGCAAAAGAAAGAATACGCCGCGGCATGTATGTTCTGCTGCGCGAAGGCTCCGCTGCCCATGATTTAGTCAATCTCCTGCCCGCGGTCAACAGCCATACGCTCCAAAACTGCCTTTTCTGCACTGACGACAAACAATGCACAGACATTATGCAGCGGGGACATATCAACAATTCTGTACGCCTTGCCATTGAACACGGGATTGAACCTATTGACGCAGTCCGCATGGCTACAATCAATACCGCCCGTGCCTATGGGCTTACCCATAAAGGCGCCATTGCCCCGGGTATGGAAGCGAGTTTTATGCTTGTTGATGATATTAAACAATGCAATCCGCATGCTGTGTATATTCAGGGCACGCTCGTGGCTGAAAACGGAACCTATATTGCCGCTGTCAATAAAAGCTATAATGCAAAGCTCGAACAATTGACGGACTCTGTCCAAAACAGTATGCATCCGGAATTGCCAAAGGATCTGACCTTGCCTGTTCCTACGAAAAAAGCCCGCGTTATCCGCCTTTTGCCCCATTCACTGCTCACAAAATGCGAAATTATGGATATTGGCGTTGATGAGGAAGGCAATTTTGATTTTGCAAAGAACAAGGGACTGCTCAAGCTTGCTGTGGTGGAACGCCATAAAAAAACAGGCAAAATGGGCTTGGGACTGCTCCATTCCGAATACGGGCTGAGAAACGGCGCCATTGCAACAAGTATTTCCCACGACAGCCATAATATTGTGGCGGCAGGCGATAACGATAACGATATACTCCTTGCCCTTGCACACGTGGAGAAAATGAACGGCGGCATTGCCATGTTCAGCTACGGAGAACTGCTTGCAGAACTTGCCTTGCCTGTGGCAGGGCTTATGAGCATGCAGGAGCCAAAAACCGTTATTACGGATTTGCAAAAACTCTATGACACGGCAAAGGAACATTATCACATCTGGGATAAAGCTGACGCGTTTATGTCTTTAAGTTTTCTGGCTTTACCCGTAATTCCTGACTTGAAACTGACCCCGCAGGGACTTTTCGATGTAACGACATTCCAGTTTACGGACATTGCAGTGCAGGAATAAAGTTTTTCTTATGCACAGGACGTGCGAAGGACTCGCACGTCCTGTGCTAAATATGGGACAAGTCCCTTTGCTTATCTTTATAAAGCTTGCTTAACCAATCAATAAGTTCCTGTTCCACATTGGCACTGCCGTCACTCAAAGCATCAAATGCTTCCAGCACGGTTGACCCTTTGGCAAGTTTTCCCATATCTTATGATGACGCTCGGTCAAGCGTCCTGCTTGACACTCGCTCTCGCTTGCAAAAAGCGTGGTTTTTGCTTCGCTCGCTCTGCGAGGCTCGCACGTCCTGTGCTAAATATGGGACAAGTCCCTTTGCTTATCTTTATATTAAAGCTTGCTTAACCAATCAATAAGTTCCTGTTCCACATTGGCACTGCCGTCACTCAAAGCATCAAATGCTTCCAGCACGGTTGACCCTTTGGCAAGTTTTCCCATATCTGCCGGAATTTCATATCTTCCGCCGCCGCCGTGGCTGACAAAAGGAACAATGGTTTTGCCTTCAAAATTATGCGCTGATAAAAAGGTCTTGACAGCAGGAGCCATATGATACCACCATGCAGGCGTACCGACAAAAATAATGTCATAGCCGGAAATATCGCCGTTATTTTTGAGTGCAGGCATGACATTGTTTTCATGCTGTTTTTTGGCAACGCCGTAAGCGGTTTCCTGATAATCGTCAGGATAGGGCTCTGCCGTTTCAATTTTGAACATATCACCGCCAATTTGGCTTTGAATAAGTTTTGCAAGATGTTCCGTATTGCCGCTCCATGAGAAATAGGCTATCAATATTTTTTTGCCTGCAAGATTGTCATTTTGTACTGCTACTGCCACATGCGCATATCCGGCGCCAAATACAAATAAAAATACCATGAGCAAGAGTTTTTTCATATTGTTACCTCACATAATGATAATTTCAGCACATTTCTGTGCCATGTGATTTTTATAAAAAATAAGTTTTTTCCAAACAAAGAAAAAGACCTCATCCTGCTATTTTTTTGCCTAATCCTCTCAAATTTATCTGTACTTAAATTTGCCTGCACAGTTTCAAAATTGCCATAACTCTTTTGCTTGCGGAAGAAGTCTCTTTATGCTATGCTATTCCCTTGAAAAATAAAAACTTTATTCGGGCAAACAATGAAAGAATTTACTGCGTTTCTTCTTGGCGAGCAAGAAAATATTAGTAAAGCATTACAAACTGTTACAGAAAAAATGCCGCGTTCTGTTCAGGAAATCGCACGCTATGCGTTTTTATCAGGCGGAAAACGTCTCCGCCCCGTGCTGACTCTTTTGTGGTATAAGCTCTTAGAAAACCGCAACAAAATCACTCATCCTGTTCTTTCTGTTTACGATGCGTCCATTGTCCTTGAAATGTTCCACGTTGCCAGCCTCTTGCATGACGATGTTCTTGATAATGCCGAACTTCGCCGCGGCAAAACCTCAAGCCATATCAAATTTGGCATTCGTCCCTGTCTTTTGGCAGGGGACGCCCTCCTTGCCATGGGCAATAAACAAATGGCAGAATTTCAGAATGTCCGCCTGATGAATATTATTTCTGACGCACTTTTGCGCACTGCCAACGGTGAAATTGATGAAATAGCCCTTGCAGGCAAAATTCCTGCCTCTCCCGCAGAATATCTTGATGTCATTGAAGGCAAAACAGCATGGATTATCCGTTCAGCCTGTGAAGTCGGGGCTGTTATGGCAGGTGCAGGCGAGGAAGACACTGCCAAAGCCCGCAATTTCGGCTTAAATCTCGGCATGGCTTTTCAAATTGTGGACGATGCCCTTGACTTTTCGCCTGAGGAAATCATCGGCAAGCCCGCAGGCGGCGATCTTCGCGAAAGAAAATGTACACCGCCCGTTTATATGTATTTGGAAACTCTGCACGGACAGGAAAAAGAGGATTTTATCAAGAAATTCAACGTAATTCCCAGTCCTATTTTTGAAGCGAACCAAAAGCAGGGTATGGACAATACGGGCTTTAGCCATGAGGAATTAAAAGCAATCAATCAAAAAATTATTGATGCAAAATTCCCTGAAAAAACCAGAGAACTTGCCCAAAGCTATTTAGACAAAGCAAGAGAAAATATTGCCAATTTTACAGGCAGTTATGCTAATATGCTTTTAGAAGCGATAACCTATGTCAAAGAAAGAAAGAAATAGCCGTAAGGCACAAAAACCAAGAAAAGGTGAAGATATGAGTCTTTTACGTTTGGAAATTCGTGTAAAGGAAAACCAACAGGATCCTGTCGGACACAGAGTTGCCGAAGAAATCAAGGAAGCACTGGGGCTTAGCATTGACAATGTCCGTATGGTAAAAGTGCTGACCTTTGACGGCATAAACAGCGAGGAAGCAAAACTTTTGCTCGATAAAGCCGTTATGCATGACCCTGTTTTGCAAAGCGCAAGCCTTACAGCCACGACATCCGGTGCTGATTATATCCTTGAAGTGAGCTTCCGTCCGGGGGTAACCGATAACGAAGGCAATACAGCAAGAAACACAGCCTGCCTTGTGCTTGGCAAAGACCGCAGCGCCCTCAAGGTTTATACGGCAAAGCAATACCATTTATGGGGAAAAATCAGCCGTGCCGAGGCTGAACGAATTGGCAGGGACTTGCTTGCCAACGAACTTATTGAACGTTTACGCATTAAAAATAAAGACGAATGGGCAAAAGAACCGGGCTTTGAAGCACAGGCTTCCAAGGTAACGGGCAAAGCCGTTGATACTGTCCATATTATTCCTTTGCTCGGTATGAGCGATCAGGAACTTATTGATTACAGCCGTAAAAACACTCTTGCCCTTACTCTGGAAGAAATGCTTATTATCAAGAATTTTTACGCAAAAACAGAAACCAAAGCCGACAGGGCAAAATTCGGCTTGCCGGAAAATCCCACCGACGCGGAACTGGAGGTACTCGCACAGACATGGTCTGAACACTGCAAGCACAAAATTTTTGCGGCAAAAATTGATTATACCAACGAAGAAACAGGCAAAACAACGACCATTGACAGTTTATACAAAACCTATATTAAAACCCCGACTGCCACTATCAGAAAACGGCTTGGAGACAAGGATTTCTGCCATTCTGTTTTCAGTGATAACGCAGGAGTAATTGCTTTTAATGACGACTATGACGTCTGTATCAAAGTAGAAACCCATAACAGCCCTTCAGCCCTTGACCCTTACGGCGGCGCGCTGACCGGTATTGTGGGCGTAAACCGCGACCCCATGGGCACAGGCATGGGGGCAGAGCTTGTCTGCAATACGGATGTATTTTGCTTTGCTTCTCCATTCCATACGGAAAAAATGCCTTCCCGCCTTCTGCACCCGCGCCGTGTTATGGAAGGTGTCCGCAAAGGCGTTGAAGACGGCGGCAATAAATCAGGCATACCCACTGTCAACGGTGCAATTGTTTTTGATGAACGCTATTTAGGCAAACCTCTTGTTTACTGCGGAACTATCGGACTTATGCCCCGCACGCTCCACGGCATGCCCGGTTATGAAAAAACACCGACCGCCGGTGACGCCATAGTCATGACAGGCGGACGCATTGGCAAGGACGGCATACACGGCGCAACCTTCTCTTCCGAAGAACTGCACGAAGAAAGCCCTGCAACAGCCGTACAAATCGGTGACCCAATCACCCAAAGAAAAATGTATGATTTCATCATGAAAGCCCGTGATTTAGGCTTATATCATGCCATTACCGATAACGGCGCAGGCGGGCTGTCCTCTTCCGTGGGAGAAATGAGTGAAGCAACAGGCGGCTGCCGTTTGGACTTATCCAAAGCCCCGCTCAAGTATGACGGTTTACAGCCTTGGGAAATTTTATTGTCCGAAGCGCAGGAACGCATGACCTTAGCTGTTCCGCAAGACAAATTACAGGAATTTTTAGCGCTTGCAAAACATATGGACGTGGAAGCAACAACCCTTGGAGAATTTACGGACAGCGGCTATTTCCAAGTTTTTTACGGGGACAAGCCCGTTGCTAATTTGCCTATGGATTTCATGCATAACGGTCTGCCGCAAATGCAGCTGAAAGCTGTGTGGAAGAGCGAACAGCAAAACGCTATGCAAAACAAGGTGGCAATGCCCGACCCCAACGATAAGGCGGATTTCCTTTTGAAAATGCTGAGCCGCCTCAATATTTGCAGTAAGGAAAATATTGTCCGCCAATACGACCATGAAGTACGCGGCGGCAGTGTTATTAAACCTTTTGTGGGAAAAAATCAGGACGCACCTGCGGACGCCGCTGTGCTCCGCCCCGTGCTGGAAGATGAGGCAGGTATTGTTATTTCCAACGGTATTTGTCCAAAATTCAGTGACTACGACACCTATCACATGATGGCAAATGCCCTTGACGAGGCAGTACGAAATGCCGTTGCTGTCGGTGCCGACCCTAACCATATGGCGGGCTGTGACAACTTCTGCTGGTGTGACCCCATTCAATCCGAAAAAACACCTGACGGCGAATTCAAACTCGCCCAGCTGGTGCGAGCCTGCGAAGCCCTTGGCAAATATTGCCTTGACTACGGCGTTCCCTGCATTTCCGGCAAGGACTCCATGAAAAATGACTATATCGGGGACGGCAAGAAAATTTCCATTCCGCCGACCGTTCTTTTCAGCGTGCTGGCTAAAATTCAAAACGTCAACAATGCCGTTACCAGTGATTTCAAAGCTGCCGGCAATAAAATCTATTTGCTTGGCTATACCAAAAATGAAATGGCAGGCAGCGAAGCCTTTGATGAACTCGGCATTCGCGGCGGACGTGTTCCGCAGGTGGATTCTGCCTCTGCCCTGCGCCGTTATCAAGCCTACCATACAGCGGTGCAAAAGCATTTAGTCAAATCCTGTCATGACCTTTCTGACGGCGGACTGGCCGTTGCCCTTGCAGAAATGAGCATGGGCGGGCTGTTTGGCGCAAGAATTGACCTGAACCGTATCGGCAGAGAAAAAGATATGACTTCCATGGAAATCCTGTACAGCGAAAGTGCAAGCCGTTTCCTTGCGGAAGTGGAACCTGATAAATGTGCAGAATTTGAAGCTCTCTTCACGGAGCATTGCTATCCTATCGGTGAAGTGGGCAAAGCAGCTGCCAATGTGGAAGTATATGCCGGAGAAAGCCTTGTTTTCAGCCAAAATATCGAAGCCATGACCAAGGCATTCAAAAAAACGCTTAATGCATAAACGGAGTGAAAAAATGACGCGTTTTGAAGCATTAAAAGCAAAAGAAGAACAACTTTTATGCAGAACCTACGGACGCTACCCTGTCAGCGTGGCAAGAGCCAAAGGAAGCAAAATCTGGGATATTGACGGCAAAGAATATCTTGACTTACTGACAGGCATTGCCGTTACTTCGCTTGGACACTGCAATGAGGAACTGGCTGACGTAATTTGCGAACAGGCAAAAAAACTCATTCATGTCAGTAACTTATTTTATCAGGAAGAACAGCTTGAACTCGCTGAACGCCTTTTAAAAACCTGTCATATGGATAAGGTATTTTTTTGCAATTCCGGAGCAGAAGCCAATGAAGCTGCCATTAAAATTGCACGGCGTTATCAGCAGCGGGTAAAAAATACGAAACGCTACGAAATTATCACCATGAGCCATGCCTTCCATGGACGGACGCTTGCCACGCTTTCTGCCACAGGTCAGGAAAAGTATCTTGACGGTTTTGCCCCGCGCACTGACGGTTTTGTACAGGTATCATGGCATGATATAAACGCTCTTGAAGACGCAGTAACCGAGAAAACCGCGGCAGTACTCATGGAAATTATCCAAGGGGAAGGAGGCGTTAACTGCCTGAGCCCTGAATATGTGGAAAAAGTGCAGGAACTTTGCCATAAAAACGGTGTTCTCTTTATGGTGGACGAAGTGCAGGCAGGACTTTGCCGTTCCGGCAAATGGTGGTCTTTCCAGCATTACAACGTCAAGCCGGACGTCATGACCAACGCAAAAGCCCTTGCCAACGGCTTGCCCCTTGGCTGTATGATGACTACCGATGAAATCTCCCAAGCCTTTGTTCCGGGCTCCCATGCCACCACCTTTGGCGGCGGGGCACTCGTAACCAAAGTCGGGGCAAAAGTCCTTGAAATCATGGAACGCGATCATTTGGCAGAACGAGCCGAGGCACTGGGCGCATACCTTGCCGATAAGATTATGGCACTGGACAGCCCATGGGTAAAGGAAATACGCGGTTTCGGGCTTATCCGCGGCATTCAGCTCACCTGCACGGAAGAAAGCGCCAAAGAACTTTGGAATAAGCTCATTGCAGACGGCATTATTTTAAATCTGACCCAAGGCACGGTTTTGCGTTTGCTTCCTGCCCTTACCATCGGCACAAGTGAACTCGACTACTTTGTGGACATTCTCAGTAAACATTTAAAGGCTATCGAAAAATAAAGGAAAAATATGAAAAAACATATTGTAGTTATGGCTGGAGACGGAATTGGTCCGGAAATCGTAGGAGAAGCACTGCGCGTGCTTGATGCAACAGCAAAAAAATTCAGCCATGAATTTACCACGGAAAATGTCCTCATTGGCGGCATTGCCATTGATACAACAGGCTCTCCTCTTCCGGAAGCAACCATCGAAGCCTGCAAAAAAGCAGACGCTGTCCTTTTGGGTTCCGTGGGCGGTCCCAAATGGGATACCATTGACCCTGCCATCCGTCCTGAAAAAGGGCTTCTTGGTATACGTAAGGCATTAGGTTTATATGCAAATCTTCGTCCTGCCCGTCTTTTCCCCGAACTTGCAGGAGCCTGCCTTTTACGCAAGGATATTGTGGATAAAGGGCTTGATGTCATGGTTGTGCGGGAATTGACAGGCGGTATTTATTTTGGAAAGCCCGCCGGCGTTGAAATCCGTGACAGCAGGCGCACGGGCTTCAATACGATGATTTACAATGAAGACGAAATCAGGCGTATTGCCCATATTGCGTTCAAAGCTGCCATGAAGCGAAGAAAAAAAGTCTGCTCTGTGGATAAAGCAAACGTGCTTGACGTCAGCCGTCTCTGGCGTGAGGTTGTCACCGAGGTTTCCAAGGAATACCCCGAAGTGGAACTCAGCTACATGTATGTGGACAATGCCGCCATGCAGCTGGTACGTGACCCAAGCCAATTTGATGTTATTGTCACCGGCAATCTTTTTGGGGATATTCTCTCTGATGAAGCCGCGGTTATTACCGGTTCCATCGGCATGCTCGCCTCCGCAAGCCTTGGCAGCGAATACGCAGGACTGTATGAGCCCATTCACGGCTCTGCCCCTGATATTGCAGGACAAAAAAAGGCAAATCCTCTTGCCACTATTTTATCTGTTGCCATGATGCTTTTGCATGAATTTGACCTTGCCGATGAAGCTTTGTGCATTGAAAATGCTGTCCGCAAAACCCTGCAGGACGGCTTCAGAACAGGCGATATCATGGAAGAAGGCAAAATTCTTTGCAATACCACTGAAATGACTGATAAAGTCATCGAACGCCTGTAAAAAGGCTTTTCCGAGCTTCCCCGTCCATTATGCAGCAAAAAATGAATGGGGAGCTTCTTTCTCTTTATTTCCTATGGATACTCTTCGTGTTTACGACCGCCTCATTTCCCTTGGCTTAAACTGTGAAACAAGCTTTAACCTGTATAAATTTTACGGCGGGACAGAAAGTTCTTTATTCCAATGGGCAACTGTTCCTGCTGCCAATTTCATTGAGGTGCTGGAGAATCCGACTCTTATTTATTCAGGGAAAATCATTGAAGATCCCAAAACAAATATGTGGAAATGTGCTGTCACCCATATCAATTTCCACGGAAAAAGCCTGCCTTGCCAGCTGCTTGATGAGCACGGTCAGCGCGATAAAGAAAAAGTCCGTGCAGAAATCAAGGATACCGTCAAACGCGTTCACTATCTCTGTGACAAATTCCGTGTCATTGCGCAGTCAGCAGAAACAAAACTGTATATCATAGGTTTACATCCTGCTTTTTACACGGATACACAAGAAAATACCGTACATTTTCTCCAAAACTTGTATACGGTATTGCAGCATACTGCCAAGAATGCCTCACTGCTTGTCATTCTTGAAGATAAAATGAAAACACCTGAAAAAATGCAGATGGACAATAATGCAACATTTTTTATCCGTTCCATAGACCACTTTGCCCCTGCACAAAAAGCAACCTCCCCTGAAGAAATGGATATGCAGGGATATGCACGAATTTTTCAGGAATTTTCCCCTGCCAAATTTGTAAAGAAAGAAAAAAAATATAAATTCGAGTATGAATAAGCACGCTTTTCATGCACAACGCTTTTATGGACAACATACGCCGTTACGATCGCCTCATTTCCCTTGGTTTAAATTGTGAAACCAGTTTCATTCTCTATAAAATTTATGGTGGGGCAGAAAGCTCTTTATTCCAATGGGCTACTGTTCCTGCTGCCAATTTTATTGAGGTGCTGGGTAATCTGAGCCTCATTTATTCCGGAAAAATTATTGATGATCCAAAAACAAATATGTGGAAATGTGCTGTCACCCATATCAATTTCCACGGTGTCCATACACCTCAGGAATTGCTCGATGAACACGGGAAACGCGACAGCAAAAAAGTCCGTGCGGAACTTTTAAATACAAAAGAACGCATAGAATATCAGTGTGAAAAATTTTTAGTCATTGCAAAATCAGCGGAAACAAAGCTCTATGTTATCGGCTTATATCCGGGTCTGTGTCATCGCACCAATGAAGGACGGGTAAAATTTTTGCAAGAGCTCTTTGCAGCACTCCGGCGCATGGCAAAAAATGCTTCATTGCTTGTTTTTGTCGAAAAAAGCATGCAGACGGACGAAATCATGGCGCTGGATAACGATACGGATTTTTTCATCCGTATCCTTGACCACTTTGCCCCCTATGATAAAGCAACGTCAGCCCTGCATGTCGATTTGGCAGGAAGTGCAAAAATCCTGCAGGAATTTGCCCCCAAAAAACAGCAAATCAATAAAAGCAATTTGTATAAATTTGAACGCAAATAATTTTGGTTCAATCCCCTTATTTTTGCCATTCCGTATGGACAGGAAAAACAGGCATAACTGACAAAAATACCATGCCTGTTTGAGAAATCGCCTCGGGAGTTTTTTTGATACGCTATTGTTTATGTAAAAAATCTGCCTGCTTCGCCAGAGTTTCGGGAATATGTTTTTTCCAGAAATTCCAATTGTGCGTGCCTTCCGCCTCCATATAGCCAATTTGAAAGCCCCTTTTGTGAAACAGGTCCTTTGCTTTTCTGTTTTCGTCAATCACAAGCGTATCTTCCGTCCCTGTCACAACAAGAATATGACGGGGAGAAGTTGCAGGCCATTTTGTTCCAATGACGGCATTGACCGCATGCTCATCCCAAATTTGTCGGTTTTCCGGCACAAGATCTCCCAGCACGTCTTTGATTTTCCAATTATTTTTATGCTCACGGATATCCAGCACCCCGCTGACACTTGCCATGGACTGGAACAGGTTTCTATGGTGAAAACCCAAAAGCAAAGCCCCATGCCCGCCCATGCTCAGCCCGGCAATGGCACGCTTGCCCGTGGTCGGGTACAGGCTGTCAATATGCGGAATAAGCTCCTTCGTAATAAAGCCGGCTATTTGATTATCAGCAACAAGCGGACTGTCCGCATACCAGCCGTAGGGCTCACAGTCTGGGGCAACAATAATCACTTTTTTTGTATTGGCAATTTCCTGTAAATCCTTACCTATTGCCTCCACATAGTCTTTTCCCGAACTCGCTGCACCATGCAGTAAATAAAGGACAGGATAACGCTTATTGCCCAGCTGCGCTTGTATGGTTTTTTGCACATTGAGCGGCGCGTTTTCATCGGCATTTTCTTCTTGTTTTACAAGGCTCATTTTTGTTTCAGGCAGCCAAATATAGTACTCCGCTTGTTTTTTGCGCAGAGAAGACGTAAAGACGACATGGTTTGCCATGCCTGCCACGGGGGGATAGCACACGGGCACATCTTTGGCATACAGCACAGCAAGGTCTTTCTCCACAGCAGGCAGAACGTAATCGGTTAAAATTTCCCCGCCTTCATTGCTGACATGGATTAAATCCTTAGAACGCAGGCGTATGCTTTGCTTATTTTTCCCTGTATAAAAAGTCGTGTATTTGCCGTTTGCCGTGAGCAGATGTTCAATATTGATAAAACGGGCACCTGCAACGGTCTTGCTTGCTTCCGCCTGCAATTTGGAAATCAGCTTTGTCCGCGTAAAATACGGCTCTTTGCCCATAACGGGCAGGCTTATCCAGAGAATTTGCCGCTTGCCGTTATCAGCAAGGGCAATAAACTCTTTAGAACGCTGTAAATAGATTTCTGCCCATGCCTTGGTATCGATAAAATAGCGCTTTTTATCAATGACAATATCCTGCGTATCATTTGCCCCAAGGCTCATAATAAGCAAATCGGGCTGATAGGTTTCGAGCATGGCAGGTAAATTCTCAAACCAATTATAAAAATCGGGACGGCTCAGCCCGGAAGAATATTTCCCTTCCCGATGCACTTCCAGATTATCCCGCTTGCGCAAACGATTTTGCAGGGCGGGACCAAGCCCTTCCATCATCATAGAATCGCCGATAATAAGCACACGTTTTTTTCTGCCGTAATCGGGAAGACGCGTTTCATAACAGGCGATGCCGCTGCGTGTTTCCGCTGCAAGCTGTGCATTGTATGGATAATTGTACGCATTATAGGTATACTGTTCTGCCGTTTCTGCCTTGCCTTCGTCCGCATTGTCTGCAATTGCCTGCTCTGCCGCAAACGCCGGAATATTTTGACCGTCTTCCGCATTTATTTCCGTGGGTACTGCCTCTTTTTGAGAATTTTCCGCAAGCATTTCCTGCTGAAACGTCTTTTCCGTTTGAAGAGGATCTTCCCGCGTGATTGCTGATGCAGTTTCCTGCGTCACTGCGGGCTCATCTTCCTGCTCTGCCTGCACAGCCCTGTTATTTTCCTCGTTCAAAAAATCGTCAGATTGGATAAGGCGCTGTTCTGTTTTGCTTGTTTCTTCCCGTGCAGCAGGCTTTTGCTCTGCAATGCTTTCCGCAGAAATATCCTTAGTATCCCTTGCTTGTTTGATATTTTCCCACCATGCAGTTATTTTGGGACTCAAATTCTGCTCGGAACTGAAAAAATCACCTTGTGCAACCTCAGCAACCCTATCCTGCACAAAGGAATTAAAGGCATACACTTTTGTTTTTTCGCCAAGAGTGTGAATATATTGATTAATTGTTAACAAAAACGGATAGTTGGCTCCCTCGCGCTCCAGCAGGGATGTAAGCCGTGCTTCCTCAAAAAAAAGCATGCAAAAAAAGACAGCCGCATATAAAACCAAACTTTTCCGCGAAACATGACAAATTTTCATACAACACTCTAAAATTGGAAATAAATAAAGGGCAAGACGCCGTCAGGACCTAATTTAAAAATAATCGCGCATAACAAAGTAATCAGCATAAGCTTAAAAGGATACCAAAGCTTTTCCAGCACAAAGGAAAGACTGTCAAAACCATATTTGCCGATAAATTGGATAAGGAACGCACACGAAATTGCCCCCAAAACCAACAAAGGATAGCCATCTCCTTCTCCCGTAAAAAGAAACATTTTTTGGAGCATGGCAAGGGCAATATCCATGCTTTCCGCCCGGAAGAAAAGCCATACGAAACAAATAAAATGAAAGGTCAAAAACCATGCAAACAAACGATAGCAGTGCTTGATAACAGGTTTTTCCATAAGTCCCGCACCGGGCAGAAAACGTTTCCATGCATGGTTGACAACAAGCCCTGCGCCGTGTGCCATGCCCCAAACCAGAAAACGCAAATGCGCCCCGTGCCACAGCCCGCCTATGGCCATAGTCAGAAATAAATTCACGTACGTATTGCCTTTGCGGTTGCCCCCAAGGCTAAAATACACGTAATCACGCAGCCATGTGGAAAGGCTGATATGCCACCTGTGCCAAAACTCTTTTACACTGGTCGCAAGATAGGGGGCATTGAAGTTTTGCGGGATTTTTATGCCCATGAGCCGACCGATGCCAAGAGCCAAATCCGTATATCCCGAGAAATCGCAAAAGATTTGCATAGCATAGGCATACATAGCCACAAACACTGTTTCGGAACTGTAAAATTCAGGGCTTTGGAACACATCCCGTACAATATGTTCGGATAAATAGCTCGCCAGCACCACTTTTTTGAAAAGCCCGCTTAAAAGATAGGTAAAACCCTCGGCAATATCACGGTTGATAAGGGCTTTTTCCATTTTTTTATATTCTTCGTCTCCCACAAGCCCGCTTTGAACCGGGTCGGCAACAAGCTGGGGAAAAAACTGGCTGCTGCGCATAATCGGACCGGAAAGCACAGTCGGAAAGAAAGAAACAAAGAGCAAAACATTGGTGTAGGAAAGGGGTTTCAGCCCCGTATCTCTGTACCTGTCAATGGCATAGGACATGCCTTGGAAAATATAAAAACTGAGTCCCACGGGAAGCAGAATATCCATGCTTGGCAGCAAAAAAAGAAGGCTGATATCAAAACCAAGGCTTTTGAAAAGCTGTTCCGCACTCAAAACCAGAAATTCATAATATTTGAAAAAACCGAGCAGTAAAATTTGTGCAAAAATCGCTGTCCCGACAATAAAACGCCGCGTACCGTGCTTTTTAAGGGGGCGTGAATTGGTAAGAACGGCAGAAAAATAGTTAATAAACGCGACCAAAAAGAGCAAAGGCAAAAATTGTACCCCTGCAAAGGCATAAAAAGCAATGTTTATTCCTAAAAGAAAATATTTTTGTGATTTAAGCGTTCTTGCCCCAAGACTGAGAAAAATGAGGACAAATAAAAAGAAAACAGCAAACTGGAAGGTTACAAAATTCATCTTCAACCTGAGTAATTTTTTTTCTTTGTAGGGTACTTTTTGTATAAAGGCAAGGAAAAAGAGCCTTATTCTTTAATGGGCAGAAAGCGGATAAGCACGGCAACCAAACTCAAAAAAATACACATGGTAATAAAAACAAAGGGCAAACCAAGATTATGCGCCACAAAGCCCATAATGGCAGGTCCTGCAAGAAGCCCTAAATATCCCAGAGTACTGACGGAAGCTATGCAGGTACTCAAACTGCCTTTGGAATTTTTTGTCGTCAGGAAAAAAAGCATGGGCACGGTATTGGAGGCAAATAAACCCAGACAAAAAAATGCAAAAAAACAGGCATAGGCATGCGGGATAAAACTCACGGCAAAAAAACAAAGGACGCTGAAGCATACCCCATAGAAAAGTAAATTCCGTGCCCCAAACCGTGTACCCAGTTTATCGCCGATAAGCCGTCCAAAGGTCATGGTTACGGCAAAAAGAGCATAACCGAGCCCTGCCTGAGAAAGGGGAACAAGCCGTATTTTATTCAAAAACAACGCGCTCCAGTCCATAAGAACGCCCTCAATCATATACAGGAAAAAGCAAATCACCCCAAATCCCAAAATAACACCCCGCGGAAGGGTGAATAAAGGCGTTTTTTCTTCATTACACCGGGTTTTTGGGAAAAAATAGCGTTGAAAATAAAGCATGGCGGCTACGATGAGCAAACCGATAATACCCGCCGCAACCACTTGATTGCCCAGCACCTGCAATAATATTGCAGCAAGCCCTGCCCCAAGGGCAACGCCTATCATGTAGAGAGCATGGAGATTGGACATCAGCCTGCGTCCGCTTGTCTGTTCCAGAAGTGCAACCTGTATATTCATCACCACATCGAGCATGCCGCTCATTGCTCCGAAAATCGTCAGAAATATGGCCAGACTGAGCGGTGTCGAAACAAAGCTCAAAATAAACAGCGCAAGATAATAAACCGGAATACAAACCAATTGCATGGCTCGGCAGCCAAATCGGGCGGTAAACGCTCCCGCTGCAGGCATGGAAATTGTTGCCCCAAAGCCAAGACAAAGGAGCAAAAGCCCAAGCTGCGCCTCATTGACCTGCAAACGCTCCATAGCAAAGGGTATAAGCGCTGCCCATACCGCCATGGCAGCGCCAAGGCTTAAATAGGCAAAGCGCCCTGCCATAATGCTTTTGGGGACAGATAACAGCGTAAAACATTCCCTGGCGCTGTTTTCCCGTATCTCTTTTTCCTGCATAACTATCTCAAAAAATAAAACCTGTTTGTCAGTACATTTCCCTATGATATTCGGAATATTTATTTAAAGTTTAAAAACCTTTGCAGCTGGACCCCTCGCCTGCAGCGGTACCCGTCAGCGAAAGAACGAGCATTACGGCTACCACTCCCCCAATCCCCCTCTACGCCCTGTTGTGGACGCTGTCCATAACAGGGAATTAATATTCTTGATGTTAACAGGAATTGCTCTAAGGGAAAAATAAGCAGACGCAATAATTTTTGTTCACCCGCATCTCTGCTCACCTCGCATGAGACTTATTCTTCGCCAACGCAAACGGCTTCGCCGCCGTCAGACGGGTGCGCGTCCCGCACTTCCTGTGCTTATCCGCCGCAGTGACGCGTACCGAAATGCTCGATGTGCTTTGCTTCTACGCTTTTTTCTTCATCGCCATTTTGAGCAATTTTTCAATCAGTTCCCCAAATTCCAAGCCGATTTCCTTCGCTTCTTTCGGCACAAGGCTGGTGGCTGTCATGCCGGGGAGTGTATTGACTTCCAAAATATAGGGCACGCCTTCTTTGGTCAGGATAAAATCAGAACGGCTGTAGTCGGAAAGTCCTAAAATCCGATGTGCCTTTAATGCCATTTCCTGAACTTTCTTTGTTGCCTCTTCTCCAATGGGAGCAGGACAGATTTCTGTTGCTCCGTCTTCAGCATATTTATTGGTATAGTCAAAAAATTCTGCTTTCGATTCAATCAAAATTGGCGGAAGTGCCTCGTTATCCAAAACTCCGCAGGTAACTTCTCTGCCCGCAACAAGCTCTTCAATCAAAATTTCCAGTCCCACGCTGAAAATACTTTCAAGGGCATGTTTCAGCTCTTCCCTGTTTGTGACTCGGTATAAATGGATACTGGAACCGCCGTTATTGGATTTGACAAACAGGGGATAGGTCAGTTTTTCCTCGATTTCTGCCAAACTTTCAGGCATATGGGGTAAAAACATACCCTTTACGGTGTTGAGCCCCCCTGCCTGCATGAGTGATTTTGCAGCGTATTTATGCAAAGCAAGAAAAGAACCTTCAGCATTTGCCCCCTGATACGGACAGCCTACACGGCTTAAAATTGCCTGTACAAGCCCGTCTTCCCCCGGAGAACCATGCAAATTAATAAAAGCCGCTTCGGCTTTTTTTGCCAGCGGAATAAGGGCTTCAAAGCCGTCAGAAAGGTCAAAAAACGTCACCGCATGTCCGCGTTCTTTCAAGACTTTTTCAATTCCTTTTGCACCGCGAAGGGAAATTTCCCGTTCAGGCGACCAGCCCCCTGCAATCAATAATACGTTCATTATCGTTTCCTTTCCTGTTTGATACGGACAAGCTGTCCCGGTTCAAGTTTTATATCCACGCCAAACCGAATAAAGGCATTTTCGATTTTTTGGCTTTGGGTATAGTTAATATTGATAAGCCTTCTTTTTTCTTCTGTTGTGCCATAGCGTTTAATCAAATCTTCAAAACGCCCCGAAAGAGTCACCAGTCTGTCATGCTGTACTCGCTTGTCGGAATAGGAAATCAAATTTGCCAGCGTGCAGGGATTTTTTTCAATGGCTTGTTCTCCCTCGTCAAAAAACCAAATCACATGGGCAAGCACAGCCTGTGCAATAAGCGGGTTCTGGATTTCCTGCATAACCCATGCGCTGCCCAAAATCGCATGGTCCCCCCCGAAATAAATGGTATAACTCTTTGCAATATCATGGAGCAGTGCAGAAGCAAGCACCAAATCCTCGCGAAGAGGATAGCCCGCTTTTTCAAAACGCCGTGCAAGGGTCAGGGCAACCCGTGCCACCATCAGACAATGGGCTTTAATATGGGACATCATTTGATATTTTTTCCAAATACGGAAACACTCGCCCACTGTGGGGACTTTCCATTCCTCATGATAGGGAAACAATAAATTGGGTCTTAAGGGCATGGGTAACATATCTGCCTCACTTTATTTGCAAGCTGTCTTAACCACTCTATTTTTATAGTTTTTCATACAGTCTGCCCGGAGTATTTCCAAGCAGAGCGAACATTATCAAAACTTGTGCAATTTGTTTCCAATATTATTTTTTTCCCGTATGCCCATAGCCGCCGCTGCCCCGTTCCGTCGGGGAAAGCTCTTCACTTTCTTCAAAAGAAACAGGCAGATAAGGCTGAAAAACAAGCTGGGCAATTCTCTCGCCTTTTTCCACGCAAATTGCCTGCTTGGACGTATTGAGCATAAAGGCAATAATTTCCCCACGATAGTCAGGGTCAATAACCCCCACACCTTGGGCGACAGTCAAGCCGATTTTTGCCCCTAAGCCACTGCGTGAATAGACAAAGCCGGCAATGTTCGGCTCGCAGATTTCAAGGGCAATGCCTGTGGGAATGGGGTATCGCTCCCCGGCTTCAATACAGATTTTTCCTTCTGAAAAGCAAGCCCGCAAATCTATCCCGCAGGAATAGCCTGTGGCAGGAGATATTCCATCCGCCCCGTAAAGGCTTTTACTTTCCCGCAAATAGCGAATTTTCACACGTGCCATTTTATTCCTCGTTTTGCAGTTCCTGCAAATCCATTTTCCGCCGCCGGCTTTCTTCCTGCTTTGCCTGAATAAAGGGCGTTAAATCAAGCTGTTTTTCAGGTGCAAGGAGATGTTTTTGCATTTGCCAGCGGATAATTCCCTGATACACATTGCGTTTGCCGTTTTGACTGTCTTTGCAAAGCACATCCAGCTTGGCAAGCAAATCTGTGCGCTTGGTCGTATCGGCAGAGGGGCAGGGATTGGAGAAAATCGGCAGTTCCCAAAGCTTGGCTGCCTTAATGATATGCTGTTTTTCCACCATGGCAAGGGGGCGGATAACAGTCAAAAGCCCTCCAAAAAAGGGCTCATACATGCTCATGCCATCAATGCGTCCTGTTTGCACAAGGTTGAGCAAAAAAGTGGAAACAATATCATCCGCATTGTGCCCAAACGCCAAATGGGTCAGCTTGTGCTCGTCACACAGTTCAAACAAACGCTTGCGCCGTAAAAATGCACAATAATAACATGGGGATTTTGTCCTGTTTTCTTCAGAATGGGCAAGGGGTCCGTGATTGGCTACTTCCACATGGTACGGGATTTTTTCCTCTTCGAGCCATGCGACAAGGGGGGCATGGCAATGGGGGTCAAAACCGGCATTCACATGTATTGCCATAATTTCAAAAGGAAAGGGCGTAATTTTCTGCCGTATCTGCAAAACTTTGAGCAAGACAAAGGAATCCACGCCCCCTGAAACGGCGACCCCCACGCGGGCATGGGGTTTCAGCATGCCCGTATTCTGCATGAGTTTGCCTGCGGCACGTACGCACTGTTCCTGTGAATACTGAAGCTTTTTTGCCATACTTATCCCATAAAACTCAAATCGATAAGGGTACGCACGCCATAGCCTGTTGCTCCTTTAGGGTTCAGGGCATTTTCGCCGTTGTCCGCAGCGGCCATGTCAATATGTACCCATTCCTGTTCATCGTTCACAAATTCTTTGAGGAAAAGCGCAGCGGTCAGGGAGCCGCCTAAACGGGAACCGGAGTTTTTCAGATCGGCAACATTGCTTTTGAGTTCCTTCATTAAATGCTTCCAGACAGGCAGCTGCCAAGCCCGTTCAAAAAGGGCGCTGCTGCGTGCCGCAACCTTTTGTGCAAGTTTATCATCAGAAGCAAAAATGCCTGCGGCGCCCTCGCCAAGCGCCACAGCGCAAGCCCCTGTCAAGGTTGCAATATCCACTAAGCAGGCCGGTTTATAGGTATCCTGTGCATAGGAAAGGGCGTCAATCAATATCAGTCTGCCCTCTGCATCCGTATTGACAATTTCAACGCTTTTGCCGCTTCTGGCAAAAACAATATCCCCGGGTTTGACGGCGGATCCGCCCGGCAGGTTTTCGCATAAAGGCATAATCCCAATCACAGGACGGGCGGGGTATGTGCCGTTCATGGCAAGCCTTCCAAGACTTTCAAAGGTTCCCAGCACCGCCGCAGCACCGCTCATATCCCCTTTCATTTCTTCCATGCCCGCACTGGGCTTTAAGCTGATACCGCCGGAATCAAAGGTAATACCCTTACCCACCAGAACGAGCGGAGCAAGGTTTTTATCCACAGTATGAGGATAGTATTCCAAAACCACAAAACGCGGCTCCTGTGCCGAACCCTTTGCCACAGCCAAAAAGGCGTGCATGTTTTCCTGTTCAATTTCCCCTTTTTTCAAAATACGGATATTAAAATTATGATAAATGGCAACTTCCTGCGCTTTATCCGCAAAAAAGACCGGGGTTACGTAATTGGCGGGAGCATTGGCTAGGTCACGGGCAAGATAAATTCCTGACGCTTCCGCCTCTGCAAAGCGCACAGCCTTTTTCAAGCCATCGTCACAAAAATCATCATCAAGCAAAAAGAAAAGTTTGCGCAGTCTTGGGCTGTCAGATTTTTTCTTAAACGCCGTATAGGAATACAGGGCGAGCTTTGCGGCAAGAGCAAGTTCTCTTGCCAGATTATCACGGCCTACCCCAAGCTTTGCCCCTATTCGAGCCATGGAAACAATGTCGATGCCCATATGTTCCAAGCCCAAATCCTGACAGGCAGTCACCGCCTTTCCAAAGGCAAAGCGTAAATCTTCCAAGGTCAATTCCTCTGCCTTACCCAATCCCAGCACCATGCAGCGGGAAATTTCCATGGCAGGCGGACCGTATAAAATGATACGTTCCTCTTTTTTGCCTTTGAAATCACGCCACTGCGGGGCAATAGTCAGCCACGGGGCTGTGTGCTGTAAAAAATGACAGGCATCGTCCACTCCTTCCCCTTCAAAGGCAAAGGCAAGGGCCAAATCCGTTTTCCACTGCCCTTGGATTTGAAACTCTATATCAAAATCGCGTTCTGTTATTTCCATATATTCTCCTTCATTTTTATCGTTGCTTTTTATTCCATATTTATTTTTTATAACTATATGCCATAGCTATAATATATTCCATATTTTTTGTTTTACGGAAGAGCGGCAGCCCATTTTTTTAAACCATTTCTTCCAAGCCTGCTTGCCGGCGAAGCAAGCGTATTTCTTCTTCAGTCAATTCCCTCACTTTCCCTTTCGGCAAATCCCCAAGCCGCAATGAACCTTGCTGAACACGGCGCAGCGTCAATATTGTCAGCCCCGTATCCCGGCACATGCGCCGAATTTGCCGATTTATTCCCTGACTGAGCGTAAATTCCAGCCACAGTTCCAAATTCTTTTGCTTGGAGAGCATTTCCACCTTAACCGGGGCAAGATCTTCCCCTTCCTGCAGGGTCATGCCCTTTTGCATAGTCTTGATTGTTTCCTGCAAATTATAGCCGTTATGGGGCAGGCGCACTTTGACATGATAAATTCTCGGCATATGCCAGCGCGGGTGCATAAGCCTGTTGGCAAGTTCCCCGTCATCGGTCAAAAGGATCAGCCCTTCAGAAAAAAAATCAAGCCGTCCCACAGGGTAAATACGCCGTCCTTTATATGCGGCAGGCAAAAAATCAATCACGGTTTTGCGCCCTTCCGGATCTTTTACCGTGCTCACAACACTGATGGGCTTATGGAGCATCAAAATACACGGTTTTTTCCGCGTACTGAAAACAACCTTTTTGCCCTGACACACAATACTGTCTTTTTCCCTGTCAATGCGAAGGGCAGGGCTTTCTGCCTTGACGCCATTAACCGTAACCAAGCCTGCAAAAATCAGCTCATCGGCTTTTCTTCTGGAACAAATACCTGCATCGGCAAGGGCTTTATTGAGGCGGATTGTCTGCTCTTCCATTTTTACTCTTTTTTTGTTGCGTTTTTATCAGGTGCATAATATACTTTATATATTCAATCGTCTAGTTTTTTTGCCCATGAAAAACAGGGAAAAACTGTGAAAAATACGGATGAGTATGCGCAGAAAGAATTTACAGGAAAAAATAGTCAGTCAGCAGCTTGGCAGAATACGCCGAAAAATTCGGGATTTATTCCGAACCTCCGATTTTTCTTTGGGTTTGCTCGTATGGTTTTATAAAGCGTTATGCGGAACGCTCAAATATAATCAGAAAACCCGTGTAAAAATCGCCGAGCAAGACAGAATTGCCTATGAACGCAAACAGGGACGAGATGTCAAAGGCACTCCCGTTGTCCTTTGTCTTTGGCATGACGAACTCTTCCCCCTTATTTATCTGCAAAATGATCTGGACATTGTCTGCATTGTCAGTGAAAGCAAAGACGGAGCAATATTAGAAAAACTCATGCGGAAACTGGGGCTGCGCACAGCCTCCGGTTCCAGCCGAAGGGGCGGGCTCAAAGCCTTGCTTCAAGCCGCAAGAATAATGAAAGACGGCACAGTCCACGGCTGTATCACGGTAGACGGTCCCATGGGTCCCCGCCATAAAGCCAAGGACGGAGCATTCTTGCTTGCCCATAGGGCAAATGCAAAAATTGTCCCTGTGCGTCTGGATATCAAAAGAAGCATAAAACTCCGCAGCTGGGACAGATTTCAAATTCCCTTGCCTTTCAGTGAGGTCCGCGTCGTTTTTGGAGACGGTTTTTTTGTCACCGAAGAATTGACGGAAAAATATTTAAATGAATGCCACAGACGTTTGGAAAACGAATTAAAAGAATTGCTGCCGCTCAGAAAATAATACGAAAAAAATAACAAATAAAACGGGGATACAGGCAAAAAGCACTGCCTGCCCGAAGAGCAGAGGAAACCATGATAGCCTACCTTGAGGGAAAACTTCTACAAAGAACAGCGCAAAGTATCATTCTTGCAACAAGATACGGTGTAGGCTATGAAATTTTTATTCCCCAAAGCATGACACTTCCCAAAATTGGTGACGATTTTTTTGTTTACACAGCTTTTGTCATGCGTGAAGATGCACAGGAGCTTTTTGGCTTTTCCACCTTTGAAGAACGGGAAACATTCAAAATGCTTATTACCATAAACAGGGTGGGGGCAAGAACGGCGCTTGCCATTTTATCTGTGTATAAACCCGATGATTTGCGGCGTATCGTGGCACAGGATGACGTCAATGCCCTGACAAAGGTTTCCGGCATTGGCAAGCAGACCGGACAAAAGATTTTTCTGGAACTGAAATATAAATTTAAAGCTGATACGCATCTTGCAGGCATGGGGCTTTCTTCTTCTGCCAATACCGGTGTTTTCAATGACGCGCTGACAGGGCTTCTCAATCTTGGGTATGATAACCAAAGCGCGGGTGAAGTTCTTTCTGAAGTTTTACAAAAAGACCCTGATCTGACTGTGGGCGAGGCGCTCAGGGCTGCTCTCAAAACTATGGTAAAGAAAAAATAAGACGCAAAAAGAACGTCTGAGAAAAATAAGGTTGTGAAATGACAAAAAAATTTGGCAAAAAAAACTTTTCCTCTTCCTATAAAAAAAACAGCAGCAAAGAATTAGAGCAAAATTTTGCTGAAGACGGTTTTGATGAAAATGTGCATGATGAAGACATGTACGATGAGGATATGTATGACGAAGAGGACAAAAACGCTTCTTCTTTTCAGCCTGCCTATTTTCAAGCACATCATACCCAAAAAACACAAGAAACAAGCGAGTCCTTTTCTTTAAAAGACAGTTTGGACAAAATGGATGAATCAATCCGTCCGCGCAAACTTTCCGAATTTATCGGACAAAGCGAATTACGGAAAAATCTGCAGGTCTATCTGGACGCCGCCAAAAAACGGGGCAAAGCCATGGATCACCTCCTTTTCTACGGCAATCCCGGGCTCGGCAAAACCACTCTTGCCCATATTATTGCGTCAGAACTGGGGGTCAATATTGTTTCTACCTCCGGTCCCGCTCTTTTGCGGGGCGGGGATTTAGCTTCGATTTTATCTAATCTGCAGGCAAACGATGTCTTTTTTATTGACGAAATTCACCGCATGCCCATGCAGGTGGAAGAAGTCCTTTATCCTGCCATGGAAGATTTTAAGCTTGACCTTGTCATTGGACAGGGGCCTGCCGCCAAAACCATAAAAATTGATGTGGAACCCTTTACCCTAGTGGGGGCAACCACACGGCTCGGACTTTTATCCGCCCCTTTGCGCGACCGTTTTGGCATAATCAGCCGCTTGGAATTTTATACGCCTCAGGAGCTTGCTGACGTTGTTTTGCGGGCAAGCAAAATTTTAGGCGTGCAAATCAGCCATGAATCAGCCATGGAAATTGGCAAACGCTCCCGCGGAACGCCCCGTATTGCCAACAGGCTGCTGCGCCGTGTCCGTGATTTTGCCAGCGTCTACGGCGGAGATGTCATTGACTGCGAACAAACCAGACACGCCCTTTTCCGTCTTGATGTGGACGAAATGGGACTTGATGAAATGGACAGAAAAATTTTATCCATTCTCATCGAACATTATGACGGAGGACCTGTGGGGCTGAAAACCTTGGCTGTTGCCTGTTCTGAAGAAATGCGCACCATTGAGGAAATTTACGAACCCTATCTTATCCAATGCGGGCTCATCAAGCGTACTCCGCAGGGACGCGTTGTCACCGCAAGAGCCTATAAGCATATGGGACACTTAGGATAATATTCCGAAAAGCTACAATATTAATTATAAGGAAATGCCATGCCGCAAGCAACGTTACAAGTTAAACTCCTTGCCCATACTCCGGAACCTCTTTCCGTTATTTATGCATCTTTTCGGCAGTGCTATCACCAAGGGTTTGTGGGCGATATGTGGGAACGCCTGCAAAACGGTGAAATCAGCAAGGAAAAACAGGCAGAATTTGTACACCATGTCATACTGTCAGGTCATGAAAGCCCCATTGAACATGTCAGTTTCACCTTTGCCCTTTCGGGGGTTTCCCGTGCCCTTACCCACCAGCTGGTGCGGCACCGCATTGCATCCTATTCCCAGCAAAGCCAGCGCTATGTGGACGCCGGCAATATGGACTATATTCTGCCTCCGGCTATTAAGAAAAACCCCAAAATTTTAGCACGCTATGAAGCCTTTATGGAAGAAGTAGGCAAAGCCTATCACGATATCAAAACCATGCTCGAAGAAGACGGCAGAGGAACGCTTGCCAAGGAAGACGCCCGCATGGTGCTCCCGCAGGCAGCAGCCAGCAATATTGTTGTGACAATAAACTGCCGTTCTTTAATCAATTTTTTTGAGCACCGCTGCTGCACCAGAGCCCAATGGGAAATACGCGACTGTGCCAATCAAATGCTCTGGATATGCCGTGATATTCTCCCCGAAGTCTTCAATACCGCCGGGGCAAAATGCGAACGGCTCGGCTATTGCCCGGAAGGGGAAAAATTCTGCTGCGGACGCTATCCTGTGAAGGAATAAAACGGCTATTGTTCCCATTGAATTGGGTTAATTAAGAATATCAAGAAAAAGAGGAAAAAACATGAAAACCAAAGCCTTATTAAAAGCATTCATTGTATTCTCATGTCTGGCAGCCGCAGCGCCTGCCATGGCTTTTGATTTGTCAAAAGCGGTAAGCGGAGCGGTTAAGGTTACGCAGGCCGTTACGTTAACAGATGAGCAAATGACGGAATATGTCAAAGAATACATTGACTGGATGGATAAAAACAATAAAGTTTGCGATGCCAAAAGCCCTTACACCATTCGTTTGAACAAGCTCACCAAAGGGCTGACTAAGGTTGAAGGTATCCCGCTGAATTTTAAAGTTTACTATGTAAAAGACGTCAACGCTTTTGCGTGTGCTGACGGCAGCGTGCGGGTCTTTTCTTCTTTAATGGACATCATGACTGATGACGAATTACTCGGCGTTATCGGACATGAAATGGGGCATATTGCCCATAAAGATTCAAAAGAAAGCTTCAAAAGAGCTTTGCTCACTTCTGCTTTAAAAGACGGACTTTCTGCAAAAGGCGGAAAAACAGCTGCATTGACAAATTCTCAGCTTGGCGATCTGGGCGAAGCGCTTATTCATGCCAACTATTCCCAAAGCCAAGAATATGCTGCTGATGATTATGGCTATGACTTCCTCAAAAAGGCAGGCAAAAACCCTTGGGCTATGGCGTATTCTTTCAAAAGACTCAAAAAAATGCAGGATGATGCAGGTGTAAAACAAAGCAAAGGTATGGAACAATTATTTTCTACCCACCCGGACCTTGACAAGCGCATTACCCGTATGGAATCCCGTGCTGAGAAAGACGGCATAAAAAAACCGGCAAATACGAAAAAGTAACAGAGCATACTATCGTTACCGCATGTAAATTTTGACTGGATGCATTGTCTTTGCATTCAGTCTTTTAATGAGAAATTTTCAAATGATACAAGGAATACACATGCTGACCTTCAGACAAGCCGAGCCCGCCGACATGGGCACCCTGCTTTCTTTGATAAAAGAACTTGCAAGCTATGAACATCTTGAACATGAAGTCACTGCCACAGAAGAAATTTTAACCGCATGGCTTTTTGATAAGAAAAAAGCCGAAGTGATTTTCCCTGTGCTTGAGGGCAAAATCATTGGTTATATTTTGTATTTTTATAATTTTTCCACCTTTCTTGGCAAAGCGGGTATCTATGTGGAAGATTTATTCATTCAGCCAAATTACCGCCATAAGGGCTTCGGTAAACAGCTTTTGCAGCATATTGTCCAAAAAGCCCGAAGCGAAGGGCTGGGCAGGGTGGAATGGGCTTGCCTTGACTGGAATAAGCCAAGCATTGATTTTTACCTTTCTCTGGGGGCTGTGCCTATGGACGGCTGGTCAACCTATCGCCTGACCGGGGAAAAGCTTTGCCGTTTCGCCCAAAGTACGCCAATAGACGCAAAATAAACAGGATAAGCCATGCAAATACAGTTAACAAGTCTTGATGATACCGATAAATTTGCCAAAATCGCCGCAAAAACGCTCCTTGAACAAAAAGAAAAAGGAGCTTTTTTACATACCCTGTATCTATTGGGAGAAATGGGAATGGGCAAAACAACCTTTACCCGCTCCTTTGTGGGGGCACTGCCAAATGCACAGGAGGCGGAAGTCGCCAGTCCCAGTTTTACCATCTGCCACGAATACCCTACCGAACCTGAAGTTTACCATGCGGATTTATACCGTTTGCCGGATAATATCGACCTGCCTGAAGAATTGCAGAATTTGGGCAAAAATACGCTCCTTATCATCGAATGGGCGGAACGCCTGCAAAATGACGCAAAAGCCGCAGATCGTCTGGAAATTACTTTTACCAAGGAAAAAATAAATCCTGATAAAAAAAATGACCTTGAAAATATAGACAATTTTGTGAATTTATGCGAATTAAAAAGGCATGTTAATCTTGCTGCACAGGGGGATACCGCCCTAGTATTCCTGCAGTTATTAACAAAAAATTTACAAAATTGTTTTTATGAAAAATAACAACATGTAATTTTGTAACATACTGATTTTATTATTAAATAAGCACAGTTACATACTGTGCTGAACAGGACAAAGCATGAAAATTTTGGTTCAAAAATTCGGGGGTTCCTCTGTTGCTGACCTTGAGTGCATGAAAAAAGTACGTGCAAAAGTGCTGAAAGAAGTTGAAGAGGGCTATAAAGTCGTTGTCGTTCTCTCTGCCCGTGCAGGACAAACCAATAAGCTTGTGGAAATGGCATACCAATGGTCTGACGAACCGAATCCCGCAGAATATGACGCCCTGCTTGCAACTGGGGAGCAGGAATCCATTGCTCTTTTTAGTATGCTTTTAAACGACGCCGGCGTAAAGGCCCGTTCGTTTTTAGGATTTCAGATACCTATTTTAACGGATAATGCCTATACTTCCGCCCGTATTGTTTCCATTGAAGCCGGGCAGTTTCTGCATGAACTAAAACGCTTTGATGTTATCGTTATGGCAGGTTTTCAGGGTTACAGCATGGAAAACAGAATTACAACACTCGGACGCGGCGGTTCCGATACATCTGCCGTTGCCATTGCGGCCGCCCTTGGGGCAGAGCTTGGAGAGCAGGTTGACTGTCATATTTATACCGATGTTGACGGGGTATATACCACAGACCCCCGCGTTGTTCCGCAAGCGAAGAAAATAGATAAAATTTCCTATGATGAAATGCTGGAAATGGCTTCCATGGGCTCAAAAGTCCTGCAAATCCGTTCTGTGGAATTTGCCAAAAAATATAAAGTACCGGTATCGGTACGTTCAACCTTTACGAATAATCAAGGGACGCTCGTAACACAGGAGGATGAAGATATGATGGAATCAGTTATGGTTTCCGGGGTAGCATTTGATAAAGATCAGGTTCGCATTACCGTTTTAGGTGTTCCTGACCAGCCGGGAGTTTCTGCGGCTCTTTTCGCCCCTCTTTCTGACCATGATATTCTTGTGGATATGATTGTACAAAAAGCAAGCCGTGACGGCATCACAGATATGACCTACACTGTTTCCCACAAAGATTTGAAACGAGCCCTCACCTATACGGAAAAAGTTGCCGAAGAAATTGGCGCTCAAGGTGTTGAATACGATGATCAGGTTTCAAAGGTATCTGTCATCGGCGTGGGCATGCGCAATCACAGCGGTGTTGCCGCCATGGCGTTTTCTGCTCTGCATAAAGCAAATATCAATATTCTCATGATAAGTACATCTGAAATTAAAATTTCCTGTCTTATCAAGGCGGACCAATTAGAAAAAGCAGTACACACCCTGCATACAACCTTTGGGCTTGACGGCGAATAATAATGGATTTTTATATTTACGATACAAGCCTGAGAGACGGCGCCCAAAGCGAAGATGTACAATTAAGCACGCCTGATAAAATAAAAATTGCTCTTCGTCTGGATAATTTTGGCATACAGTGCATCGAAGGCGGCTGGCCCGGGGCTAATCCCGTGGATAATGAATTTTTTGAGGAAATCAAAAAATATTCTCTCAAAAATGCCAAAATTGCGGCCTTTGGAAGTACGCATCACGCCAATTTTAAGGCAGAAGACGATCCCACCATGAAAGCGCTGATACTGGCGGGCGTGCCTGTGATTACCATTTTTGGCAAATCAAGTGAAAAACACGCACTGGACGCCCTTCGCGTCAGCCCGGAACGCAATCTCGAACTTATCCATAATTCTGTCGCATTCCTCAAAAAACACACGGAATGTGTTTTCTTTGACGCCGAACACTTTTTTGACGGGTTCAAAGCCAATAAAGACTATGCCCTGCACGTCCTCAAAAATGCCCACAAAGCAGGGGCGAATACGTTGGTGCTTTGTGATTCAAACGGCGGAACGCTGCCCTCTGAAGTGTCTGAAATCATGCATATTTGCCGTCAGGAACTGCCTGACGCCGTCTTTGGCATACACGCTCACAATGACTGCGAACTGGCAGTGGCAAATTCTCTGGCTGCACTGCAGGCAGGGGCAAGCCATGTGCAGGGTACTATGAACGGCGTGGGCGAGCGCTGCGGCAATGCAAATCTTTGCTCCATAATTCCCATTATTGAAGTAAAACTGGGTAAAAAGTGTTTACCCGAAAACATGCTGACCCAGCTCACTGCCACCTCTGCCTATGTCTATGAAGTTATGAACATGAAACCCTTTGCCCGGCAAGCCTTTGTAGGAAAATCAGCCTTTGCCCACAAAGGGGGCATACATGTCAGCGCTATAAACCGTGATTCCACCCTTTACGAGCATATACGCCCGGAACAGGTGGGCAACAGCCAGCGCGTTCTGATTACGGAACTTGCGGGCAGAAGCAATATCGTCAGCCTTGCCCGTCGTTTTGGCTTTCATTTGGATAAGGACGAGCCTGTGGTCAAAGGGCTTTTCCATGAGCTGAAAACCAAGGCAAGCCTTGGCTATGATTATGCCGCCGCCGAAGCAAGCATGGAGCTTTTACTGCTTCGTAAACTTGCCCGCCGCGGAGTGCGCAATTTCTTTACGCTGAAAAGCCTGCGCGTACTGGAAACAAAGGACGCCAACGGCAATCCTTTGGCAGAAGCAACCGTTGCCGTGGAAGTGGAAGGTGTTGTCGAACACACGGCAGCTACAGGGCAAGGACCTGTGAACGCCATGGATATTGCCCTGCGTAAAGCACTGTCCTCTTTTTATCCTAAAATATCAGAGCTGAGCCTGAGGGACTTTAAAGTACGCGTTCTCACCATGGGACAGGAAAAGACAAACCAAAAACCTGACCTCTTTAGTCCGGGCAATGAAGAATGTTCTGTTCCTCATGTGGGCACCGCAAGTGTTGTACGGGTATTGATTGAAAGTTCAGACGCTCAGGGGGCATGGGTCACTGTGGGCGTTTCCTATGATATTATCGAAGCAAGCTGGCAGGCTCTCGCGGACAGCGTCACCTATAAACTGTACCGCGATGAATGGCGAAGCCACAGTAAAAAAAATGATGAATAAATAACTTACGTTGAATTATCAATTACTTGTGCAAAGCGGCTTAAACCAATTCACTCCGGTGCATATAGCTTGCTGAAAAAGTATAAGCACATCTTTCAAAGGGTAAACGGTTAAAGACATGTCCTTTCTGTTCCTCCTTGGCAAGTCCTTCCCCATATCCTTTCTCTCTTTAAAAATGAACGCTTTGTTATAGAAAGCGGTTGATTTTATAATTATTTGATATAATGTAAAAATTTCAATTAGTTGATTGATTATATAACCACAAAAGATAATTATAAAATTTTCTTTTTATGATGGAAATGATTATCTCTGCTGCCGCTGTCCGCAGAGCTCGTTCACTCGCTAACGGCTGCCGCTCCCCCATATCCCCGCATTACCTGTTTTTCTTCCAGAAAAACAGGAAGATATGTTTTACAAGTGATTGATTATCAACCTCTTTCTATAACAAAGCAAAGTTAAAACGTTTTGATAGGGGTTCAAGGGGAAAACTTTTCCAAAAGTTATCCCTTTGAAAAAGAATAGTTCTTAATATTAAGTGGAAATACTCTAAATTTATGCAGGAACCTACTGAGCGCCGATAAGCTAAAAACTTGTATGAGGTTTATTTTTATAAAGAAAAAGCCGTGCTGCATATGCAGTACGGCTTTTCGTTTTGTATGAAATCGGTTTGAGAAAAGCTTTTTTCTTATACTTTTTTGTTGAAAAAAACTATCCCTGTAACTTTACAATGAGTTGTGAGAGTACCTGTGTCTGGCTGACAACTTCATTGACTGCCTGACGGGCTTCAGACATATTTTGTGCATTTTCCTTTGCAATGTTATTAATACTGTCCACAGACTGGGTGATTTCTTCACTGGTTGCAGACTGTTCTTCAGAAGCGGTTGCAATGGCATGAACCTGATCGGCAGTGGTATCGGCAAGTTTGACGATACCAAGCAGAGCTTCACCGGCATTGCTGACCATTTCCGTTACCTTTTCAATTTGTTCAACAGCTCCGGCTACAAGGTGAGTATTGTCAACTGTTGATTTTTGGATAGAGGAAATTGCATTGCCAACGTCTGTGGTACTTGCCATGGTTTTTTCCGCAAGGTTTCTGACTTCGTCAGCAACAACGGCAAATCCGCGTCCTGCTTCCCCTGCGCGGGCAGCTTCGATGGCGGCGTTCAAGGCAAGGAGGTTGGTTTGGTCGGCAATATCGGAAATCACGTTCATAATTTCGTTAATAGCCTGTGCGTGTTCGGAAAGGATGCCCATTTCTGACTGCAGTTTCAAGGATTCTTCACGGACCTTATGCATTGCTTTTACACATTCCTGCATGGACTCGGAACCTGCCTGCGCTTCGGAACGCACTGTTGCGGCGCTGTCAGCCGTAGTACCTGCGTTACGGGCAATTTCAAGTACGGTTGCATTCATTTCTTCAAGAGCGGTTGCTGTTGTGGATACACGGTCAGCCTGATCGGTAGCACCCTTTTCAGAAAGTTCAATTTGGGTTGAAAGCTGTTCGGAAGCAGAAGAGGCAATAGAAGCAACTTGTTCCAATTCCTGTGCAACACCCTGCATATTGTGGTGTGCTTCTTCGATTTGTTTTGCCGCCAAGGTTTGTTTGGTGACGTCAATCCAGACGCTGATGGCGTCGGTGAAATTGCCTTCCTTATCTTTAATAAGTACTGCCACAACATCGACATAGATTTTCTTATCCGGACGAGGACTGTATTCCACCGCATTAAGCGCAATAGCTTTTTTATCATTGATAGCTTTAGAAACGGTTGTTTCCATAGCGCCGTTGTGATAGAAAAATTCGCCGGAGTTTTTGCCGATACAGCCGTCCGTCGCATTGCTGTTTTCCGTTAAGCGCAGCATTTGTGAGTTAGCGTATTTTAATTTGTTGTCAATACCAAAAACTGCAGTTGGCGTTGGCAGACTTCCCAGAATTTTTTGTGAAAATTCCAGAGCTTCTTTCATATTATTAACCATAAGGATAATATTTTTGTAAACACCGACATGTTCGGCGCCGTCATCAACGTCATAATCCCCGGCAATAACTCTGTCTGCGATATTTGTCAAATCATTGGGGTCGCCGCCAAGCTGTCTGGATACGGATCTGCTGATGTAAACAGTGAGGATAATAGCCAGTAAAATAGCCAAAACAGCTGTCATATACAAGCTGGTAACAGCACTGTCTTTTACGGTATCATATTGGGCACGGACAGCTTGGGAAAGATTTTGTGCAAGACTGCCAAGTTCGTCCAATTGTTTCATGTCGTTGTCGGCAGAAGCTTGGAACGTTTGGGCAAAGCCAATAAATTTTTTTAAATTCTCGACATAGATTAAAAGATCGCTGCACAGCACTTTGAATTTATTACTTCTTTCGTTGTACATATTGGCAAAGTCATACAATTTGTCCATGTGCTCGATAAATTCATTTAAATTTTCCTGCGTGGAGATACGCAAATATGCTTCCAAATGGGATTCCAGTTCGAGCATGTTGTTGTAAATAGACTGAATAGCAGCATAATTGGCAGCACCGCCTTGAATAAGGCGGGACTGTTCTTCTTTGACAATGTCAAGAACCTGATTTTCCAGTGCTTCAAAATCCTGATGAATAACTTTTGTCTGTTCTGAAAGAGAATTAAAATCTTTCAGCACGGTGTCAACAGAAACAAAGAGCTGTCCTATATTTTTTTCATAGGCAGTAACAGCATTAATCGTGGATTCTGCTCTGGCAAATTTGCGGACATTTGCAGCATGTTTTTGCGCTGTTACAATATGATCTTTGATTTTTCCAAAGGAAGCAGGATCATCATTGGAAATTGCATAAATAGCAACCTCTTTTGCAAACGCTGTTTGTGATGCAGCGTCTTCCGTTTCCGTAATAAGATATTTCATCCGTTGCATATCATTGATTTTAAACCATGAAATGCCAGCTAAAATTATTAGAAGTAAAACAATTGAGCTGAAAACAAGGGATAATTTTACTGATAGCCTCATACCGCCTCCAAAAAATTAGGTTAACTACCTTTATCGGCAGAAGAAATTTTAAAAATAGGCTTTTTCTTTTTAAAATTTCTTTTTTTATAAAAAACAGGATACTCCCTTTTTTATTTAAAGTCGACTTTGCACATAAGGAATAAGTCCGCCCCGCTGCAGTAAGTCCTGCATGGAAGGAGGAAGCGGCGGAAAAGGAATTTCCGTACCTGTTGTCAAATTCCGGATTATCCCTGCATCGGTATCAACTTCAAGCATATCACCGTCATGGATTTTTTCTACAGCATCACCAATTTCAAGGAGCAGCAAGCCCATATTGAAACTGTTGCGGTAAAAAATACGGGCGAAACTATGGGCAATAACAATGGGCATACCTGCACCGACAATGGCAACAGGCGCATGCTCACGGGAAGAGCCGCAGCCGAAGTTGCGCCCTGCAACCATAATATCGCCTTTGTTTACGCGTTTAATCCAATTGGGCTCGAGCCCTTCCATGCAATTTTCCCCCAGTTTTTTTGCATCTGTCGTGACCAGAAAACGGGCAGGAATAATTGCGTCTGTATCAATATGATCGCCCACTTTGTGGGATTTTCCCTGATATTTCATTGTTTGTCCTCACTTCTTATAAAGCTTTCGGGCTGCCGATAACACCAAGCACAGCACTGGCAGCAGCAACAGCAGGATTTGAAAGATATACTTCTGATTGTAAACTTCCCATACGCCCTTTGAAGTTGCGGTTTGTGGTCGCAAGGGAACGTTCACCGTCTGCCAAAATGCCCATATGCCCGCCAAGGCAGGGACCGCAGGTAGCAGGACCGACAATGCAGCCCGCATCCATAAAGATTTCAAGGAGCCCTTCCTTCATAGCCTGCTTCCAGATAGTGGGAGTTGCGGGCAAAATAATGCAGCGCACACCCTTGGCGACTTTTCTGCCTTTGAGAACCTTTGCGGCTTCGCGCATATCACTCAGGCGTCCATTGGTACAGGAACCGATAACAACTTGATTTAAAGGAAGCTCGCCCACTTCGGAAACGGGCTTTACATTTTCCGGCAAGTGCGGACAGGCGACAACAGGTTCCATGGAGCTGACATCAAAGACGATTTCCTGCTCATAGACTGCGCCCTTATCAGCGCTGATTTTCATAGGATTGGGGTTTTTATGGGCTTTGCAGTATTCCGCTGTTTTATCATCAGAAGCAAAAAGTCCTACTTTTCCGCCTGCTTCAATAGCCATATTTGCCATGGTGAGCCGTCCTTCAACGGATAAGCTTTCAATAGCCGTGCCGTCAAATTCCAAAGCTTTATACAGAGCACCGTCAACGCCGATTTTGCCGATTGTGGTTAAAATCAAATCTTTGCCGCCGACATATTCAGGCAGTGTGCCATTAAAGGTAACATGAACGGTAGGAGGAACTTTAAACCATGTTTCCCCAAGAGCCATGCCTCCGGCAATGTCCGTGCTTCCCATACCGGTGGCAAAGGCGCCAAGCCCGCCGTAGGTGCAGGTATGGCTGTCCGCCCCGATAACAATATCACCGGGTTTTACCAGCCCCTGCTCGGGCAGAAGAGCATGCTCAACGCCTGCGTCCCCGCCTTCATAATAATGGGTAATATGGTAGGCATTTGCAAATTCGCGTGTACCTTTCACCTGATTAGCGGAATCAATATCTTTTTGAGGGGTAAAATGGTCCATAACAAGAGCGATTTTATCCTTATCAAAAACATCTTTCGCACCCATGAGTTTAAAAGATTTTATGGCAAGGGGAGCTGTGATATCATTTGCAAGAACAAAATCAACCTTACAGCGTACAATTTGTCCGGCTTCACGGACTTCTTCGTCCGTATGCATTTGTAATATTTTTTGAGCAAGCGTATGAGCCATTTTTATCTCCTTTATAGCTCGGTATAACCAGTATATTTTATTGATTTTCAGAAATCTTGCAACTAATAATTTTCGTCCTTTTCCTTGCGGACAAAGCGGTTCATTGCGTCCACATAGGCTTTTGCACTGGAAGTGATAATATCATGGTGAGAGGCACGCCCTGTCACGGATAAACCATGTTCCACAAGGGTTACCGTTACTTCTCCCTGAGCGTCCGTACCGCCGGTGACCGCGTTTACAGCATAGCGTTCTACTTCCGGATTGCGTTCCAAAATCTCTGCAATAACATTAAAAACAGCGTCAATAGGTCCTACACCGATGCCCGCCTTGCATTTGATTTCGCCCTTTACTTCCAAAGACACGGCTGCGGTTGCAGGCAAAATATCCGTGGAACTGTGCACGGAAACAGAAAGCAGTTTGTAACTGTCCGGCATGCGGTACACTTCGCCCACAACAAGGGCTTCAATATCTTCATCGTGTATGGTTTTCTTCTTATCGGCAAGGGCTTTAATGGCGTTGAAAACCTGTTCAAACTGTTCGTCCGTAAGGGTTCCCATATTCAGACTGTCAAGCTTGTTGCGCACGGCATTACGCCCGGAGTGCTTGCCGATAACAATATCGGAACTTGTGCGTCCAATGCTTTGCGGGGTCATAATTTCGTATGTTTCACGGTTTTTCAGCATGCCGTCTTGGTGTATGCCGGACTCGTGGGCAAAGGCATTACCGCCGATAATGGCTTTATTGGCAGGAATGGGCTTACCGATAATCATAGACAGCAGACGGCAGGAAGGGAAAAGCTGATCCTGTTTAATATTGGTTTCCGCGTGGAATAAATCTTTTCGTACATTGAGAGCCATAACAACTTCTTCCAAAGACGTATTGCCGGCGCGTTCCCCGATACCGCAAAGGGTTACTTCAGCCTGCCTTGCGCCTGCGCTGATTGCAGCCAGCGTGTTGGACACGCTCAAGCCCAAATCGTCATGACAGTGTACGCTGAAAATTGCCTTGTCAGCAACAGGACAATTTTTAATTACATATTCAATGAGTTTTGCATAATCGCTTGGAATTGCATAACCGACAGTATCAGGCAAATTGATAACGCTTGCCCCTGCATT
Source organism: uncultured Mailhella sp. (assembly GCA_910577155.1). Classification (GTDB taxonomy): domain Bacteria; phylum Desulfobacterota; class Desulfovibrionia; order Desulfovibrionales; family Desulfovibrionaceae; genus Taurinivorans. Next base: position 41,534 of record CAJTMS010000004.1, read on the forward strand.
GATTGCCGTTGTGGCAACCTGTACAAGAAAATCTTTATCGGAACGGGAAGCGTCTTCGGCAGAAAATTCCACCACGGGACAAAGACTGCGGGCAAAGCTTACCCCTTTTTCAATCATGGCAAGCACTTCTTCGGGGCTTTTGCGCAGTTTGTATTCCATGTGAATGGGAGAAGTTGCCAAAAAGGTATGTATTCTCGGGTGATTGCAATTTTTAATAGCCTCCCATGTGCGTTCAATATCCTTTTCCATACAGCGGGCAAGCCCTGCAACCTGACAGGTTTTGACCTTTTCCGCTATGGCTTTGACAGATTCAAAATCCCCCTGACTGGAAGCCGGAAAGCCTGCTTCTATGCAGTCAACGCCCAGTTTTTCAAGCTGTTCGGCAAGACGCAATTTTTCCTGCAAGTTCATGGTGGCGCCGGGGCTTTGTTCCCCATCACGAAGGGTAGTGTCAAAAATGTAAACTCTGTTATTCATAATTCCTCCATTTAATTGCTTAAAAAAAAAGCCTGTCAAAATATACTCCGACAGGCACAATATGTTTCCATAGTTTTTATTTCTTTTATTCACACGTGCTGTCACCTGACTTTTGTAGTCGGCGGAGCAAGCTGTTTTTTCTGTTAGGCATATAGACGTACGTATACACAATACCGCACACAATATACACAAAAATAGCTATAAACAAAAAGAAAAAAGGAGCGCTGAAAAGCAGTACCAGAAGAAGCATGGCGGCTACCAGTACACGGAAGGGATGTTCCTTCACAAAACCATATTCTTTAAAAGAAAAATACCGTACGCGGCTCACCATCAAAAGCGGGGCTAAGATACAGAGAAAAAGAGTCATCTGCGGTAAAAAACGATGCATAAAATCAGGCAAATACGGGACAAAAACCACAAAAGCCGCTAATGTACAGCCGGCAGCAGGGCTGGGAAGTCCGATAAAGAAACGCTTGGAAACAACCGCAACATCGACATTAAAGCGAGCCAAGCGAAGAGCGGCACAAGCCACAAATAAAAAAGATACCGCCGTGCCAAGCTTGCCATAGGCTTCCAACTGCCACGTCCATGCAAGAACCCCGGGGGCAAGTCCGAAAGCAACCATATCCGCAAGTGAATCAAATTCTATCCCGAACTGACTTGCCGTATTGGTAAGACGGGCGACTTTTCCGTCTAAACCGTCTAAAACAGCACTTAAAAATATAGAAAGTGCCGCTGCCTGAAATTGTCCTTTAAAACAATAGGTCACACATAAAAATGCCGCAAACAAACTTCCTGCCGTAAACAGGTTAGGCAGGATATATACGCCTTTATGTGGCTTTTTGGGTTCTGTCATTATCTATGCCTTTTTTCTTTTACAAACAACCTAATCTTTTTTCTTGGCTAACACGCTTTGCCCTGCAAAAACCTGCTCACCGATTTTTACAGCGCTTTCGTACTGTTCGGGAATATAAATATCAACGCGGGAACCAAAACGTATCATCCCAAAACGTTCGCCCCGTGCAAGTTCATCGCCTTCATCGGCACGGCAGACAATACGTCTGGCAATAAGCCCCGAAATTTGTACAAATTCCCAAGACAAACCGTCTTTGTCCGTCACTTGGTATGCACAGCGTTCATTGTCCGTGCTTGCCTTATCAAAAGACGCATTCAAAAATTTTCCGGGGTAATACACAATTTTTTGGAGTTTTCCTGCCACAGGGCTTCTGTTGACATGGACACTAAAGACATTCATAAAAACGGAAATACAGGTTTTTTCTTTTCCGTCAATGGGATCTTCCCGTTTTTGGATACGGATGATTTTTCCGTCAGCAGGGCTGACAGCAAGATTTTTATCAGCGGGAACAACACGCTCGGGATCACGGAAGAAGAACGCACTAAACCATACCAGCACAAGGAAAATAATGGCGCCAAAGGGACATTTGAAACTGGCAAATACAAGCGCTGACAAGGCAAAAAGCCCGATAATGGGATAGCCTTCCTTTGCAATACTAATAGATTCTTTTTTCATATTCATCTCGTTATTTTATTATTTTAAAGAAATACGTAAATTTGTCAAGCAAAGCCCTTTTTATACACATTGTGCCGCTGTGTTTGCCTCTTCTTTTTCCTGTGTTTTAAATTGCAGCTGATATAAATTCTTATAAAAACCGTTGGGAATTTCCATGAGTTCTTCATGGGTGCCGAATTCAATGAGTTCACCCTCTTGGATAAATGCGATTTTATCGGCATTTTTAATGGTGGAAAGCCTGTGCGCAATAATGATAACAGTCTTGTTTTCCATGAGATTTTCTATCGCCTGCTGGACAATGGCTTCTGACTTATTATCAAGGGCAGAGGTGGCTTCATCCAGAATAAGGATAGGTGCATTGCGTAAAAATGCACGGGCTATGGCAACGCGCTGTTTCTGCCCGCCGGAAAGAAGAGCTCCGCGCTCGCCTATCTGCGTATCCAAACCATCGGGAAGTTCTGCGATAAAATCTTCGAGATAAGCGGATTTTACCGCCATGACAATCTGTTCTTCAGTCGCCTCTTTTTTCCCAAATAAAATATTTTCGCGGATAGAGCCATTAAAAAGAAAATTATCCTGAAAAACAATGGAAATCTGATCGCGCAAAGACTGTAAGGACAAATCCCTGATATCAATACCGTCAATGGTGACACTGCCTTCTTTCACATCATAAAAACGGGGAAGCAGCGAAATAATGGTGCTTTTGCCTCCGCCGGAATTGCCGACCAGCGCTACCGATTGATTTTTTTCAATGGTAAGGCATAAATCTTTCAGCACAGGCATATTTTCATTGTATTCAAAATAAACATGATTAAAGGCTATTTCCTTATTAAAGGCTGTCAGCGTCCGGCAATCTTCTTTCTCCGTAATGGAAGGTTCCATTTGGAAAATTTCATAAATACGCTCAATGGCTAAAAAACCTGTTTGAATGTTGACAATGGTTCCCCCCAAGGCTTTGATAGGCGTATACATCATAAGCAGCGCTGCCAAAAATGCCACAAAGTCCCCTGCAGTCATTTCATTTTGAACAATAAGCCAGCTGCCGTATGCGATAGTCAAGCTCACCCCGATGGAAACGGTAAAATGCATGAACGGGGAAATCCACGCTGTGCGCCGCGTAGATTTCATGTTCAAAGAGAATATTTCCCTCAAATGTTTTATAAAAGAAATTTCTTGATTTTCCTGCAAATTATAAGCACGGATAGTTTTGTTTCCCGCATAGGTTTCATTATAATTCATGCTTATTTTTTGCGAAATTTCAATACTGCGTTTAATAATTTTCTTTAAAAGACGCCGTACCATAGTCAGCGGGGCAACGGTTACCCCTAACACCACAATTGCGATAATCGCAAGTTTCCACGAGGTGTAGAGCAGAACGCACAAGAGAGCCAGTGTGGAGCAAACTTTCGTGACAAGACTTTTTAAATTTGCCAGCAAACCGCTGCTTGCAAGATCTGCATCTCCTGAAAAACGAACCAAGATAACGCCTGTATTTTGTTTATCGTAATAGCTCGTATCCAATTGTATGAGCTTTTTATAAAGAGCTTCTTTTACCCCGCAGGTGAGGCGACCTCCCGCATAGGAAGTTAAATAACTTGAAACATAAATAAGAATACCCTGAACAATGGTAAACCCGACAATTAAAAAGGGCAAATACCAAGGAGCCTGCGCATTGTTACTGACAATAACCAAATCCGTATAGGGCTTTAAAAAAAGCGCTATGGTCGCATCTAATGCCCCAATAGGAATACCAATCAAAAGCGAAAGCAAAGCCACAAACCAAAACGGTTTTACAAAAGGCCACATCCGCATATAGTTTACGATAAAATGGTTCTTTTTTATAAAATCTAACAATATTCACTTCCTTTTTTTCTGAAAATATAAGCTTTATGGACATACGTCAAGAACTTTAGTCATTCCGCCGCTTAGGGGTGATAAAATTTTAATTCTTTTTTTACGGAACACTTGACAATATATGTGCTTTGTGCCAAAAAGCACAAAAAGGGGAATATGTCTGTTCTCCAAATATTTTGAGAGGATTTTTTGATGGCTAAGTCAATTTATGTGGGAAATTTACCATGGTCAACATCTGAAGAGCAATTAAAACAATTATTCCAAGAAGTTGGAAATGTTTTATCCGTAAAACTCATCAATGACAGAGAAACAGGAAAACCAAAAGGTTTTGGTTTTGTGGAAATGGAAGATGCGGAAGCCTTGGCAGCAATTGAAAAGTTTAATGGTTCCGAATACGGCGGACGGACATTGAAAGTAAATGAAGCAAATCCTAAAAAACCTAAATAAATAATAATTTCAAAAAAAAAAAGCACGTGCAAGACGTGCTTTTTTTTATTCCCTCTTCATGTTTATGCTTTAATCCGGCATGAAAAGCTCTTTCCGTATCAAGTAAAAGAATAATTGATACGCGCAAAGAGCCTTTCCGTTTATGATAATTTAAGGATAACGTTATGCTTTTTTCCAGCCTTTTTCATTTTCTAAAAAAGCATAAAATTCAGGGTGTTTAAGCGGAGTACGAGTGCTGCCGTTTCTGGTTTTCAATTCTTTGCCCAATTTTTTTAATTCTTCTCTGTTTTCCTTGCTTGCCGCTTTGCCATATCTTTTTAAGATATGGTCAAGTTCATGATCTTCGGAAAAATTAATAAGTTCACGATCCGATGCCATACGCTGCTCCTTTTTATTTGTAGTCAGCTTATCATAAATCAAATCTTTTCTCTTTGTCAATCAAGTATGTTATTCTTTTCAAGCTGCAAATTATCCGATACGTGTAGATAAAAAAAATAAGCCCCCTTTTTTGTCCATGCTTTTTTGCCTGTCTTCACTTGACAAGATACGGGAGCTTATTGGTTTTATGACAGCAGCACTCTGTCATTTACGCATGAATAAAACAAAGCCATACTGCCTTTAAAAAGACATCGGCGAAAATTAGTCCAAGCCCTTTTCTTTCAGCCATGAAGCCAATATATCGGCAATTTCCTCATTATTTCTATCAGAAAAGGGAAAGTGGGTATTGCCGTGCACGTTAATATCCGGCAAATAAACAACCTTCACATCACCGCCGTGTTTATTGACTGTTTCCGCCCAAAGGTTAGCCATTTGCATTGCACAGCGCCAATAATCCTTATGGGGTTCATCGCATGGAGTTTTCGGCACATTATCCCCGTAATAAATGATAATGGGCATGCGTGTAAATGACATAAACCGGTTCAAGGAAATACCAAATGCCTTGAAATCCCCCATGAAGCTGGAATTTTTAATGGGAGCGGGAACTTCACCCTCAGGAAACAAAAATCCGCTTCCCGGTTCATGGGAAACAATGGCTTTGATGTTTTTTGTTTTGGTGGCAGTCTTCCAGCCGATACCACCTCCTTGGGAATGAGTTACAAAAATTGCGGAACCAATTTTTCAAACATGGCAGCCATGGCATCGGAAATAACTTCAGGGTCGTAGGGTCCCGTATTGGGGGTAATTTGGCGAAAGAACTGGTCAAGATTTTCTTCGCCAACAGCAAATTGCGTTCCTTCATAGTAATTCGGGTATATACCCAAGCGGAACTGCCCAAACCAAAACTGCTCATCGGGCTTTGCTTCCAGCGTTTCGGGAAGCGTACTTCGTCCTGCATTGCCTCGTCTTGGCTGATCGATTAAATACACGCCGTAGCCTTTGCGCAGGAAAATATGTTGAAAGCCCTCACGTCAGTCTGGGGTTGTTTCCCATGTACGGGAAAACTGCCCTGCACCGTGCAGAAATGCCATAGGATATTTTTTGGCATGAACAGGAATTTGGTAATAGACATAGGCATGGTCGCCATGCAAAGTCTGGCTTTCGGAGGTTGGCGCAAGGGGATTATAGGCTTCCTTTGCCTGCACCGCGGAACCGCCTGCCATAAAACTGCCTTGTTCCTGAATCATAAGCGGAGCTTTTTGACTTGTATTTTCAGCGGAGTATGCCTACATGGGCAAAACTGAGCCCGAACCAAGCAAAAGTCCCAATGAAAGAGACAAGCTATAGCATATTGTTTGTAATTTCATAATGTTCTCGTTTTCGCTATTAAAAGATTTTCATGAGGAATAAAAAAAGATTGCCGTGAGAAGAAAGTGCTTATACCGAGTTACGTTGTTTCTTACCGAACACCCTTCAACTCGGCAATCTATTTTCTTCCCGACCAATGGAAATTGCTTTATGGTTAAAGTTTCGGATGGGTTTTCAGGGGAAAAGTTTGCAATAACGCTCGGTATCACTTCCTGTGATACGCTCGCTCTCGCTCAAAATTTTAGGGGAAATTATTGAGCTCGCTCTGCGAGGCTCGCACATCCTGTGCTTTATCATGCACAATGTTCATTTTTAAACAGTTTTACCCATTTCATAGGCTTGCTGCATAAACGGCGTGTCTTTAATTTCCCCGGCTTCGTATACGCCGCCGCCAAAAAGATAGCCTTTTTCCGCAGAACCTTTGAGGCATTTTGCAAGACCGCGCATGCATTCAATGGTGCAGTCCTTGACAAAGCTTTCTTCTTCAGCCGCGGTGATAATATAGTAAAATTCTTTATTTTTAATAGTCAGCCACCGTGCCACTACCCTGTCAATGAGCTCTTTCATTTGGACATTAATGGAATAGAAATAGACCGGGCTTGCCATCACAATGACATCTGCTTTGTCCATTTTGTCGAGAATTTCTGCCATATTATCCAGAATACTGCAAATACCTTCTTTTTTACAGTGATAACAGGCAACGCAGTAATTGATTTTTTTATCACGCAAATATATCAGCTCCACACTGCAGCCTGCTTCTTCCGCTCTTTTGGCAAACTGCTGACAGAGCATGGCGGAATTTCCATTCTTTCTGGGACTGCCTGATAAAATAAGTACATTTTTTGCCATAATTTTCACCTTGCATTAGAACTATCTGTTTTTATTAGCTTATTTTAAAAATTGCTTCGGAAAAATTCTGTCAATTTCTCAACAGGAATGAAATCCGGCTTATCGTATAAATCAAAGTGACCGGCATTTTTGACAATATACATTTCCTTGGGTTCGGCAGCCTTTGCATAGGCATCTTCAGAAAATGGACGTGAATGTGCCTTTTCCCCCATAATAAAGAGCATGGGGCGAGGAGAAATTGTTTCTATGTCATTGAACGGATAGAAATTCATGAAGGCAATATTGCTTGCCTTATCAGAACGGGTATTGATTTCAAAGGGTTCGTCTTCAGGGATAAATTCACCTCTGCCATGGTAAAAGGCATGAGAATGTTTGCGGGTTTCGGGGAAATTTTCATCAACTGTGAAAGGTGCTCCGCCCACAAAGACTTGTTCTTATCCAAGGAAGTTTGCATAGCGCTGCTCTGCTCCCTCAGCAATTATTTTTGGCTCTCGACTAGTATCTCATATAGGATTTATATATAACTATATGAAATACAATAGAATAAGCAAGTATAAAATTAGAAAAATTATTAAATGCTTTGCAGAGGATTTAACAGCAACTTCTACAAGTAATTTATTGGGTATTAATCGCAATACTATCAATGCTTACTATAATCTATTAAGGGAAAAGATTTTTCTTTTCTCTCTGGAAGAAGAGAGAAAAGAGCCAGGTGAATTTGAACTTGATGAAAGCTACTTTGGTGCAAGACGAGTAAGGGGCAAAAGAGGACGAGGAGCAGTTGGAAAAACGCCTGTTTTTGGAGTACTAAAACGTGAAGGAAAAGTTCATGTAAGTATTGTTCCAAGATGTTCCAAAGAAGAATTAATGCCAATAATCCAGGGTAAAATTCTTGAGGGTTCTACAATTCATACTGAATGAATTTTTATTTTTTTGGGGGAAATGATTATCTCTGCTGTCGCTATCCGTAGAGCTCGTTAACTCGCTAATGGCTACCGCTCCCCCAATCCCCCTCAAAGCCCTGTTATGGACGTTGTCAATAACAGGGAATTAATATTCTTGATGTTATCAGGAATTGCTCCAGGAATTTGATAAGAAAAAAGAGCGGTATTTGCCGCTCTTTTTTGTACGCTTTTGCATAAAAAAGTCCTCATATCGTATGAGGACTAACTTTCTGGAGCGGGAGACGGGATTTGAACCCGCGACTTCAACCTTGGCAAGGTTGCACTCTACCGCTGAGTTACTCCCGCATATATGGAGGCGGCTTCCAGATTTGAACTGGAGATAAAGGCTTTGCAGGCCTCTGCCTTACCGCTTGGCGAAGCCGCCAAATATGCATTTTTTTGTCTGGAGCGGGAGACGGGATTTGAACCCGCGACTTCAACCTTGGCAAGGTTGCACTCTACCGCTGAGTTACTCCCGCTTGACGAAACACTTTTGTACATAACTTTTTCTTGCCTGTCAACAAAAAAAAAGCCATTTTTATGATATTTTTTCTTTTATTAAATAAAGGGGATAGCTATAAAATATGCTGCTGTCTGTGAAAGAGAATGTTAACTTTTTCCGGAAAGGGTTTTTCTTCTTGTTCTTCAAAAAAGGAGGTTTTTGCGAAAATTGGACGCATTGATAAAAATATTCGCTTTACTATTGAAAGAGGTTGATGAACAAATAAATTCTTTCAATTAAAAAAGTAATCTTGTTTTTGTGAAATAAAAATAAGCGATGAGAGGGAGTATGGGGAGTGGCAGCCGCTTGCAGGTGAACGAGCTC